>JBOFMR010000151.1:0-40075 GCA_051658485.1 Phocaeicola sp.
AAGGGTTCCACCTCTTCCCATTCCGAACAGAGAAGTTAAGCCTTGTCACGCCGATGGTACTGCAGATTGTGGGAGAGTAGGTAGCCGCCGTTTTTAGAGAAGTCCTCTGGTTCTAACAAGAACTGGGGGATTTTTTTTGCGTTTATACTATTTACTCTAAGTGAAAAGAGAGGCTATTTGAATAACTAATTGTATATTTGTTAAGTAGGTGCCTATTACTTGTTTATATTCAGCGAATCTTTTTATTCGATATATTGAATAGCTTCTCAAAATAAATGGCATTGATTTTTTGTGTTCACTTACTTATTATAAATTATTAGATAGATAAATAAAGATGATAGAGGTGTGGTTTATTTTTGCATTGGCATTGCTGATTAATATGATTCTAGGTTATTATAGATTGAGATATAAAAAATTCTCTTTTATGTGGTTCTTTATGATCCATGCTTCTCTTTTTATTCTTCTTCCAATACGTATTTATCTGATGATTCCTACGGACTATGCTCTTTGGATCATTGCTACTGCTATTCTAGGGCAGTCTATTGGCTCTCGCTTTTTGGGAAAGCGTAGCTGATGTTTTCTTTCATTATATACCTTATATGATTCTAATATGATAAAAATATTGCTTACCTCAGATTGGCATTTGGGGAATTATTTCCACGGGTTTGATCGTTATTCTGAACATAAACATTTTTTGGATTGGCTTTTGGATAGAATAGCGAATGAAGGACCAGATGCCATCCTCATTGGGGGAGACGTGTTTGATAATAGCAATCCATCGGCAGTTACACAACAACTTTATTTTGATTTTTTAGCTGAAGTTACCATTCAAAACCCAGGTTTACAAGTGGTAATTATTGCGGGTAATCACGACTCTGCAGCACGTTTGGAGGCACCTCGTGCGATGTTTTCTAGGCATAAAATATTTGTGCGTGGAGTGATTCGTCACATCGTGACTGGTGAGGTCGATTATGGGGATCTGATTATTCCTATACATTCTCGTGAGAATATGGAAGAGAAGGCATACGTGTTGGCGGTTCCTTATTTGCGGGATGGGGATTATGAGCGAGGAATGGGGTATGCCAATGGGGTTACCCATTTTCTGCAATCAGCTATTCGTGAGCTAAATGGGATAAAGAGTGCTAATGAGGCATCTATATTGCTAGGTCACCTCTATGCGAAGGGGTCTGAAATAGCGGAGAACTCTTCCGAACGGATCGTTGTAGGAGGATCAGAAATGGTTAATTTGGGTGATTTAAATGAGGAGGTGACTCTTTTGGTATTGGGTCATATTCACAAAAGGCAGTGTATGGGTGGAAACCCAACTCGACGTTATGTAGGGAGTGCACTTCCTATGTCTTTCTCTGAACGCGGCTACCAGCATGGGGTGGAATTGGCTTGTTTCGATGCAGGCAAACTAATGAATGAACCTCAATTTATTAAATATCCTCTACTACACCCCTTGCTATCAATACCTTCCAAACCAGCATCATTGGAGGAGATAGAGCGTCAAATAATGAATATGCCTTCTCTTGAAGATGAAAACAAACCCTATTTAGAGGTGAATGTACTACTTGATAATCCCCATCCAGGTGTGGTTAAAGCAATAGAAGAGATGCTTTTGAAATATCATAAAGAGGTCTATTTGTGTCGGGTGCACCCTAGTTATACTCTGTGTGGAGTAGATAGCGAGGAGCAATTGGTGATAGAATCAGCTGAGGATTTATTGAGTCGCAATCCGCTAGATATTATAAAAAAAGGGTATATGAAGAAGCATGGCTGTGATATGAGCGAGGAGTTAATGAAGCTAGCAAACAAAGCCATTGAGGCTGCCAAAACTGAAACTCGATGAAACTATTAAAACTAACGTTGTTGAATCTGGCTAGCCTAGAAGGAGAGCAGATAATTGATTTCCAAGTAGAACCTCTTAAGAGTAGCCACCTTTTTAGCATAACAGGTGCTACGGGAAGTGGTAAAAGTACGATTTTGGATGCTATTTGTTTGGCTCTGTATGGTTCTTGTCCTCGTTTTATGGGGGCTAGTAAAGTGAAGTTCTATGGTGAAAGTGATTTTCACAACGACAAAGATTTGCAACCTCACGATGTACGCAACATATTAAGTCGCGGTACCAAACAATGTTTTGCTGAACTACTTTTCTTGGCTAATGACGACTTAACCTATCGGGTGCGATGGTCGTGTGAGGTAGGACGTACGAATTACCAAAAAGCGATACGTAAACTTTATAGGCTAGAGTGTAATAAGGAGGGGATAGCAGTAGAAAAAGAGTTGGAATTAGGTGCTAAAAGAGGCGATAATGATACAATTGATCAACTGATCGGTTTAAATTATCAGCAATTTGTGCGTACAGTGATGTTGGCACAGGGCTCCTTTGCTAATTTTATCAAGGCCGATGATAAAGAGAAGGCTATCTTATTAGAGAAGCTTACGGGTACTGAAATTTACACAGTGATTGCCCAAAAGATATATGAGTTTTACAAAGTGGCAGCTGATACTTATCTGGATCTGGAGAGAGAGGTGAATCAAATTGCTGCACATCTGCTTACAGAGGAGGAGTCACTTGCTGTGAGTGAGGAGCGTAGTCGGCTAGATCGTTGTTGGAGTGAGGCACTTGCCGGTCAGAAGAGGATTGAACGGAGCGTGCAGTGGTGGGACTCTTTGGATGAGCTGAAAACCCATGTTGCTAGCTATGAAAAGCAGGTAGAGGGGGCTAATCACTCTTTGTCTCTGCTGAATCACGATGAGAAAGAGTTGGAATTATGGGATGAAGTAACACCTATACAAGCTACTTATATGCAGCTGCAGCCACTGGAAGTGCGTCTGAGGAAGATTCAGTGTGATATTAGTGAAGTTGTAAATTCTAAAGCGATTTGTGAGAAGGAGCTGGGTGAGCTGTTTTCACAATTGTCGGAAGCGAGGGAAAGTTATGCTCTTCTCAAAAAAGAGGTGGAGTTGAAATCACCTCTTATTAGCAAAGCGAAAGTAACCAAGGCTACCTTGGATGAGCTTCAGAGTGCTATCTCGGCTCGATTGGATAAACTTCAACAAATTTCTATTGCACAAAAAAATGCAGAGATTGCGGTGGAAGAGAGTCAGAAAAGAGCTGACAATGAACGAAAAAAAGAGCTTGATGCAATCACTACTTTAGAGGAGTTGAAACCTCATGAGCAGATGATTGAGGAGATAAAGGTCATTGGAAGTGAGCTTAAAGATATGCATCTGAAGGAGGAGAAGTATCGAGTCGAGTTTGGAAACATTGAAAAGGCAAAGCAACAATGGGTAGTGGAAAAGGGTGCTTGGAACTCCGAACAGTTGGCTTATCTCAAGCTGCAAGAGGAGATGGTGACTGCTGCTCAGCAACTAAACCTTTCTAAAGAACAATTAAATTTGTTGGGTGTAGATGAGCTGCAGAAAGAGCTTTCTCAAGCCACTATACGTGCAAATGATTTAGAGCGAGTGGTACAGTTGAGTAAAGAGTTGATAACTAATATTGAGCTTTACGAGACAAAGAAGGGGGAAGTAACTACGATTCAGCAGGAAATTCAACGGTATGAAACGGAGCTTCTTCAATTGAAAGAAGAGCGAGAGTCCATCGATAAAGTACTTCCTGGTTTGGAACAGGCTTATCAACTAACAATCGGTGAGAATACGGAGGCAATGCGTGCATTGTTAAAGCCAGAACTACCTTGTCCTATTTGTGGGTCAACACTGCACCCCTATGCTGAGCAAAATGTAATCGAGCTTCTATCTCCCGTTAGACTGGAAATAGAACGCTATACCATGCGTTTAAAAGAGATAGAGGAGGAGGTGAATCATCCTCAAAAAGGCTGGAACACGTTGTTGCATCAATCTTGTGGAAAAGTGCAGGGGTTGAAGGAGCTATTGAAACAGATCCAAAAGGGGTGTGTGAGTAGCTATCAAGAGCAGATAAAGATAGAGGAAAAATACCCTGATTTAGTTGCTCTCGTCTCTTCTACAGTTCAAATGAGTTTCGAGGAGATAGAGGGTGAAAATGTAGGTGATATTTCTCTTCCCTCTTCTCTGAAAATGAGAGAGTTGGATGGTCTGTTGATTGCTTCGAAAGAGCAAATTAAGAGAGCTTCGCAGGCCATGAACGATTATACTCAATTGCAAAAAACAATCGAAAAAAAACAACACTCTTACGATGTAAAAAAAGAGAGTAGTGAGAAAATTCTTCAAAATCTTAATGAGCAACATGCCTTGCTTTGTGCAGAGGAGAGTCGCATTGAAGAGCAACAAAAGAGTGTAGAGGATTTGAATAGCTTGTTGTTGCTTAAACGAAATATGTTGCGTTCTCAAATAACTCTTTCTGATTGGGAGATGCTTTACGAGAACCATTTCGAAGAACTTTTGGATAAACTTCGTTCGCTTTATAAGGAGAGTACGGCTGCAAAAGAGCAAAAGGAGTCTGCTCAGACCATTCTAAAGGAGTTGGCAGCCAAAATAGTTGAGCAACAAAAAATGGTAAAGAGTCAGCAGGAGGCAGAGGAAAAAGAGAAGGAGGAGCTGGCGAGATATAAAAAAAGAGAGGAGCTTGAGCAAGAGAACTATCGTCATCTTTTAGGTGGAATGGACCCTTTCGAGTTGGAGAAGAGCTTGAATATAAAGGCGGAGCAGGCGGATGAGAAAGAGCGACTTTATACCCAAATACATAAAGAGAAGGGTGAGGTACTTAGTCGTTTGAATGGGACATACGAAGCGCTGCTGGTGCAACAAACAGCGGAGCAGATCAAGCAAAAGGAGCTCTCTGAGAAAATCAATCACTTTGTATCAAGTTATAATGAGGGCATGTGTGGTAAAGAGCTACTAACTTTGGAACGATTGCAGAAGCTGTTTGATGCCGATAAAGAGTGGGCTGATAAACGAAAGCGATTGGAAGAGGCCAAAGGGGAGGTAAAGCGCCTAGCCGGTATATTGCAGAAGTGTAAAGATGATTTGGTTAAGCACCACACATTGGGTGATAAACCTGAGGAGGAGAGAGTGGTATTGCAAGAGCGTCTGAAAGAACTAATCGTACAACAGGAACAAATAGACAAAGAGCGCCAGCTTGCTAGCGGCAAATGGATGGCTCATCAAGAGGCACTTCGCAAAGTGGCACACTATCAAGAGGATCTTTGTGAGAAGAAGAAAGAGTATGAAAACTGGAAATTGTTGAATGATATTTTGGGTAATAAGGATGGGGATAACTTCCGTGAAACGGCGCAAATATATACCTTGCAGTTTCTGTTGAAGCAGGCCAATGCACAGTTGACCTTACTCACACATCGTTATCGCTTGGAACAGGTAGCTAATTCGCTCGGAATTCGTATCGTAGATAGAGATCGGGCAGATGAGGTTCGTAACCTCTCTTCGCTTTCGGGTGGTGAGACTTTCTTGGTTAGCTTGTCGTTGGCATTGGGCTTATCTTCGCTCTCTTCGCGTAATATCTCCATACAGAACCTTTTTGTTGATGAGGGTTTTGGAACGCTTGACTCTGATAGCTTGAATATGGTTATCGATGCCCTCTCTTCACTTCATACGATGCAGGGGAAAAAGGTGGGGGTTATTTCTCATACAAGTGAAATGAAAGAGCGTATTCATACCCAAATAAAAGTTGTGAAACAGGGAACGGGAGGAAGAAGTGTTCTTGAAATAGGCTGATGTGAGTAGCTAGATTGTATGGGATAATAAGATTGAAAGATGGCATTTGAATAGGAGAAAGGAGCACCTTTTTTGTAGAATGATGCAATAATAAGAGAGAATAAAAAGAGTAATACGTGAGACTCGCAATATTTTTGTATACTAGTATAATGCAGATAGTTATAGAAAAAACTTTTTAGCCATTTGGGTGAAAAGAACTTCAATAATCGTTTGAACTATAACATGTTGCAAAAGCAGTTGCGGGTATTAGGTAATAAGAAAAGAGGGAATGAATAAGAGATGGAATCTATCGTATATCTATTAATAGGGGCTTCACTAGCTGCTGTGGCTGCTTTCTTGTATAACAAAGTGCAAATGACACAGATGTATACTTTGTTGAATAGCAAGGAGGAGGAATTTCAACGTGCTTTACAGCAAATAAAACGGATGGAGGGACAGTATGCTGAACTACTATCTACTAACAGTCAACTCAATGCTAGCAATGAGTCTAAGGGGAGAGAAATTGAACTTTTAAATGAACAGATGGAGCGAGAGGGTGAGTTGAGAAGTAGGCAGTTTGTGGAACAGATGCGCTTGGTGCAAGAGAAATTGTATACCACTACTCAAGAGTTGTTGAAACAACGCGAGCAAGAGTTGACTCAGCGAAACTCAGTACAGATGAGTACAATTATAAATCCACTTAAAGAGAGTATCACTCAGATGAGAGATGCAATGGATAATAGTCGGGATACGCATAACAAGAACAGTGCCTCGTTGGAAAAAGCAATAGAAGAGGTGATGAAGCGTACGATGCAGATAGGAAATGAGGCGGATAAATTAGCTAGTGCCTTGCGTAATGATAACAAGTTGCAAGGAAACTGGGGAGAGATGATTTTGAGTGAATTGCTAGAGAGTCAAGGGTTGAAAGAGGGAATTCATTACGAGGTGCAGAGTATGTTGCGCGATAGCAGTGGTAAGGCTCTAAAACATGATGATTCGGGTAAACGTATGATACCTGATGTTATCCTTCACTACCCTGAACAGAAAGATGCTATCATTGACTCAAAGGTGTCGCTTGCAGCTTTTGTGGAGTATCAACATGCCGAAACGGACGATGTGCGTCAAGAGGCATTGGTGCGTCATCTACGTAGTATTCGTCAACATGTGAAAGAGTTGGCACGAAAAGATTACAGTGCTTATATCAAAGCACCCCGTCAGCCCTTGAATTACGTAATTATGTTTGTTCCCAATGAGTCTGCCCTTCAATTGGCTTTGTATGCCGATGCTGCTTTGTGGAGAGAGGCTTTTGAAATGGGTATATTCATTACGAGTGAGCAAAATTTACTGGCTGCTCTTCGTATGATTCAGCTGGCTTGGACCCAAGTGCAGCAAACGCGTAGTCAAGAAAAGATCTTTGATACAGCTCGTATCTTGCTAAATCGAGTGGCTGACTTTGTGGAGGGTTTTGAATCTTTGGGTGATAAATTGGAGAAGGTTATGGGTGATTATGGCAAATCAAAAAAGAAGTTGTATGAGGGGCAGCAAAGTATTGTTGGAGCCTCCAATAATCTAATCAAATTGGGAGCCAAGCCAGATGGTAAGAAACTTATTCCCGAAGCGCAAAGTAGCTCTCTCCTTGAATAGGGAGAGAGATTGATAACCGACTTTCTTCTCAGGTTTATCTTGCGCTTTAAGCATTTACGCGCTTCTTGCACTAAAGGGGTGGTTGGGATTATTTTATCTTGAGCAACTCTTCTAGCTTAATGAGTTCGTCACGGTACTGTGCTGCTTCGATGAAGTCTAGCTTTTTGGCAGCCTCCTGCATCAGTTTTCGACTTCTTTCAACCATTTTTTCTAGTTGTGGTTTATCCATATATTGAGTGATAGGATCTGCCACTAGATGGTTTCCTATTGGTTCTGTATAGGCTTTTGAGAGAGCTGACTTTTCTGGCGATTCATTGACTTTAGCACCTAGAAGTGCAGCATTCCGAGCCCGTTGAATTTGTCTAGGAGTTATGCCATTCTCTTCGTTATAGGCAAGTTGTTTTTCTCGTCTTCGCGTGGTCTCTTCGATGGTAAGTCGCATACTTTCAGTAATACGCTCCGCATACATGATAACCTTCCCATTGATGTTTCGTGCAGCACGTCCTGCTGTTTGTGTAAGTGAACGGTGTGAGCGCAAAAACCCCTCTTTGTCAGCATCCAATATGGCTACCAGTGACACTTCGGGTAGATCTAACCCTTCGCGAAGTAAGTTTACCCCTATTAGGACATCATAGACTCCTTGACGCAGATCGTCCATAATCTTTACCCGATCCAAAGTATCCACATCGCTGTGAATGTAGCTGCATCGCACTCCGTGATTGAGCAGATATTCGCTTAACTCTTCTGCCATTCTTTTGGTTAGCGTTGTTATTAGTGTGCGTTCTTCTTTTTCTACCCGTTGTTGAATTTCCTCCATTAAATCATCTATCTGATTCATGCTGGGACGTACCTCTATGATAGGATCTAATAGACCTGTAGGGCGGATTACTTGGTCGACAACCACCCCTTCGCACTGTTGAAGTTCGTAATCGGCTGGGGTGGCACTTACGTAGATAACCTCTTTGGCTAGCTTTTCAAACTCTTCGAATTTTAAAGGGCGGTTATCTGCTGCAGCTTGCATGCGGAAGCCATATTCGATTAGGTTGAGTTTGCGTGCACGGTCTCCTCCATACATAGCTCGTATTTGTGGGATAGTTACGTGGCTTTCATCTATAACCATCAGGAAATCTTCAGGGAAGAAATCGAGTAAGCAGTAGGGTCGATTGCCCGGCTCGCGTCCGTCAAAATAGCGTGAGTAGTTTTCGATGCCCGAGCAGTGTCCCAATTCGCGAATCATCTCCATGTCGTAGGTTACCCGTTCGTGCAGGCGTTTGGATTCGTAATTTTTCCCCAACTCATCAAAACGTGCCACCTCTTTGGCAAGATCATCTTCTATTTGGTAGATGGCTCGTAATTGACTATCTTTGGTTGTCATAAAGAGGTTGGCTGGGTATATTTTGTACTCTTCAAAGCTTCCCATACGTACCCCTGATATGGGATCGACCTCTTCGATAGCTTCTATCTCATCGTCCCAAAAAAGGACTCGTAGTAGATGGTCTGTATAGGCGAGGTAAATATCTACTGTATCTCCTTTTACCCGAAAATTTCCTCTATTTACTTCTAAGTCATTGCGTACATAAAGGCTCTCTATGAGGCGACGAAGGAAAACATTTCGGTCAATTCGTTTGCCACGGGCAATATCTATTACGTTGTCATAAAAGTCGGCGGGGTTTCCCATACCGTAAATGCACGATACGGAAGAGATTACAACGACATCACTTCTTCCTGATAGTAGGGCTGAGGTAGTGGCTAGTCTCAACTTGTCTATTTCATCGTTAATAACCAAATCTTTCTCAATGTAGGTATCGCTAGATGGGAGATAAGCTTCAGGTTGGTAGTAGTCGTAGTAGGATACATAATATTCAACAGCATTGTTTGGAAAAAAGCTTTTAAACTCTCCATACAATTGTGCTGCTAAGGTTTTATTATGACTTAATATAAGTGTAGGTTTATTGACGTTTTGAATTACATTGGCTATGGTAAAGGTTTTTCCAGAGCCTGTAACCCCAAGGAGTGTTTGTGCGGCAACTCCCTCTTCTATCCCTGTTGTAAGTTGCTTTATCGCCTCGGGTTGATCCCCCATTGGTTGGTAATCAGAAATCAGTTCAAACTTCATGTGTAGCTATCATTTAAAGAAGTTGTAAAAATAGGCTATTCCAATTGAAATAGAAGATAAAATGGATGGAAAAATAAGTATCCTCTTTTTTTTAGCATTAAATATGGCGATTGGGTTGTATTATTCAATTGAAACAAGTAAATTTGCGCAATTATTTTAAAATAAGAATGAAGAAATATATCCTAATAGCTTTGGTTGCTGGTGGCGCATTAACATCATGTGGCGAATACAATAAAGTCCTTAAAAGTACGGATTACGAGTATAAATACGAAGCAGCTAAAGGCTATTTCGGGGGAGGACAGAACACAAAAGCTGCTACCATATTGGAAGAACTTATTGCTATCCTGAAAGGAACGGATAAGGCACAAGAGTCTCTCTATATGTTGGGTATGACTTATTTTAATCAGGGCGATTATATTACTGCTTCTCACTACTTTACAACTTATTATAAGACTTATCCTAGTGGTGATTACGTTGAATTAGCGCGTTACTTCTCAGGAAGGGCTCTCTTTTTAGATACTCCTGAGCCTCGTCTGGATCAGTCGAGTACTTATAAAGCTATTAATGAGTTGCAAATGTATATGGAGTATTTCCCAGGTAGCAAACGCAACACCGATGCGCAGCAGATGATTTTTGATTTGCAGGATAAATTGGTGATGAAAGAGTTCTTGAATGTACGTTTGTACTACAACTTAGGAGACTATACAGGTAATGCCTCTTATACGGCAGATATGCGTGTGAATGGGAATAACTACTTGGCTTGCATAACTTCAGCTGAAAATATATTAAAGGATTATCCTTATACGCAGTTGCGTGAAGAGATTTCAGTAATTTTAGTAAGAGCAAAGTATAGACTTGCTAAGGAGAGTGTTATTGAGAAAAAAGAGGAGCGTATGCGCGCTGCGATTGATGAGTATTATGCTTTCAAGAATGAATTCCCAGAAAGCAAGTATACAAAGGAAGTTGATGCTATTTTTACAGCTGCAACGGTTTATGTTAATAAAGAATCAAATGACTAAATAATAACAATAAGGAATTATGGATTACAAAAAGACGAATGCTCCGACTAATACAATAACCCGCGACATGATGGAATTATGTGCTGATTCGGGTAACTTGTATGAAACAGTAGCTATTATTGGAAAGCGCTCCAATCAAATTTCGGTTGAAATGAAAAGTGATCTTTCTAAAAAGCTTCAGGAGTTTGCATCTTATACAGACAATATGGAAGAGGTGTTTGAGAATCGTGAGCAAATAGAGATTTCTCGTTACTACGAAAAATTGCCTAAAGCGACTTTGATTGCTGCACAAGAGTACGAAGAGGGAAAGGTTTATTACCGTAATCCAGCTAAGGAAAAAGAGAGATTGCAATAAGGCTCTTTTATGATAAAGGCCGTTTCTTATTGAAGCGGTCTTCTTTTTTTTAAATATCTTCACTTTTACCCCTAATAGACTAGAAATGATACAACGTATTCAAACCATTTATTTATTAGTAGTAACGATTCTACTTGTAACAACACTTACCTTGCCTGTAGGTACTTTTGTGAATCCTGATTTGACTCTTTCTGAACTGACAAATCTTACATTAACCGAAGCTGATGGGGTTAAAACATATGCGCCTTGGGCACTGTTTGCTCTGTTGTTAACTGCTTCATTCCTCTCTTTTGGTACAATCTTTCTTTTTAAGAAAAGGATGTTGCAAATTCGTATAGTTATCTTTAGTACGATTTTATTGATGGGCTATTATGGAACTTTTGTTGCTTTTATGATTTTGTTGAAAGAGGGCTCTTCGTTTGATTTTTCTTATTCAGTACTATTCCCTTTTATAGCCATTGTTCTTAATTGGCTTGCAATTCGTGCCATTGGCAAGGATGAGATGTTGGTTAAATCTTATAATCGACTACGCTAAAAGAGTTTTTTGCGAGGATGTGATAGATGTGCTTATTGGTTGTTAAACCGCTTAAAGCTCGATGAATGGCCTCTTTTTATTGATAGAACTCTACGTATTTGTTCATTACATTGTGGAGCGGCAGAATCTCAATTCTTTTCCTCGATATTATCAGAGTTCTTTTCTGTTTTGTTTTCAGACAAAACAGAAAAGAACTCTTTTTTTTGGTGAAAATGTTTGATAGGAGTGATTGTGTCAATTACTCTTCAGATAATTTATCTCTGAAAGGCTTTTTTGGTTAGAAATTCTGAATAGTAACGAATGAAATATCTAGAAACCTTTCCTACTTTCTGATTGTTCTTCTTTGTGTAGCATCATTGTATGCTCTTTTTTTGCCTGTTCTATAGATTAGTTTTATCTTTGTAGAAATAAGAATAAATATATAAAAAAGAATCCAATATGGGAATATTTAGTTTTTTTTCAAAGGAAAAAAAAGAAACATTAGACAAAGGTTTGTCTAAGACAAAGGAGAGTGTGTTTGGAAAAATAGCACGTGCAGTAGCGGGTAAGTCTACAGTAGATGATGAGGTCTTAGATAATTTGGAAGAGGTATTGGTTACTTCGGATGTAGGGGTAGAGACTACACTAAAGATAATTAAGCGAATTGAAGAAAGAGTTGCTAAGGATAAATATGTAGGTACTGAAGAGTTAAATGGTATCCTTCAATCAGAGGTGGCCAATTTGTTGACTGAAAACAATACAGTAGATGCAGAAGAGTTTTCAGTGCCTGAAGGTAAAAAGCCCTACGTAATAATGGTTGTAGGGGTAAATGGTGTGGGAAAGACTACAACAATAGGGAAATTGGCTTTCCAATTCAAGAAGCATGGAAAGAAGGTTTATCTAGGCGCTGCGGATACTTTTCGTGCTGCAGCTGTAGAACAACTTGAAATCTGGGGGACGAGAGTTGGAGTGCCTGTTATTAAACAAAAAATGGGTTCGGATCCTGCTTCAGTTGCTTTTGATACTTTGAGCTCGGCGGTAGCTAACGATGCCGATGTTGTAATTATTGATACAGCAGGTAGACTTCACAATAAAGTGGGCTTAATGAATGAGCTTACGAAGATTAAAAATGTAATGCAGAAAGTGGTAGCTGATGCTCCGCACGAAGTCCTATTGGTGCTTGATGGCTCAACGGGTCAAAATGCATTTGAACAAGCCAAACAGTTTACAATTGCAACTGAAGTAACGGCTATGGCCATAACTAAACTTGATGGTACTGCTAAAGGGGGAGTTGTGGTTGGAATTTCAGATCAATTTAAGATTCCTGTAAAATACATTGGATTGGGAGAAGGAATGGAAGATTTGCAAGCATTCCGTAAAAAAGAATTTGTATCCTCTCTATTTGGTGAAGGATAGTGGGATATCAGAATAGATAAAAACGATGAAACAAAATACAATAGATATTATTACGCTGGGGTGTTCAAAGAACTTGGTTGACTCCGAAAAGTTAATTCGCCAGCTGAAAGAGAATGGGTACAAAGCAACTCATGACTCTGAGAATCCACAAGGAGAAATTGCTGTTATCAATACTTGTGGCTTCATAGGCGACGCAAAAGAGGAATCTATCAATATGATTCTTGAATTTTGTCAAGCTAAGGAGGAGGGAAGATTGAAAAAACTCTTTGTTATGGGTTGCTTGTCTGAGCGCTACTTGCAAGAGTTAGCTGTTGAAATCCCACAAGTAGATAAATTTTATGGGAAGTTTAACTACAATGAGCTACTTAAAGATTTAGGGAAAACCTATAAAACAGAGTTTCTTCTGGATCGTACACTTACCACGCCTCCTCACTATGCTTATTTGAAAATATCGGAGGGGTGTGATCGTAAATGTTCTTACTGTGCCATACCCATAATGACTGGTAAGCATGTTTCTCGACCTATGGATGAGATTGTTGAAGAGGTGAGAAAATTAGTAGCCGAGGGAGTAAAAGAGTTTCAAGTGATTGCTCAGGAACTTACCTATTATGGTATTGATCTTTACAAAAGCCAACAGCTTCCAGAACTGATTGAAAGAATTGCTCAAGTTCCAGGTGTGGAGTGGATTCGCTTGCATTATGCTTATCCAGCACATTTTCCCAAGGACCTTTTTCGGGTAATGCGTACCTATGACAATGTTTGTAACTATATGGATATAGCTCTACAACACATCAGTGACGATATGCTTTCCAAAATGCGTCGCCAGGTAACGAAGGCTGACACCTATCAACTAATAGAGGATTTTCGTCGTGAAGTACCTGGGGTTCATTTAAGAACAACCCTAATGGTGGGTCATCCAGGTGAGACAGAAGCCGATTTTGAGGAGTTGAAGGAGTTTGTTCGCACAGTTCGTTTTGACCGTATGGGTGCTTTTGCTTATTCAGAAGAAGAGGGAACCTATGCCGCTGAAGCATACGAAGATAGCATACCTTATGAGGTGAAACAACAACGTTTGGATGAATTGATGCGTATTCAGCAGGGCATTGCAGCAGAGCTGAGTCAGGATAAGGTGGGAGAGCGTCTTAAAATAATAGTAGATCGTCAAGAAGGAGATTACTTTATTGGTAGAACGGAATTTGATTCGCCTGAGGTCGATTTGGAGGTCCTGATAAAGAGTGAGGAAAGAGAATTGAAAATTGGTCATTTCTACATGGTTGATATAACAAAAGCTGATGAATTTGATCTTTATGGCAGCTTTGTTTCTGTTGTTTAAAACAGGATAATACTAATCTGCTTATTGCCATTATAGTCAAACCTGTTATAAAAAGATTTACGAAGATAAATTAGTCTGATTCATCTTCGTAATTTTTTTGTAAGGATGTCACTTCATCAGGTGTATTGGCCGATAAGTATATCGCTATGGATGATTGAAATTAGCTAAAAATAGTCTTTAGAGCAGCTAGATAATAGAGGGGATTTACTTATGATTCATCATCTTTTTAAAAAGCGTTGTTGAAATTCATAGAGTAACCGAGGTAGGAAGATAGATAGAGTCTATGGTGAAAATGGTTGATATAATGGGTTGATTTTAGGAGAGTCTATACGCAATGGTAAACTAGATAGTATGCTTTCCACTTTGAAATCCTTGGAAACAGCTTCTCAGTATGCATAGGAACTCTACAACAATGCACTCGCAAATGATCTTCCATCTATTGGGATACTCGATACGCTTGATGAAATGTTGGAAAGAAGGAAGATTCTGAAAAATGGATATGACATAATTCGAAAAAAAAGACACTAATTTATTACTTTTTGCTAAATGAGAGAATTAATTGTTATCTTGCTTGATAATTAATAGTTTGCTGAAACTCCTAAAGAAGAAGCTTCTCTTTTCGCTAGTTTTTTTTGATAAACTCAATAGAATAGACCTAAATTGAAACTCATTTGCTTTCTGATGGATTCTATTATAGGAGATTCAAGTAATATTCCGAAGGCATTGAGTTTTATCGAATAGCAATAATACTAATAACTAATACATAAATTATATGAATTTACTATTTTTAGGAAATATTGGACCGGGTGAGATTCTTTTAATCACTCTCGTTGTTTTACTCCTATTTGGAGGGAAAAAGATTCCAGAACTAATGAAAGGTATTGGAAAAGGTGTTAGAAGTTTTAAAGATGGAATGAAAAACATCGAAGATGAAATCAATGATGACCCCAAAGAGCCCAAAAAATAATATTTGATTCACGAATGTCCCGTTGAAAATTTATTGAAATAAGAATCAGGCTACATCCCTTGTTTAAGCATACTATGGTATAGATGTGCCCCTAATTGATTTGCCATAACCATAACTTTTCAAATCAAATCGACTTACTTGAAGAAAGTGTTTGCATAGTTATCAATCAGGGATATACAAAAATGATGTTCAACTTTAATGGGGTACTATTGCCTTTGATTCTAACTAGGATTTTCTGAATAATTTATTCTGCAAAAAACCAAGCTAAGGCATGGCTCTTTCTACGAATGTAGTACGAAATATCGCATATACGTGGTGAATTAATGCAATAGGCTATACGATTATCTTATTCTTTGCTTTTGCTATAATTGCAAAAAAAAGTATATATTTGTTTGTTTATTTATTTTAGCATTTATAGATTGGACAGGCAGATAGAGCTAGTTGTTGTGTAATTGTAGGGTTTATCCTAAGCCTTAGATTAAAAAAGAATAATATCGTTATTGCTATCCGGTAAAAAAGAGAATGAATCATTATATCACATGATTATCAATGGTTTGATGATGCTTTTTAGAAAGGGAATTCTCTTTTTACTAGCTAATATTTTTGATAGACTCAATGGATAGAGCTAAATGAAACTTATTAGACCTTTTATGGAATCGATTATAGGAAAATCAAGCAAAGTTCTAGAGGTGTTAAATATTACCGGACAGAAATATAATATAATAATGTATGATAGAAGAAAAAGAACTTTCATTTTGGGAACATATTGAAGAACTTAGGTGGTCGTTGTTCAGAATTGTGATTGTTGTCTTTCTACTGATGATTGGCTGGTTCATAGCGATGCCACATATCTTTGATGATTTTATACTAGGACCTACTACATCGCACTTCTTCCTTTATCGCTGGTTTGCAAGTTTAGGAGATGGAGGATTCTTCTTTCCTGATTTTAGTAATGATAAGTTTGCAGTTGATATCATCAATATAAATGTTGCATCACAATTTCTAACGCACATAACTACTGCATTTTGGTTTGCTTTGATTGCAGCATTTCCCTACCTTCTTTATGAAATTTGGAATTTTGTTCGGCCTGCTCTCTATAGCAAGGAGAGGAGAAGTATTTCCATTGCCTTCTGTTTTGGGACACTGATGTTTTTCTTGGGATGTGCTGTGAGTTACTGCATTGTTTTTCCTATGACTTTCAGGTTCTTAACAGAATATCAAATAAGCCAAACTATTGTAAACCAAATATCTCTCAGCTCTTATATGGATAATTTTATGACGCTCATTCTTGTGATGGGAATTGTCTTTGAATTGCCTCTTTTAGCATGGGTTTTATCGAGTATGGGATTTATAACAAAATCATTTCTTAGAAAGTACAGGAGGTTTGCGATTGTAGGATTGTTAATTCTATCTGCAATCATTACACCAACAGGGGATCCTTTTACGTTGATGCTCGTTTTTATGCCTCTATTTTGTTTGTACGAATTGACTATTTTAATAGTAAAGAGTGAGAAGGTAGCTTTGGAATAGTTTGTAAATAAGAATGATCGATAGTTATTGCAGTTCTCTTCTTGCTAAGGGGTAATGAGATAATGGGTGATCTTTATTGATTGGCTTGTTGTCCAACTTAATATTTGCAAGTGTTTTTTATCTGTTATAGGTCAATTGGTTATTGAAGTGATTCTTTTAGCCAAACAGCTGAGGATTAGATGTTTGTGTTGTGGTATTATACAAAAAAGTAGATATAAGATTGAATGGAAATGTATCGTCTTATAAAATGATTAGAGTTTAATTTTTAAAATAAATAGTTTGAATAACAAAGAATTTATAGCCGAACTTACTCGTCGATTTGGGTATACTCATAAAGAGACAACTCAATTATTCTCCTCTGTACTAGAGGCTATGCAACAAGAGTGGCAAGAGGGAAATAGCATTTCTATTCAGCATTTTGGTCTGTTTGAAGTGAAAAAGAAGATGGAGCGCATCTCTGTTAATCCACTAACAAAACAGCGTATGCTAATTCCTCCCAAATTAGCATTGAGTTACAAACCAAGTACCACCTTGAAGGGTAAATTTAAATAACCATTTTAATAATGAATCAGAAAGTAACCATAAGCGAATTATCTGAAGTGATTGCGGAAAAGCACGGTATGGATAAAAAAGAGGCCGAGCTTTTTGTCAAAGGGATATTTGAATTGATTGAAGAGGCACTTACTACGGAGAAGTATGTAAAAGTGAAAGGATTTGGTACATTTAAACTAATCGAAGTCGATAACAGAGAGAGTATAAATGTAAATACAGGAGAGCGATTTGAGATACAAGGGCACACTAAAATATCATTTTCACCAGATGCTGGCTTGAAAGAGTTCATAAATAAACCTTTTTCTCATTTCGAGACAGTCCTTTTGAATGAAAAAACAGAACTACCCAATGACGAGAGTGTTGAAAAACCAAATTCAGAGGAAGAGGAGTATGCAGAGTGTTTGACTATTTCTGAAGAGAGTAGTGGAGCTAATCTTTTACTCGATAAGCCTGATTTAAAAGGGTTAGAAGAGGTGGCTGATGCAACTTGTCTAGCTGATGTAGCTGTTAAATCGGAGCAGAAAGAGGAGGTAATTAAAGAAGTTATTGCTAACCAGACAAATCAGACAGCTGATATATTGACTGATTCATCGATCCTTCAAGAAAAGAACCAAGTAGATCCTCAAGTAGACTCTCAAGCGAATCCTCAAGTAGATCTTCAAGTGGATCCTCAAGTAGACTCTCAAGAGAAGATTGAAGAGGCGCTTCAAGAAAATCCTTGCGAGAGAATTGATTTGCCATTATCTTCCGTGCAGGTAGAAAAGAAGAGTCGCCGTTGGTCTCTTTATGTTGTTTTACTGCTTTTCGCTCTATTACTTTTGGGGTATGGGGTCTACTATTTTGTTTTAAAAGAAACCCCTTCTAGTCAAAAAATGGATCCGATTGTTACTCTTAGCGAGGTTGAAGATGCAATGGATGAAGATAGTTTGAAGGTTTATGCAGCTTCTGATACCACTATTTGCAAAGTTCCTATGGAAGATGCAATATCTGCCGAAGAGGTAATAGTTGATAAAAAACAATATTCTAAGGATCTAAAATATGAGATTGTAGGGACACAGACGACTCACATATTGAAAGCAGGGGAGAGTTTGAGCCTATTAGCTATTCACTATTATGGGGTGAATGAGTTTTGGACTTACATTGTTCGACACAATAGAGATATTATTAATAATGTCGATAATGTGCCCTTAGGGATTGCCTTGAAGATTCCTGAATTGCGTAAAAAAGAGTAGTTTATATTTGTTTGTTTAACTCTCTATTCCTCTCTATTGCTATTCGGTGAAAAGAGAGGACGAATCATTCTATTAATTGATAACCAATTGTTTGCTGAGATTTCTTAACCTACCTTTCACTTTCAATAACTCCTGCTTCTCCCTGTCGTGCGTACTCTGTAGTGTATTAGCTGGGTGGATGTTGTGTTTTACAATTTTTCATTTTCTTAAATGGCTCATCGTTTAGTCTCAGTTTGGTACTATATATCTTGAGCCTCTTTTCCAAGAGTAGGATTGAAACGGAGTTGTACCTTGACGTGCATGCCACAAGGTAGATACAATACTCTAACCAAAAGTATCCTACAAATTGCATTTAGAAAGAATTGAAAAAACGAATCATTGAGTATCAGTAAAAAAACACGAAAAATAATTTCAGGGGTGAAAGTTGGGTTGGAAAGGGGGCTTCTCTTTGTATTTACTGCTATTTTACTAGCAAGTGCAACCAGAGACTCTTTCCAATGAGGGTTGTTTGGTTTTAAAGGGTACTTTTTTGAAAGAATTCAATATTTTGCGATCAGTTAAACTTTTATCGCATATCAATATTTTGCTTCCAATTGGGCATACTTTGCAGATGCCCAATTGGAAGCAAAATATTTTGGGGTGTATCATACAGCAATATCATCAGTACATTGAACCTACAAATGTAAGAAGGGGAAAGAACATTCTTTTTACAGTAAACTGTTGAACACAAATCAATTCGTTTGTGTTTTATTTTCTTGTAGAAGAGTCTCTTTACGGTACAATCTTGAACCCTTCACGTGCCTCTTTTCGGCTTTTGAAATTAAAATGCCACCATTCACTTTTTAAAGCTTTATAACCAGCTTTTTCCATTGCTTCTCGTAGTAAAATCCGGTTTTGTCGCTCTTCTTCACTTATGGTTCCTAGCGCAACCATTTCCTCCTCTCTGTCAATGTGCGACTCTTTGCCTAAATGGTCGAAGCTACTTCCCATCGGTAAATCATTGCCATTTTCATCAACAACGGTTATATCTACTGCCAATCCGTAGTTGTGCAATCCTCCACCATTGGCAGGGTTGCTCACATAATCTTTCATGGGAGTGTTCTTAACCATATCCCACATCACCTGTTGTGCCGATAGGGGGCGAGTGGCATCGAATATTTTAATGCGATAAGTGGGCTTAATCTGTTTCAGGAAGTGGTGCGCTTTAACCAAGGCATTTGCTGCTAGGGGATGCAGATAGGCCTCTTTTAACTCTGTGTAGAGTATTTTTCCCGTGAAGTTATCAGCTGTAGTATATTTTATATCAAGGATAAAAGTCGAATCTAGCTCCATGAGATTTAGGAAGCCCATCTGTTCCAATTTTTGAGCTGAATTGCTTTTAGGAAGTTGAGCTGGTAGAATCCATGCGTGGGTTAACAGGGCTACAAGCAGGTAAATTTTAAGAAGTGGATTGTTTCTCATGGTTTTTATCTGTTATTGGTTTAGTCTTAATATGGAATACAAGGTAGCCTTTTTCTGTCAACTCGCCATTTTTTTCTATCTAACGACTTGATTTATAAGATATCATCGGGCGAGTTTAATCGTAATTTTACAACTAAAAGATCTTCGTCTTTTAGTTGTAAAATTATTTCGATTTAATATCCGTAACTGTTTTTGCAATGTGTTATAGTTCAAATGATTCTTGAAACTCTCTTTCACCCAAATGGATGAGAGGATTTCTTTATAACTATCTGCATTATACTATTATACAAAAAAAATCGCGGATTTAAGGGTTAACTTGCTATTTATATGCAAATCAAAGGTTTTGGAATCAACGTTTTGTTTGCGATAGACCCTCTCTTTTTTTGCCATCTTTGAGTAACCTTTTTCCAATTAAATGTCGCTCTCTCCCTTTATGGAGTTTGTGTGGTTCTTTTCGTATCAAAGTTACAATCACTCTTGTATGAAACGAAACAATTCGAAGTTTTTTTTCTATTTTTGCTCTTCTATTCAATTAAAGTAAAGAACCTTATGGCACAACCCTTAGCAGAGCGTATGCGTCCTCACACGCTTGATGATTATATCGGGCAAAAGCATTTGGTAGGGCCAGGTGCTATTTTGCGCAACATGATTGATGCAGGTAGAATCTCTTCATTCATCTTGTGGGGACCTCCTGGGGTGGGAAAAACTACTTTGGCGCAAATAATAGCACAAAAACTAGAAACTCCATTCTATACGTTAAGTGCAGTGACCAGTGGTGTGAAGGATGTGCGCGAAGTGATTGAAAAGGCACGCAATGGACGTTTTTTTTCGCAAAATAGCCCCATCCTTTTTATTGATGAAATTCACCGCTTTAGCAAATCACAACAGGATTCGTTGCTAGGTGCTGTAGAGACAGGAGTGGTTACTTTGATTGGTGCTACCACCGAGAATCCCTCTTTTGAGGTTATTCGACCTTTGTTGTCTCGCTGCCAACTTTATGTGCTTAAATCATTGGAAACAGAAGATTTGATGGAGCTGCTCCATAAGGTTTTAAAGAAGGATTTGATGCTTAAGCAGAGGGAGGTAGAGGTTAAGGAGCACGAAGCTATTCTTCGCTTCTCGGGAGGCGATGCACGGAAGCTACTTAATATCTTAGAGTTGATAGTCGAAGCAGAGGGAGATGCTCAGAAGATAGTGATAACCGATGCTTTGGTTACCGAACGATTGCAACAAAATCCTTTGGCATACGACAAAGATGGTGAGATGCATTATGATATCATTTCAGCTTTTATTAAGTCTATTCGTGGTAGTGATCCTGATGGTGCACTTTATTGGTTGGCACGTATGGCAGAGGGAGGAGAAGATCCTAAATTCATCGCTCGCAGATTGGTTATATCTGCTTCGGAAGATATCGGTCTTGCTAACCCCAACGCTCTGTTACTCGCCAATGCAACTTTTGATGCAGTGATGAAATTGGGTTGGCCCGAGGGGCGTATTCCTTTGGCGCAAACGACAGTTTATTTAGCGACAAGCCCTAAAAGTAATTCAGCTTACGAGGGGATAAACCGTGCCATTCAGTTGGTTAGAGAGACGGGGAACTTACCTGTTCCACTTCATTTGCGCAATGCACCTACTAAGTTGATGAAAGAGTTGGGCTATGGCAAAGAGTATAAATATGCACACGCTTACGAGGGTCATTTTGTTCAGCAGCAGTTTCTGCCTGATGGAGTGGAGAATGCTCGTATATGGCAGCCCCAACACAATGCACAAGAGGCAAAGTTAAAGGAGCGTATGGTAGAGTTGTGGGGAGAGAAGTACAATCCGAAGGAATAGAGTGCATCATAAAAGATTGGAAGTTTGTAAACCCTAATATCCGCAACTGTTTTTGCAATATGTTATCATTCAAATGATTCTTGAAATTCTCTTTCACACAAAATTGGTAAAAAAACTGTATAACTATTTGCATTATAATATTATACAAGAACTATTGCGGTTTTAAGGTAAACTTAAAAACATCGCATTGATTATCTTTTTTACTTATTTCTAGATTAGATAGAGTGAATTTTGATATTTTTGATAAATGAGAACCATTTCATTGGTAGATGATTATGGGGGGCTTAAAGGTTACTTATTCATTAATTGACCTCCTTTTTATTAAATAGATAGAGTCAATAGCGTCCCGTTAAATTTGAATATTTGTTGTGTATCTCTCTGATTAATAATTGTATAAATTCGATTTTTAAGTGAATTGAATTGATTTGAAAAGCAATGGTTAAGTAGGTGTACCGTTTTAATTTATATCACGTGAATTTTCAATTTAAAGTGTGAGAGCATCTACGATTGGATATTTAAATTCTGATAGAATCAATTAATAATGTTCACTTACTTATGACAAATAGATTACGCCTATACCTAGACTATAGTACGATTAAAGAACGACTGTATCTTGATTTTTATTTCAATGAATTTTCACCGGGAAATTAGTGATATAGATTCTGTTATAGAAGTGAAATGAATCATTTAGGCTAACTATTTTTTTTAAAAAAAAGAGGTTGGTCGTTTCGAAAATAGAGGGTGCCATTGGAGTGCGATGGCTGTATTTCTTTTCTGATATTAGTTATAATAAACCAAAAACAAAGAATTATGAAAATTGTAGTATTGGATGGCTACACCTTAAACCCTGGCGATCTCTCTTGGAGTGGATTGCAAGCATTGGGGGAGGTGGTTATCTATGATCGTACATCACCCGAAGAGTTGATGGAACGTGCTCAAGGTGCCGAAGTGCTTCTTACCAATGAAACAATACTTTATGCTGATAGCTTATCGCAACTTTCTGCATTAAAGTATATAGGAGTATTAGCTACAGGTTACAATGTAGTTGATGTCAAGGTAGCTACGACATTGGGAATTGTCGTTACGAATATACCTACTTATGGTACATACTCAGTAGCGCAAACAGTGTTTGCACATCTACTTGCTATCACTCAGCGAGTAGAGCATTATGCCCAAGAGAGCCGTCAATTGTGTTGGAGCAATAGTATTGATTTTTCTTATTGGAACACTCCATTGATAGAACTTGCTAATAAAAAAATGGGTTTAGTGGGATTAGGGAACATTGGATGGGCTACGGCACAAATAGCCCTTGCTTTTGGGATGAAGGTTTTAGCTTATACATCTAAAGAACAGAAAGATTTGCCACCAACGATTGAAAAAGTGACACTTGACGAGCTCTTTACGCAGAGTGATGTGGTAAGTTTGCATTGCCCACTAACTTCGAGCACCGATAGATTGGTTAGTGCCAATCGATTGGAACAGATGAAACCAACCGCTATTTTAATCAATACTGGCCGTGGACTTTTGATTGATGAGGCAGCTTTAGCAGCAGCTTTGAATAGTGGGAAGATATATGCGGCAGGCCTTGATGTATTGAGTAAAGAACCACCTGCTCCTGACAACCCTTTACTATCAGCTAAAAACTGTTTTGTAACTCCCCACATGGCTTGGGCAACTAAAGAGGCACGTAGTCGCTTGATGGAGATGGCAATCATGAATCTTCAAACATTCTTATCTGGTGGAGAGATTAAAAATAGGGTAGGAATCGATTAGTATTCATGGAAAATTCTATTGTTTCATTTTACTCCCAATGGATTTTTTCAGATGTTCCATTGGGAGTAAAATTGAGTCAAGTAAAATTGTAGGTTGTTTTACAACTCTTAATCTGTTATTTTCACTCCATTCTCTCCGCTCGGGGAGTGCCCAAGTGGCAAGGTTATTAAAATAGTTATGGTTGTGGCAAATCTATAAGGGTATATCTAGGCCATAGGATGCTTAAACCAAGGTGGGTAGCCTGATTCTTCTTTCAGTAAATTTTTAAAGGACACTAGTGCTTTGGTATATTAAAATAATTGACTTTTTGGTTGTATAATTTAAAGTAGGTGTTTCTTTAATAAAAAGAAAGATAGTTTTGTTTCTTGCCGCTGAAAAAGCTAATTTTGCACCTTAATAAAACTAACACAAGAGAAAGAGATGGGAGGATTTTTTGGGACAGTAGCAAAAACTGACTGCATCACCGATTTATTTTATGGAACAGACTATAACTCGCATTTAGGTACCAGGCGTGGTGGCATGGCTACTTATGAAGAGGGCAAGGGCTTTTCTCGTTCCATTCACAACCTAAACAGTTCATATTTCCGCACAAAATTCGAGGCTGAGTTACCTAGATTCAAAGGGCAGTCTGGTATTGGAGTGATTAGCGACACCGACCCTCAACCGATTATAATGCACTCACACTTAGGTAAGTTTGCAATTGTAACTGTTGGGAAGATAAACAACATGGCTCAATTGGAAAAGGAGTTGTTGGCAGTTAATATGCACTTTTCGGAAATGAGCTTGGGTGTAACCAACCAAACCGAGTTAGTATCGTTGTTAATCATCCAAGAAAAGGATTTTGTAACAGGAATTGAAAATGTCTTTAACAGAATAAAGGGCTCTTGTTCGATGCTGTTGCTCACCGAAGATGGTATCATTGCAGCTCGTGATAAATGGGGACGAACACCCATTATTATAGGAAAAAAAGAGGGGGCTTATGCAGCTACCAGTGAATCAAGTAGTTTGCCCAACCTTGATTATGAAATAGAAAGATATGTAGGAGCAGGCGAAATCGTACGCCTACGTCCCGATGGAATAGAACAGATGCGCAAACCCAATGAGGCAATGCAAATCTGTTCTTTTTTGTGGGTCTATTATGGATTTCCCATCTCTTGCTACGAAGGACGTAATGTAGAAGAGGTTCGTTTTAAAAGCGGTCAACTGATGGGTAGAACTGATGATGTTGAGGTAGATTCTGTTTGTGGCATTCCTGATTCGGGGGTAGGGATGGCATTGGGATATGCAGATGGAAAAGGAATCCCTTATCACCGTGCTATTTCTAAATATACACCCACGTGGCCTCGTAGCTTTACACCAGCCAATCAAGATATGCGTTCGTTAGTAGCTAAGATGAAACTCATTCCCAATCGAGAAATGTTGAATGGAAAGCGGATGCTTTTTTGTGACGATTCGATTGTTAGAGGAACGCAGTTGCGCGATAATGTAAAAATCCTTTTTGACTACGGAGCCAAAGAAGTGCATATGCGTATCGCTTGTCCGCCACTTATTTACAGTTGTCCTTTTCTTGGTTTTACCTCTTCTAAAGGTGATTTAGAGCTAATAACCCGTCGCATTATTAAGGATTTAGAGGGCAATGAAAATAAAAACTTAGAGGCCTATGCCACGACAGGGACGCCCGAATATAACCGTTTGGTGCAAATTATTGGCGAACATTTAGACTTGACTACGCTTAAGTTTAATTCTTTAGAGAATTTGGTGGAATCCATTGGGCTGCCCAAATGCAAACTCTGTACCCACTGTTTTGATGGATCAAGCTGCTTCTAATTTGCCATCTCTATTGGTTTAGAGAGGAAAAGAGCGTTGAATATCTTTGGTTATTTAACGCTCTTTCCCTATTTTTACACATCTAACTTTAAGTAGAACCAATGAATGTAGTAGAACGATTTTTAAACTATGTGGGTTTCGATACGCAATCGGACGAAAATATTACTGAAGTAACTCCCACTACTGCCAAACAACTAGATTTGGCTCGTTACTTAGAAAAAGAGCTTAAAGGGGCCGGTTTTGAAGAGGTTATACTCGATGAGAAAGGCTATTTATTTGCTACCCTTCCTGCCACTAGTGACAAAGTCATACCTACGATTGGCTTTATAGCTCACCTAGATACCAGTCCTGATATGAGTGGTGCTAACGTAAAACCACGCATCGTATCTCACTACGATGGAGGTGATATTGTACTTTGTGAGCATGATAATGTTGTACTATCGCCCAAACAATTTCCTGAACTACTTGGTTATGTAGGAGATAGTCTTATCGTAACCGATGGAAAGACACTCTTGGGAGCAGATGATAAAGCAGGCATTGCTGAAATTGTAACCGCTATGTTTTACCTAAAGGAGCATCCTGAAATTGAACACGGAAAGATTCGCTTTGGCTTTAACCCCGATGAAGAGGTGGGATTGGGAGCACACCATTTTGATGTAGCAAAGTTTGGTTGTCATTGGGCCTATACAATAGATGGTGGTGAAGTGGGTGAATTGGAGTTTGAAAACTTTAACGGAGCCTTGGCAAAGATACAATTTAAGGGTCGCAATGTTCATCCAGGCTATGCCAAGGATCGAATGATTAACTCTATACATTTAGCAAATGCCTTTACCGCTCTACTTCCACCGAATGAGAGACCTGAGCATACTGCTGGCTATGAGGGCTTTTATCATCTAGTTGGTATGAAGGGTGAAGTAGAAGAGAGTTCTCTGACTTACATCATTCGGGATCATGATACTGAATGCTTTCAAAAGCGCAAAGAGGCTATGAGGCAGTGGGTAGCAGAGATAAATAACCAGTATGGTGCCGGAAGTGCTACGTTACAGCTTAATGATCAATATTACAATATGCGCCAACAAATAGAACCTGTTATGCACATCGTCGACCTAGCTCGTCAGGCTATGGAAGAGGTGGGAGTTACTCCAAAAATAAAACTCATTCGAGGGGGAACAGATGGGGCACAACTCTCCTTTAAAGGACTTCCTTGCCCCAATATATTTGCTGGGGGACATAACTTTCACGGCAGGTATGAGTTCGTTCCAATCTCTTCGATGGAGAAAGCAGTAGAGGTTATTGTGCGTATTGCTCAGTTGGTGGCACAAAGTTCTTCATCCATCTAGGAACCTTGACAACCCTTTTCTTTTTGACAAAGAAAACTAAATAGAAGAATGAAATTCATGCCATTACCTATATATAGGCTAGAAGAGAGGATGTTCTCTTCTCGTTTTTTATAGATATAGCCTAGCGCTATGAGATGACATTTTTGTTCGAGTTAAAAGGGTTAAGTCGAATCTTATCTAGTTCTTTTTTCTATTTTTGTTTGACTTTCGCCTTGGATTTCTCAAACTGCGTAAGAAAAAGTGTAGATAGCTCCTTTAAATATCATCCTTTGCTTTAAAAGAATTGATAGCTTATAGGGAACTTTATTTATTAAAAAAAAAGCGATTTTATTATGTCTACTTTACCTCCTTTGATTAGTGATTTGGCTCTTATTATGGTGTCTGCAGGAGCTATGACGCTACTATTTAAATATTTGAAGCAGCCATTGGTGTTGGGGTACATTGTGGCTGGTTTAATAGCCAGTCCCCACTTCTCTTTTACTCCTTCGGTGATTGATCTTGATAGTGTACATACTTGGTCTGAAATAGGGGTTGTCTTTCTTCTATTTGCTTTGGGATTAGAGTTTAGCTTTAAAAAAATAGTCAAAGTAGGGCGAACGGCAGTGATAGCTGCTTGTACCATTATCATAGGAATGATATCCGTTGGGATGTTTGTGGGGTGGTCTTTTGGATGGGAACGTATGGATTGTCTTTTTCTAGGGGGGATGCTTGCTATGTCCTCTACTACTATCATTTACAAGGCCTTTGATGATTTGGGACTGCGGCAGAAACGTTTTGCTGGGTTGGTGCTTAGCATCTTGATATTAGAAGATATACTTGCCATTGTATTGATGGTAGTGCTCAGTACTTTGGCGGTGAGCCAAAATTTCGAGGGAGTTGAGATGATGATTAGCATTGCAAAACTTATATTTTTCTTGATTATTTGGTTTGTAGTGGGGCTTTACTTGATTCCTATATTTTTAAAGTATTCTCGCAAGTGGATGGGAAACGAAACTCTGCTGATTGTTTCGATAGCTTTTTGTTTTGGTATGGTTGTTTTGGCTGAAATGGCAGGATTTTCACCTGCATTTGGTGCCTTTATAATGGGTTCTATTTTGGCTGAGACCATTGAGGCCGAGCGGATAGAGAAAATTATTACGCCAGTGAAAGACCTGTTTGGTGCTGTTTTCTTTGTTTCAGTTGGGATGATGATTGATCCAGGATTAATTGTAGAGAACTTGGGAGCAATCTTAGCCATTACTGCAGCTATCTTACTTGGACAGGCTCTCTTCTCGACCGGAGGGATTATTCTAGCTGGGCAGCCACTCAAGGTGGCCATGCAGAGTAGTTTTAGCTTGATGCAAATTGGTGAATTTGCCTTTATTATCGCCGGTCTTGGCGTAGGACTGAATGTTACCAGTTCCTTCCTTTACCCCACGGTGGTGGCAGTTTCAGTATTGACTACCTTTTTAACTCCCTATATGATTCGTCTGTCAGATCCTATATATAACTTTCTAGAGAAGAATATGTCGCTGCGTTGGAAACGGGTGCTAGACGGTTATGCCTCAGGGGTAGAGGTGGTAGATAGTGATAATAACTGGCGTAAGTTACTGTTGGCTTTGGCGCGCATTACTCTAATTAATTCAGTCGTTGCCATTGGTATTATTGCACTCTCTTTTCATTTTCTCAATCCATTTCTTCAAAAGTGGTTTCCTCCCTTTTGGGCTGAGCTACTTTGTGCCACTTTGACTATAGCCCTTATCTCTCCTTTTTTGAGAGCTTTTGTGATGAAAAAGAACCGATCGGTAGAGTTTCAAAATCTATGGGGCAATAGTAGACTCAATAGGGCACCTCTTGTCTTGACCATTATTATTCGCTTTTTGTTGGCTGTGGGCTTTGTGTTGTTCATATTTGATCAGCTCTTTCATGTATTTACTGCTTGGATAGTAGGCGGCTCCTTTTTGATATCAGCTATTATTATGTTTTCGCGTTGGTTGAAAAAACAGTCTATCTTGTTGGAACGTACCTTTATCAAAAACCTCCATTTGCGTGAAACGCATGCCGAACATATGGGGCGCAAGGCACCTAAATATGCAGGTAGTCTTCTATCACGTGATTTGCATTTGACCGATTTTGAAATCTCTGTAGATTCTCTTTGGGCGGGTAAAACACTCTATGAGTTGAACTTTAGCAAAGAGTTTGACATTCATGTGGTCTCTATTCTTCGTGGAAATCATCGAATCAATACGCCCGGTGGTTCTGTCTGCATCTTCCCTTACGATAAGTTGCAGGTTATAGGTACTGATGAGCAGCTTTCATGCTTTGCAGAAGAGGGTGAGAAAGTGGCTAGATCGTTAGAGGAGGATGACATTGAGAAGAGTGAAATGCATCTTAGGCAGTTGGTTGTGACAGAAAAAACACCCTTCTTTGGGAAAAACTTGCTTCAAAGTGGGATACGTGAAAATTACAACTGCTTGGTAGTAGGGGTAGAGCGGTTAGATGGAGATTTGGTTAAGCCTGATGTAATGACCCCTTTTGCTGTAGGGGATATTGTTTGGATAGTGGGTGAAATGGATGATTTATACAGAATTATTGAGGGACATGAGCCGCGTCCTTCAAATACGCCTGTTTCTATGTAGGCTTGTTGGCTTGTTGGCGGAATGGAGGTAATTACGGGGTATTGATCTTTTATCCTTTTTTCTTTCCCGATACTAGCTGTTGTTTTTTGAAAATAACTTCAGCTTATTACCTAAAGAACCCCAAACAATTGCTTAAAGAACCTCAAATAATTATTGACTTGGTGGGGAGGTGCTTTATTTGCTTGCAGAAAGTGATTAAACTTGTATGAATGTTTGTTTCATTTGTCTGCAGATTGATTTGTATCTATCTTGTAATGAGTTATTTAAATCGTTCTTGTGGAGCTATTTAAAGATCCTTTTTCTTGGATAATTACCACCCTCTCCCTAAACTCATTTCTGGTTCTCCGATAAAACTTTCTGGCTCTAGGATATTCTTGTTTTTTTCAAGATCGAATTTATTAAAGAGAAAATAGGTGTTAAGTTTTATATTACTTTCCGATAAAACTTAATGCCTTTAGGAAATCGCTTGATTTTCCTATAATCAAATTCATTAGAAAGTAAATAAGCCTCAATGTAGCTCTCTTCTATTGAGTTTATTAAAAAAATATTAGCCAGCGAAAAGAAAAGCCCATCTCTTTAAGGAGTGTTGTAATCTATTGGTAATCAGTGACACAATGATTTACTCTCTTTTTAAACGGGCAACTATAAAATTCGTTGCTACCTCTTTATTCTTTACTTTGCTCCCTAAATAGCTTTATCACCCCCTCTCGCTCTCTTTCTGAAGGGTTGAAGTGATAAAGTATCACCCAAAATACAATCTATTTATCCCTTTGTATGTTGTTGAATAGCCTCTTTCTTCACTTATAGATTAAAAAAAACAGTACTATGCGATACAAGGTATTAAAGTAATACCTATATTTGTTCCCTATAGATAAATAAAGATGTATGAATGTAGACAATGTGCGCTCGCAAATGCGTAAAGGAATGCTTGAGTATTGCATCCTTCTTCTTTTGCATAAAGGAGCTTCCTATGCCTCCGATATTATTCAGCAGCTCAAAGAGGCTCACCTAATTGTGGTTGAAGGAACACTCTATCCATTATTAACTCGATTAAAGAACGATGAATTGCTGGCCTATGAGTGGGTTGAATCAACGCAGGGGCCGCCTCGGAAGTATTATACACTAACGGCGCAAGGGGAACTTTTTTTGAAAGGGTTGGAAGAGTCTTGGCAAGAGTTAAATAGTACAGTAAACCACTTAAAGAACAACTAAAAGCGAGTAGATATGAGAAAGACATTGACCGTGAATTTAGGAGGAACCATCTATCACATAAACGATGATGCCTATCAACTATTGGATGAATACCTAGTAGCCCTTCGTGCTCATTTTGAGACTCACAAAGCGGGTGATGAGATTGTAAATGATATGGAGTTTCGAATCTCTGAAATCTTTTCGGAACATATTGCTCGCGGTGTTCAAGTGATTGACTACATACACGTAGAGCAGGTGATTGCTCGGATGGGAAAGCCTGAACAGATGGAAGAGGAAGTGGCTGAAGCAGAGAGTAATGAATCAGTTGACTCTCCTCAGGTGAGTATAAGCAGGAAGTTGTTTCGTGATCCAGACGATAAGATATTAGGTGGAGTAGCTTCGGGTATTGCTGCCTATTTAGGTTGGGATGCTACACTTTTGCGCTTGGCTTTAATCCTTATAGGATGTTTTGTGCATGGTCTGTTTTTAGCTTACCTGATTGCTTGGATTGTGATGCCAATAGCAAAAACAGCAGCTGATAGAATGGCAATGTGTGGGAAAACTCCCAATTTAGAGAATATAGGTAAGACTGTAACCGATGGATTTGAGCGTGTAAATGACTATGTGAGGAGTCCAAAGGGAGATAATTTTTGGCATAGATTGGGTGAAGGGCTGGTCAATGTGGCTGGGTTTTTGATAAAAGTAGTATTGATCTTTTTGGCTATTTGTGCTGCACCGATTCTTCTACTTCTCTTTGTGGTTTGTTTTGCCCTGCTAATTGCCTCTTTGGGCTTGTTTGCGGCTACACCAGACATCTTATCAGAGTTGAATCAATTTTTCCCTCATGCCAATTTTAGTCTTATAGCTCCCTTTCCGGGAAGCCAGTTTGTAGTTGCATTTTGGAGCATTATGTTGGTGGGTATACCCATTGCTGGAATTGTTCAGTTGGTAATGGCTCATTTTAAGAAGTGTAAACCTATGTCATTGGTTACAAAATTGGTTTTAATTTTAATCTGGTTTTTCTCGTTGGGTGGAATCTTTTGGTTCTTTTTCAATCAACCCTTTTGGGAGATGTTTGTAAATAGTACTTACTAAAGGATTGGTTAGACTCTCTCGGAGGGGTTTTACTTGGTGACCGTTATACATTATTTAATTCCTAGAGTAAGAATCTGAAAATTATCGTTTATCTTTGTGATTGAATACGATTCGTAATAGACAATAAATATGACAAAGAAAATTTTATTGCTTGGCTCGGGCGAGCTAGGAAAAGAGTTTGTTATTGCTGCTAAACGCAAAGGACAGTATGTGGTAGCTTGTGATTCTTATCGGGAAGCACCTGCAATGCAGGTAGCTGATGACTTTGAGGTGTTCAATATGCTTGATGGAGAGGCGCTCGATGCAGTCGTTGCTAAACATCGTCCAGATATAATTGTACCCGAAATAGAGGCCATTCGCACCGAACGGTTGTATGAGTATGAGCAAGAGGGTGTTCAAGTTGTGCCCAGTGCAAGAGCAGTAAACTTTACAATGAACCGTAAAGAGATACGTGACTTGGCTGCTCAGGAACTTGGCTTAAAGACTGCTCGCTACTTCTACGCTACTACACTCGAGGAGTTGGTAGAGGCATCGAAGAAGATTGGTTTCCCTTGTGTGGTAAAGCCACTGATGTCTTCTTCAGGAAAAGGGCAATCATTGGTACGTACTCCCGAGGATTTAGAAGCTGCGTGGAATTACGGATGCAGTGGAAGTCGTGGAGATATTAAAGAGCTTATTATCGAGGAATTTATTCAGTTTGATAGCGAAATAACCTTGCTTACGGTTACACAAAAAAATGGACCTACTCTCTTTTCACCACCCATTGGACACATTCAAAAAGGGGGAGATTACCAAGAGAGTTTCCAACCTGCTTTTATTGATCCAGCTCACCTTAAAGAGGCACAAGAGATGTCTGCCAAAGTTACTGAGGCGCTTACGGGTGCTGGACTGTGGGGAGTAGAATTTTTCTTGAGTCACGAAAATGGAGTCTACTTTTCGGAACTTTCTCCACGCCCACACGATACGGGAATGGTAACATTGGCAGGTACGCAAAATTTAAGTGAGTTTGAACTTCACTTACGTGCCATCTTGGGACTACCCATTCCTGCTATTACCCAAGAGCGTATGGGGGTAAGTGCAGTTATTCTTTCGTCTATAGCAAGTCAAGCTCCTCCTCACTATCGTGGAGCAGAGAAGGTTTGTGAAGCTCCAAATGCCTATTTGCGCCTTTTCGGTAAACCTTTTACCAAGGTTAATCGCCGTATGGGAGTAGTGCTTTGTTATGCACCCAATGGAAGTGATATGGATGCACTTCGCGATCAATGTAAAGCATTGGCTGCACAAATGGAGGTTTATTAAAAAGAGGATTTCGAAAGCAAAAGAGATGTGCTACTTAATATCCGCAACTGTTTTTGTAATAGGTTACCGTTCAAATGATTGTTGAGGCTCTCTTTCATCCAAATGGGTGAAAAGTTTTCCCTACATGATTTACATTATACTATTATACAAAAAAGGTCGCGAACTTAAGGTACCAGTTGTTCAGTGCAATTCTGCAAAGAGCTGATGGTCGCAATGCACGATTTACCATATTTGTAGGGGCACCCGAGAGGGATGCCCCTACAAACGTAAATACGCCTACCATTAATACCAACACGATTGTCTGTTTCTCCAATACCGATCCTTTTTTATTCTTTCATAGTGGATAGAGCAAAAAACATCTTATGGCAGTTTATCTATCGTTTATGAGGATTAGGAGCTCTTTTATGAGGATACTTGGATTCTGTTGTATAAAATTATTGATTATTTTGTGCTTGTTATAATGGAAAATTTAGGTGTAGAAAGAGAAAGAGTTACACTTCTAGGAGTGAAATGGAGTATGCGATGTAAAAGTTCAAGCAAAAACAGCTATTCTCTTCATTTTGTTTGTTCCATTTCTCACTAAGTTCTATCTTTGTATTTCTGTTTAATAATCTATAAGCAATCATTTATGCCTATCATATCTACTCGCGGAGATGAAATGCCTGCGTCGCCCATCCGCAAATTAGCACCACTGGCTGATGCTGCCAAGCAAAGAGGTACGCACGTTTATCACTTGAATATCGGTCAACCCGATTTGCCTACTCCTCAAGTGGCCATTGACGCCATCCGTCAAATAGATCGCAAGGTGTTGGAATATAGCCCTAGTCAAGGGTACCGTAGTTACCGGGAGAAGCTCGTTGGTTACTATGAAAAATATGATATACATCTAACAGCTGACGATATCATTATTACAACAGGCGGCTCAGAAGCAGTTCTTTTTGCTTTCTTAAGTTGCCTAAATCCTGGTGATGAAATCATTGTACCTGAACCTGCTTATGCCAATTATATGGCTTTTGCAATTTCGGCTGGTGCTGTGATTCGCACCGTTACTACAACCATTGAAGAGGGTTTTTCGCTTCCTAAGGTGGAGAAGTTCGAAGAGTTAATCAATGAACGTACCAAGGCTATCTTAATTTGTAATCCCAACAACCCCACGGGCTATTTGTATAGTCGCCGAGAGATGAACCAGATTCGGGATATGGTATTGAAATATGACCTTTATCTCTTTTCGGACGAAGTCTATCGCGAGTTTATCTATACGGGTTCTCCCTATATTTCGGCTTGTCATCTAGAGGGTATCGAAGAGAATGTGGTTCTCATTGATTCAGTGTCAAAAAGATATTCGGAATGTGGTATCCGCATTGGTGCGCTGATTACAAAAAACAAGGAGGTGCGTAGGGCTGTGATGAAGTTCTGTCAAGCTCGTTTGAGTCCTCCGTTGATCGGTCAGATCATAGCTGAGGCTTCACTAGATGCTTCGGAAGAGTATATGCGAGATACTTATGATGAGTATGTAGAGCGTAGAAAATGTTTAATAGATGGTTTGAATCGCATCCCAGGAGTCTATTCACCCATCCCTATGGGTGCATTTTATACGGTAGCTAAACTTCCTGTTGATAACAGTGACAAGTTTTGTGAATGGTGTCTTTCTGACTTCTCATACGAGGGTGAAACGGTAATGATGGCTCCAGCAAGTGGTTTCTATACCACCCCTGATGGAGGTAAAAACGAGGTGCGTATAGCCTATGTTCTTAAGAAAGAGGATTTGGTTCGAGCACTTTTTATTCTTCGAAAAGCACTTGAAAATTACCCAGGAAGGGTAGAGGAGTAGTTGTAGATGAATTGGAAGATAATTATTGCACAGCGTATTTACCGTACGAATCAATCTGAAAAGGGAATCTCTAAGCCGGCTGTTCGTATTGCTGTGGCAGGCATTGCCATAGGGCTGGCTGTTATGATTGTGTCGGTGGCTGTAGCAATGGGTTTTAAGAATGAAGTAAAAAACAAAGTAGCAGGCGTTGGGGCTGATATCTTGATAACCAATTTTGATGCTCAAAAATCTTACGAGACAGTGCCTATTTTGGCTTCCGATTCTATCTGTATGCAGGTGAGTCGTTCGGAAGGGGTAAGCCACTTGCAACGCTATTCGACGAAGCCAGGTATGATTACAACAGCCGATAACTTCTTAGGAATGGTGTTGAAGGGAGTGGGAGAGGAGTATGATTGGAACTTTATCAAGCAGCATCTACTTGAAGGGGAGATACCACACTTCTCAGATAGCATAGCTAGTAACCAGGTTGTAATTTCCCAAACGATTGCTAGTAAACTCTATTTAAAGCGGGGGGATCGTTTGCACACCTATTACATAGATGGTGAAGAGGTTCGTGCCAGGAGGTTAACTGTGGCAGGAATCTATCAAACGAACTTTTCGACCTATGATAATCTCTTTTTATTGACTGATATTTATACGGTAAATCGATTGAATGGTTGGAAGAAGGGACAGGTCAGTGGTTTGGAAATTGCTGTATCCAATTTTGATGAGGTAGATGAAGTGGCAGCCAATCTTCAAAGCCAATTAGGTACAGAACCCGATCAATATGGGGGAAGCTATTATGTTCAAACCATCGAGGAGGCAAATCCACAAATCTTTTCGTGGTTGGATTTGTTAGATATGAATGTCTGGGTTATTCTCTGTTTGATGACAGGTGTGGCAGGGTTTACCATGATTTCGGGACTACTCATCCTTATTTTGGAACGTACCAATATGATTGGTGTACTCAAAGCATTGGGCGCCAATAATCTTGATATTCGCAAAATCTTCTTAACCTTCGCAATTCTTTTGGTGGGAAAGGGGATGTTTTGGGGGAATATTATCGGATTATTCTTTTGTGGGGTGCAATATTTCTTTAGACCTTTTAAATTAGATGCCTCTGTCTATTATGTAGAGAGCGTCCCTATTTTACTAAATGTAGCGATCTACTTGCTGTTAAATGGTGCCACACTCTTGGTCTCTATGCTTATGTTGATAGCCCCATCTTATCTTATTACCAAAATCCATCCAGCTAAATCGATTCGCTTTGAGTAACGAGTGATTACTCGCTTTGAAGTTTTGTAACTTTACTCTGAAATTAGTGATAGATCCTATTGAATCGTGAACAAGAATATCTCGGCGGCTTACTGTTATAAACAGTAAGCCGCCGAGATATTACTAAATAAAAAGGGTTTGCGAATAGATAGCTTCTTTCAATCCGTTGATCGAATAGCGATTCTTTGCAAACCATTTTTTATTGTACTTAATATCCGCAAGTGTTTTTGTAATATATTATATTTCAAATGATTATTGAGATTTTCTTTTGCCCATTTGGGTAAAAAGTATTCCCTACAACTATCTGTATTATGCTAAAAAGGTTGCGGACTTAAGGTGATGTCGAAATGTTAGTTGCTTGGTTAGATTACTGAACTTTATTTAAAATATACATAGAGGCAGTCTCACCTGTGATAGGCTCTTTATTTGCATCTAGTTTAACCAAACGGTTCTCTTCAACTTTGTAGTAAGATTCCTCTTTCCCATTGTTGAGTGTAAGCATATTTCCCTCTATGCTATAAGTACCTTGCTCTTCGAAATTAGCATCACGGTCCATATAGGTATATTCCACTTCGTAGCTATTCTCTTCTTTGATTTCCAAGTTAATGTTTATACCTGGGCAGTCAGCGGCAGGAAATGTTCCTTGGTACACACCTTGATAGTCAAGTGAATTAGCTGCATTGTGTACATCTTCCATAGGGGCTGTTTCAAAAATTTTAAATTCAGCACACTCCTTACCATTCTTAAGTAGCTTAAGCTCTGTGAAATTGTCGTCAAATTCAAAACTATCAGCTTCGTCAAGCATTTGGAAGAAAGGTTGCTCAAGTTCTAAATTAGGGCAAGCCATTCTTGTTGAACGTCCCATTTTAATATCAATACCTTTAGAATCTACTACCTCGAATTTACCCATAAAGCGGTTACAAGCACCTACTCCAGCAACTGTACTGTCCTTTGTTGAGAAAGTAATAGTAAAACCATCGCCAGCCTTGAAAGCATCGTTTTCAGCATCATTCATCTCTACAAGTTTCCAAGTATGTGCTTCAAGCTTTTCAACACCTCCCTTGGTTGAGCAACAGCTTGTTGCAATTACAGCTGTAAATACTCCTAAAATCACTTTTTTCATTGTTACGTTTTTAAAATTGTTAATTATTTAAGTCTAAAATAGTTTCTATATTTAGCTGCTTGAGTAACCCCTTTTGAAGCAGCATTCATCTTCTTGTTTGTTATCTACACCCTCTTAGAATTTATTTCCAAGCATCTCAATTTTAACTCTTTGCAAACGATCCTTCCTTTACTCATTGCGTAAATAGAGCTGTTTTTTTTGAGGATATAGGGCGCTAAGGTATGCAATCTAATGATTCTCCCATTAATATTTAAGTTTAAATAGGAAATTACAGTGATTGTTGCGAGCTATAATAATATTGCTTAGTAGCTAAATCCTAACCTCAGGAAAGAGATAAAATGAAAGAGATAAAATGAAAGGTAGAAAGTCTACTCTTTTGTTCTTTTATTTCCTTTGATGAGTTTGTGAAGAATATGGTGTGTGAAATGGAATCCACCTATTCTTTTGATTAGCGTAAACGATTAGCTCAAGCACACGATTTATAGAGGGTTAATTAATGGATATATTCATATTCTGGTAGATAAAGTATGTGGAATGAATGGAACAAAAACATATATATAACAGATAGAACGGGTAGAATGTTTTATAAACGTTGTACATATTAATTTGTTGTGCAGAGTAAATTATGTGATTCTTTACGTAAGCCCTCGGTAAACTCCGTCTATTATTCTTGCTTCTTCCTCCTTACCTTTGTCGCAAAAACAAAGAGTATGGTATATTGGAACTTAGCTTACTTTAAGCACCTCTACGAAGAGTACATTACATCTGGCACTAGTATTCGAGGCTTTTGTCATTCAAAAGGAATCAATGAGAATCGTTTCTATTATTGGATTCATAAGCTCAAACTCAACGCTGTCCCCTCAATAAATACATCTAAGTCGTTTATACCACTGACCTCTCAAGAGGTGAGTTGTCTTACTGGTGTAGCTATAAAGGAGAAAGAGGATAGAGCCTTATCGGTAAAGCAGCAAAATATAAAGTTGCTTTATCCCAATGGTGTGGTTTTGCAGCTAGAGGCTGGTTGTGAGATAGAGATGCTTAAACAACTAATCACCCTTACTTCATAATCTTATGTTTAGCTTGAGCTCTTCGGATAGGTTTTACCTATACCCTTACCCCACTGATATGCGTAAGAGTTTCTATACACTTAGCGGGATTGTTACTAACCAAATGGGCATGGATGTGCAACAAGGCGATGCGTTTATCTTTATCAATAAACCTTGCACGGCTATGAAGATACTTCACATGGAATATGGTGGGTTGGTAATCTACCACATGAAGTTGTCTCAGGGGCAGTTTTCTCTACCCACCATAGACTTCCAAGAAGGTAAAACAATATCGCATCATACCCTATGGAGTGACCTTGTTCTCATGGTTCAAGGTATAGACGTCCAAAAAGTGAAACATCGAAAGAGATGGATTTCAGAGGGGCAGAATGATAGATTGTCCTGCAAAAAGTAATCGAAAAGAGTTGTTTGTTTATGCGGTAATCTCACCTATTTTTAGTATCTTTATGGTATTAAAAGTAAGCCCAAAATGACCGAAAACTCTTTTGATAAAGATGAACTTATACGCCAACTAATGGCTGATCGCGATCGATTGTTTAGAGAAAACTCTCGCCTACGTTCAGCTACAACTGCTGATTCTGAGAAGGAAAAAGACGACTATAAGAAACAACTACATCAGAAAGAGACTTTACTTGAAGAGAAGGATGTGCGTATTACTCAGTTGGAAAAACAGGTAGCTTACCTAAGTCGCCAGCTTTATGGTGGGAAAGCAGAGCGCTATATCAATCCCAATCCAGATGCACGACAGTTGGATCTTTTTGAAGGTATTGGTTTACTACCTGGGGAAGAAGAAGCTGCTATCAAAGCTGAGAAGGAGATTAGTGCAGAGAAACTGGCAAGAACTATGCGCTTGGAAAAAGCAAAAAGCAATCCTGTGCGTAAACTCCTTCCTGAAAACTTAGAGCGTAAAGAGGAACATTTATACCCTGAGGGCTATAACACTCAGGAGTGGGAGCTACTAGATGAAGATGAGCCTCTCTATACTGAAGTGTTGATGAAAGAACCAGCTAAGTTCTATGTACTTCGTACCTATCGCCATAAAGCTATCCGTAAATCGGACCGAGTAATCCTCACAGCCCCTTGTGCAGTTAAACCTATTGCTAAGAGTTATGCTTCTTCCTCTTTACTTGCAGACCTTATGGTTGATAAGTATGTAGACCACATACCTTTCTATCGGCAACAAAAGCAACTTGAGCGATTAGGTATGAAGATACCAGAGTCTACGATTCTTGGGTGGTTCCAGCAGGTAAGTGATTTACTTATGCCACTCTACTTCCGATTATGGGAGTTAATGAAGAAAGTGGATTATTTACAATGTGACGAAACTACATTACCTGTTGTACGCAATGATAAACACAAGACAGTAAAAGGATACCTCTGGCTTGTGCGAGACCCTATGTCTGGAAACCAATACTTCTATTGGGACAAAGGCTCTAGGAGTGGCGAGGTAGTACTTAAACTTTTTAATGGATATCAGGGTGCATTGCAGACTGACGGTTATGAACGATATGAACTACTTGAAGGAAAGAAGGGGGTAATCCTTCTATCTTGTTGGGCACATGCTAGAAGAAAATTTACCGAAGCCATTAAGAATGATAAAGAGCGCTCTGAAAATGCATTGGAACAGATCCAACTACTCTACGAGGTAGAACGGCAGATTAAAGATCAAGCACTCTCATTTGAAGAGGCTGCGGAACAGAGAAAGCGGTTAGCTTATCCTATAATGGTTCGATTTGAAAAGTGGCTGGTGGCAGAACATGCAAAAGTCATCAAAGGAAGTCCTATAGAGAAAGCGATACTTTACACCTATAAGCGCTTCAATAAGCTATCTCGTTATCACTTAGACGGCAGATACGCTATCGATAATAATGGCATTGAAAATGCAGTGAGACCCGTAGCCATAGGACGCAAGAATTATCTATTTTGTCAGACGGATGATAGTGCAGAAAGCACAGCAATCATTTACAGTCTAATGGGGTGCTGTAAAGCCGCTGGAGTAGACTTCCGAAGCTGGATGATTTATTTTT
>JBOFMR010000152.1:0-1536 GCA_051658485.1 Phocaeicola sp.
CAGGTAATAATTATACTGCAAAATTTATTGTTCAGCATATCGTAACCTTTGCGGCAGGTCTAAATGGTACGATAACTAACCTAGGTCCACATACAGAGAATGTTGGTTCAACCCTTGAATCCGTAGCCACACCAAATAATGGTTCTGTTTTTGATGGGTGGTTCGATGGAGAGAAGAGGCTCGTAACAGAAGGCGACATCACCGTAAATGGAAATACTTTAAGTGTTACATTTACGGAAGCAACTGCAGGTAAGACTTATACTGCGAAATTTATTGTTCAGTATAGCGTAACCTTTGTTGCAGACGAATACGGAACGATAACTAACCCAGGTTCACATACAGAAAATGCTGGTTCAACCCTTAAATTCGTAGCCACACCAAATGATGGTTTTGTTTTTGGTGGGTGGTTCGATGGAGAGAAGAAGCTCGTAACAGAAGGCGACATCACCGTAAATGGAAATACTTTAAGTGTTACATTTACGGAAGCAACTGCAGGTAAGACTTATACTGCGAAATTCGAGCTTACTGGTCCATCTTTTAGTTTTACCATTGAAACATCTACAGATTCTAACTATAAACTTCCCTTTGGCACCAGCGGTAGCACTGATCAGTATACTTTGAGTGTTAATTGGGGAGATGGAACAAAACTTCAAATAATTCCAGCATATACAGATTTGTCAGCAAGATTTAAGCACACTTATGCATCAGCAGGAGAACATACCATTACCATTACAAGCTCGGAAACAGATTATACCAAAGTGCAAATGCCCATGGTAAATTGGTTTAATAATGAGCAATTAAAATCCATAAACACCCCACTGCCCAATACAGGAGCAACTAGCTTTAAGGGTGTGTTTTCTATGTGTACTTCTCTCAACTCTATCCCTGAAGGTCTATTTAAATACAATACAGAAGCAACTGACTTTAGTTTTGCGTTTTTTAGTTGTGTGTCTCTCACCTCTATCCCTGAAGGTCTATTTAAATACAACACAAAAGCAACTAACTTTAGGCTTGCGTTTAGTGAGTGTTTTTGGACAAAAATGAATTCTAATATTTTTTGTGACGAAGCAACAGAGAAAGCTACTCGGTTTCAGTCGGTAACGGAACAAATTAATTTTTCTGATACGTTCTTATTTGTTGGATTTGGATTAAGCGATGCAAGCGGAAGCACTTTCCCAACTTTGTGGGATTATGGCTACTCTTCTGCTGGAGTAAATAGCTCCAGCTGTTTTCAAGATGCTAAAGCGAGCAATTCAGGTGCCGTCCCTGATGAATGGAAAAAATAACAATTTTCCCATAATCATTTAATATTAGACCGTTGCTCTTAACCAAGCAGCGGTCTCTTTTTTTGCTCAGTATTAGGTTATGAATGGGCCCTTTTCTTGTTTGCTTGCTTCCCATTGTCCTGCTAATTTATTGCTGTATATATATTAGTAAAAAGGGTAATCCTAATCAATTAAAAGGCGGGATTATATACAATAAATAAAGTAAGATGGTAAACAAAACAGTTGGTCAGATGGCTGGGCTTGGATTCAT
>JBOFMR010000153.1:0-14762 GCA_051658485.1 Phocaeicola sp.
TAGAAAAAATCAAACAAGATTCTACGGAAGAAGAAATTAAAAAGCTACTACCAAAAAACTATCGGACAGACTAGAAATAGTACCGGAAGTACTATTGAGGCGATATTGCACAGGCAACGGCAGAATTCGGATGGATACCGTTTTACTACTCTGATTTATTTGCTGCCCAGTAAAAAAGGAAACGAATCATTCTATCAAATGATTATCAATGGTTTACTAAGGATTCTCAAGAAGGTTTTTCTTTTTCACTAGCTGATGAACTTTGGTTGACTCAATAGAACAGAGATGAATTGAAGTTTGTTGGCTCTCTAATGGATTTGATTATAGGAAAATCAAGCAATGTTCTGGAGCTGTTAACTCTTATCGGTCAGTAATAACTCTGTATCGATATTTTAGTGTCTACTGCTCCTCAAAAGGTCTTTTCATCATGCTCTTGTGCTTAGAACGTTTTTCGTGCCTATTTGCAAAGAGTCGTTCGATGATAGGTTGTTTAGTGATGGATGTCCAATTTACATCAATCCCCCCATTTGTGGAGTTTAAACTCTACAAATGGGGGGATTGATCTTTAAAAAGGGTGTAAGGGATTGTTACACCTCTTTTGTTTCCCATCCAAGTGCACTTGCACCTAGTACGGCTGCATCTGCATCTTTCAATTCAGAAGGAAGCACTTTTGTTTTTCCTGCAAATATTTTCAAAATGTTATCATCGATACCTTTTTGTATAGGTTCCATTATGTATTCGCCTGCTCTAGCCAATCCACCAAATAGAATGATTGCTTCAGGGCTGCTGAAAGCGATGAAATCTGCCAATGCTTCGCCTAATAGACGACCTGTTGTATCAAAGATCTCTTGAGCAATCTTATCACCTTTTACGGCAGCATCGTATACATCCTTTGATACAATGTTTTCAGCTGGTATCTCTCTTAATAAGCTAGGTTCAGAACGAGCTACTAAGATTTCACGTGCTGTGCGTGCTACACCTGTAGCTGAGCAATAAGTTTCTAAACAACCATGGCGACCACAGCCGCATAAACGACCATTTTCGCGGCGTACAATCACGTGTCCTAGCTCACCTGCAAAGCCATCGTGTCCATATACCAATTGTCCATTTATGACAATACCACTTCCTACACCGGTTCCCAATGTAATCATGATGAAGTCTTTCATTCCGCGTGCTGCACCGTAAGTCATTTCTCCAATAGCTGCTGCATTTGCATCGTTGGTGAGTGTTGTGTGAACACCGATTCGTTTCTCGAAAAGATCAGCTAAGTGTATGATACCTTTCCAAGGTAAGTTTGGCGCAAATTCAATGGTACCATTGTAATAGTTCCCATTTGGAGCACCTACTCCCATTCCTTTTATCTTTTCTGTGCCTCCCACTGATTTAATAAGGGGAAGAAGCTTTTCGGAAACTGCTTCTATATAATCTTCAATTTTTGTATAGGCTTGTGTCTTTATAGAGTCAGAACACAATACATGACCACGTGAGTCTACGATACCAAAAACGGTGTTTGTTCCGCCAATATCCATCCCTACCACATAGGGTTTTTCCATACTTGTTACCATGATAAATTTATAATTTAGGGTTAGTTGTAGGGCAAATGTACATAATGAAAGAAAGTAGTACAAATTTTCTTTTAATTATTTTCACTGGTATTTGTCTTTTTTGTAATTTAGCCAGTTCTAAAACAATAGAGATAAATATATTAAGAGTGCGATGATTCGATTAAATAATATCAACAAGAGCTACTATGGTGGGGCGCCACTGCATGTGTTAAAAGGCATAGATCTTCATGTAAAAAAAGGAGATTTTGTTTCCATAATGGGCTCTTCTGGCTCTGGAAAGTCAACATTACTCAATATTTTAGGTATTTTAGATAACTATGATACGGGGGAATATTATTTGAATGATGTGTTGATAAAAAATCTAAGTGAGACAAAAGGAGCAGAGTATCGGAACCGAATGATTGGATTTATTTTTCAATCTTTTAATCTTATTTCATTTAAAAACGCAGTTGAAAATGTGGCTCTTCCCCTCTTTTATCAGGGAGTTAGCCGGAAAAAACGAAATGCATTGGCTTTGGAGTACTTAGAAAAGTTAGGGCTGAAGGAGTGGGCGCACCACATGCCTAATGAATTGTCGGGTGGACAAAAGCAACGAGTGGCCATAGCACGTGCTTTGATAACTAAGCCTCAAATTATTTTAGCGGATGAACCTACGGGTGCGCTAGATAGTAAAACCTCGGTGGAGGTGATGGAACTACTCAAAGATCTTCATAAAAAGGAGGGGCTAACGATTGTGATTGTAACACACGAAAGTGGTGTAGCAAATCAAACCAATCAGATAATCCATATAAAGGATGGAGTTATAGAGAGAATAGAGGATAATAGCAATCACGATGCTTCTCCCTTTGGTCAAAATGGATATATGAAATAAATAGGAAAGAGATGGTCGATTTTTTTCAAGAGATAAGTGGAACAATTATGCGTAACAAGCTGCGTACATTCCTAACGGGGTTTTCGGTGGCTTGGGGTATCTTTATTCTAATTGTACTATTGGGCGCAGGGAATGGTATTATTAATGCATTTGCTAGTCAATCAGAGGGGATGAAGATGAATGTGATGAAAGTCTATCCTGGTCAAACAACCAAAGCGTATCAAGGTCTTAAAGAGGGGAGAAAAATCAGATTAGATAATGTGGACTTAGAGATAACGCAAGGTTTTACCAATCACGTTGCAGGAGTAAGTGCTTTCTTGAGACAAGACCGTATTTCATTGAAGCATGGCTCTGATGTTGTAAATACAAGTTTAATTGGTGTGATGCCTAATTATATAGAGAATGAATCCGTATATATCAAAGGAGGTCGCTTTATTAATGAACAAGATATGAAGGAGCAGCGAAAGGTCATTGTTTTGCATGAAAAAACAGTTGAGATGCTTTTTGGGGATAAAGAGAAAAATGTGATTGGGGAGTATATAGATGCGAGTGGCATCAACTACAAAATAGTGGGTATATATCGTGATAAGGGGAGTTTTACTCCTGCTGTATATGTGCCTTATAGCACGCTAAGGTTGGTTTATAACAAGCGCGACCAACTTGGTAGTATTGTTCTAGTTACTAAAGGGTTGGCAAGCATAGAGCGTAACGATCAGTTTGAGAAAGAGTATCGTGAAGCGATTGCTTTGCATCAACAATTTGATCCGACGGATAAGAGTGGAATCTGGATTTGGAATCGACTAAAACAGCAAATACAACAGGAAAATGGAATGGAAATATTGACCAACTCTATTTGGGTGATTGGCCTTTTAACTCTTCTTAGTGGTATTGTAGGAGTAGGAAATATTATGCTTATTACTGTAAAGGAGCGCACACGTGAGTTTGGCATTCTAAAGGCGTTGGGAGCAAAGCCATTTGCCATTCTGAAATTGATTATGGTCGAAAGTATTGTGATTACAACTCTATTTGGCTATATAGGGCTGGTGGCTGGTATTGCTGTGACGGAATATTTGAATGTGGTAGTGGGGAGTCACATTGTGGATTTAGGGGTCGCTTCAATTACTGTTTTTAAAAACCCAACAGTTGACTTGTCAATTGCCTTACAAGCCACACTAACCTTAATATTAGCAGGGACGATAGCAGGCTTTTTTCCTGCACGAAAAGCAGTAATGGTACGTCCCATTGAAGCACTTAGAGCCGACTCATGATGATACGAATAGATATAGATAGATGGGAAGAGATTGTAGTGACACTTACCCGCAATAAAACAAGAAGTTTACTAACTGCTTTTGGCGTGTTTTGGGGAATTTTCATGCTGGTGACTCTTATGGGAGGAAGTCAAGGTGTACAAGATTTGATGAGTGCAAAATTTTCAGGGTTTGCTACCAATTCAGGTTTTACTGCATCTTTTGATACCAGCAAGGCTTACAAAGGGTTTCGTAAAGGGCGTATATGGGATTTAGAGAATGATGATGTAAAGCGTATAAAGAGTCAAGTTTCTGAAGTGGATGTGATTTCGCCTATTCTCTCTAGGTTGGGACTTGATATTGTATTGGGTGAAAACAAAATTGAGGGTTCAATGAGGGGAGTATATCCCGATTATGTAGAGATTGAAGAGGCTGAAATGACCTATGGCCGTTTTATAAATAAGGTCGATGTGCAGGAGCGAAGGAAAGTGTGTGTCATAGGAAAACGAATCTATGAAGTGCTATTTCCTGAAGGAGGAAATCCATGTGGGACGTTTATCTGTGTTAATGGTATCTATTACCAAGTGATAGGGATGAATGGAAGTATGGGAAATATGAATATACATGGCGAAGCAGAAACGAGAATTAGCATCCCTTTTACGACAATGCAAGAGAACTATAATTATGGAAAACAAGTTCACCTACTCTGTTACACGGCTAAACCTGGTTATGCAATTTCTGAAGTACAAAAAAAGATTGAAGTGATTATTAAGCGAGCACATCTAATACATCCAGATGATAAACAGGCACTTATATTAGTAAATGCTGAGGCAATGTATGGTATGATTGATGGTCTGTTTAAAGGCATACGAATGTTAAGTTGGTTGGTGGGGTTGGGAACTCTTTTGGCAGGAATCATTGGAGTTAGCAACATCATGATGGTGACGGTAAAGGAGAGGACAACCGAGATTGGTATACGCAGAGCTATTGGAGCCAAGCCCATAGATATATTGAATCAGATTCTATCTGAGAGTATGGCCTTAACTCTCCTATCGGGCATGATGGGTGTCTGTTTGGGGGTAGCTATTTTGCAATTAGTAGAGACAGGATTGGCACAGAGTGGAAGTGATGTCCACTTCCAAATAAGTTTTTGGATGGCGATAGGGGCTTGCCTTGTTTTATTGATTCTTGGTATGTTAGCAGGATTGGCACCCGCATTTCGTGCAATGGCAATCAAACCTATAGAGGCTATTCGTGATGAGTAAAGCAATATGCAGAGGAGATAAGTATTGAATAACAGTAAAAATCTTGGCTGTATAACTCTTTTTAAATGGGTCATGACTCAGTAGATTAGAGAGATTCTCTTTTGACTGTTTATGACTTTTTTGTTAGAGGTGCTAGATGGAGAAGTCGTTCTAAATGGATGAATACAATTGATTTATGCTGTTTGTCTGAGATAGCCAATTGAGGCTGTTCTCAATCCTTTTGTCAAATGAATCACTTGATAGAAGCTGAATATAAGCACCTACTTCAGGTAAATAATAAATAATAATATAACAACCATAGTAAAGATGAAGAAGTATGTAAAAATGATTGGTTTTCTGTTGGTAATATTGATGTTTCTAGGGACATTCACCTTTCTCTACCAAAAGTCAAAGCCAAAAGTGACTTTCTATGAAGAGTTGCCAGTTACAATTGTAGACTTACAACGAACAACGATGGCAACTGGAAAGATAGAGCCACGTGATGAGATTTTGATTAAGCCTCAAATATCAGGAATTATTGATGAATTGTATAAAGAGGCAGGACAAACGGTAAAACAGGGCGAAGTTATAGCTAAAGTTAAAGTGATTCCTGAATTGGGACAGCTGAATTCAGCAGAAAGTCGTTTGCGTATAGCTGAGATTAATATGAAGCAAACTGAAACTGAATTTGAACGTTTCCGTAAATTGTATGAGGGGAAACACATTAGCCAAGAGCAATTTGAGCAAAATGAAGTGGCTCTAAGAAAAGCTAAAGAGGATTTGCAAGCCTCCAAGGACAATTTGGAGATAATCAAAGAGGGAATTACTGAAAAGAGTGTCTCATTTAGTAGTACACTAATTCGTTCAACGATTGACGGTTTGGTTCTTGAAGTACCTGTTAAAAAGGGGAATTCAGTTATTATGAGCAATACCTTTAATGACGGAACGACAATTGCTACAGTAGCCAATATGAATGATTTGATATTCCGCGGGGAAATAGATGAAACAGAGGTGGGACGAATACACGAAGGGATGCCTATTAAAATAACACTTGGTGCCTTACAGTTTATGTCATTTGACGCTTTGCTGGAATATATATCTCCCAAAGGAGTAGAGGTAAACGGTGCTAACCAATTTGAAATTAAAGCGGCTATAACTATTCCAGACAGTGTAAAGGTTCGCTCGGGATACAGTGCCAATGCTGAAATCGTTTTGCAGCGTGTCTCGCAGGTTTTATCTGTTCCCGAGAGTGCATTAGAGTTTAGTGGAGACTCTACTTTTGTCTATGTAATGACATCGGAGTTTCCTAATCAGCACTTTGAACGTAGAGAGGTGACAGCTGGATTGGGTGATGGTGTGCGTATGGAGATTAAAGAGGGATTGAATATAGGCGATTTTGTACGTGGAAATAAAAAAGAAGAGAAATGAGAAGGAGATTTATTCTAGGAAGCATAGCAGTATGGATGGCTCTCTTTTCTACCTCGGCACAAGGAGCGTGGAGCTTGGAGCAGTGCATTGCTCACGCCATTGAACACAATTTGGTAATTAAGCAACAAGAGGACATTCTTAAGCAAAATGAGATAGAACTGAGTAGTGAAAAATGGAGTCGTTTACCCAATTTGAATGGAGATGTAGGGCATTCGTTTAGCTTTGGCCGCTCATTGCAGGTTGATAATACCTATGCGTCATCTAATACAGACCATACCAATTTTTCATTAACTAGCGAAGTTCCCCTATTTACAGGTATGAAGATACCTAACTCTATTGCATTGGCAAAGTTAAATCTGAAAGCTGCAACTGAAGATTTGAATAAAGCTAAAAATGACATCAGTATACAGGTCGCTTCTGCCTATTTACAAGTTCTCTATACTGCTGAATTGGCAAAGGTAGCAAAAGAACAGGTTGCTTTAAGTCGTGATCTATTTGGACAAAAAGAGGCTTTTTACCATCTAGGAAAAGAGTCAGAATCTGGTCTCTATGAGGCTCGCGCACGAGTAGATGAAGATGAACTTTCGCAGGTGCAGGCTGAAAATAATTATCAATTGGCTCTGCTTGATTTGAGTCAATTGTTGGAATTACCCACCCCTGAGGGATTCTCAATTGTTTATCCTTGTGAGGGATTTTCTGTGCTGCATCTATTGAATGGCTCGCCAGATGCTGTTTACAACGATGCTGTGCTGGTAAGACCTGAAATTCAAGCAGCTCATTATCGCTTGGATGGGGCTGCAAATTCGATTCGTATTGCTCAAAGTGCTTGGTATCCTCAGATAAGCTTTTCTGCTTTAATCAGTACTAACTATTACAGAACATCTGGCTTGGTAACTGAAAATTTCGGGAATCAATTGGAACAGAATCTAGGACAGCGACTCTCTTTTAATGTGAGTGTTCCCGTCTTTAACCGTTTTTCAACCCGTAATCGAGTGCGTAGCGCACGTATTCAGCAAAATACGTTGCAGCTTAAGCTGGAAGATGCTAAAAAAGGATTGTACAAAGAGATTCAACAAGCCTACTACAGTGCGATAGCTGCTGAGAGTAAATACAGAAGCAGTGCCAGTGCAGCTGAATCATCGGAGTCCTCTTTTAAGCTGATGGGACAAAAGTATGAAACCGGTATTTCAAATAGTACCGAATACAATGAAGCACGTACCCGTTGGCTCAAATCTCTTTCAAATCAGATACAAGCGAAATATGAGCTTTTATTTCGTGTGAAAATACTAGATTTCTATAAAGGAATTCCTTTGAAAATAGAATAGTCTTTTTTTTGTTTGATATATCAGATATTCTACGTACTTTTACGGCATTAACAATAGGGTTTATTTTGACTTCAGTTTTTTTGTTTGTACAATCCGTGTGCTTTACCTCTCTTCGGGTGTTTCATCGAAATTAAATCAATATCAGCTCCTTTGTTCATAAAGGCAATTATTTTTAGCTAATAAGGTACAACGAGGTATGATCGGCAGTATCGATTGAATTACAAATTTATATAACAAGAAGAAAAATGAACATTTATGTTGCAAGCTTAAGCTGGGGAACGACAAGTGACAGCTTACAGGACCTATTCGCACAGTACGGAGAAGTACAATCTGCTAAAATTGTTACAGATCGTGAAACAGGCCGCTCGCGTGGTTTTGGTTTTGTAGAAATGCTTAATGACGAAGAAGGTCAAGCAGCTATCGACGCATTGAACGAGACTGAGTTTGAAGGAAAAACAATCAATGTAAGCGTAGCACGTCCAAGAACTGAAAGCAGTTATGGCAATCGTGGTGGTGGTTACGGCGGTGGCAACCGTGGCGGTGGTTACGGTGGTGGCAATCGTGGTGGTGGCTACAGCGGTGGCGGTGGCCGTAGCGGTGGCTATAGCAACGATCGTGGTGGTTACGGTGGTGGCGGTAACCGTGGTGGTTACAGCAATGATCGTGGCGGTTACGGTAGTAGCAGTCGTGGTGGTTACAGCAATGACCGTGGAGGTTATGGTGGTAGCAGCCGTGGTGGTTACGAAGATCGCGATGCTAAAAGCTTTGAAGAAAGATATTAATCAAGCGATAGATACTTTAATGTTAACTCCCTGCACTTAAATGTGTGGGGAGTTTTCGTTTGTTTTCATGTGACTTTGCTTTGTTTGCATTTAGGTTGAAAAGCTATTTTACTTCTTTAAAATAGGCTGTAATAGATAGATGATGGCCATCTCTCTTTAGATGTCCGTTCGCAGAATGGGGATTGCCTTGCCAATACACGGTAGAGAAGGTCTGCTTAAAATAGATTTTCAGGTGAAATAAAAAGAGTTGTTTAGCTATTTCTAGATAAATGGTTGGTAGAGGTAGGTCGCTTCTTAGTTACAAATTGAGTGTCGCACAGTTGTGCAACGACTGTCACTCAGCTGTACAACGCCTGTTTTACGGCTGTGCAACACGTGTTGTACAGCCGTAAAACAGGCGTTACTATCCAGTAAAAAAGAGAAAGAATTATTATATCATCTGCTGCTCAATGGATTGCTGATGTTTTTTAGAGAGGAGGATCCTCTTTTTACTGGCTGATATTTTTTATAAACTCACTAGAGTAGACCTGATTTGTAGCTTATTTGCTCTCTGTTAGATTCAATTATAAGAAAGTTAAGCAATTTTCTAAAGGCTTTAAGTTTTATCGAACAGCGAGATAAAACAGTAATTTCTTTTCAAATATGACTAACTTCTTTTTTTAGCATTGCTCAGTGTGGAAATAATCATTTATATTTGCGATTACGACACAAATAGAAAAAATATGGGGATTTTAGAACGATTATTCGGCGAAGGTCGAAAAGATAAAACGAAACAAGCAAGAATCGAAGAGAAGAATTTTGACTTGTTGAAGTATGATGGTATTCGTGCTCAACGGCTGGGAAAACGAACTTATGCCATAAAATGTTGGGAAGAGGCTCTTGTACTGAAGGAGGAAGAGGAGACCATGGGCGTGTTGGCTGCTGCATATATGCAGGCCAATAGACTAGAGGAGGCTCAAAATTTATTTCAACGTTTGATAAAGTTGGATTCAACCAAGAAGGAACATTTTATGTCATCGGCAGACCTTTACCATTTGCAGGAGCAATATGAAGCTATGGATCAAATGTGTCAGCAGGCATTGGAGTTGGATACGAAAGATCCGATTATTCATTTCTTAGCAGGAAAGGCAGCAGTTGGGCTTAAAAAAGAGATAGATGCAATCGCTTCTTTGACAAAAGCAATTGCATTGAAAGCAGACTACATAGCTGCTATTCAATTGCGTGCTGAGGTGTTGTGGGGAATGCATCAAACAAAGGATGCTGCTGATGATATACAGACCATCTTGGAATTAGAAGCCGAGAATGAAGAGGCTTTATTGCTAAAGGGAGAAATCCTATTCTCTTCAAACCATGTGGATGAGGCGGAAGAGGCTCTTATTAAGCTGTTGAAAATCAATCCTTTCAATGAAAAGGGTTATTTGCATCTAGGTAACTTGTATTTAGAGATAAAATCGCTAGACAAAGCATTAGCATTATATGATGAGGCTATCGAGATAAATCCTGAGGTGGCTACATTCTACCACGAAAGGGGAAGAGTTAAGTTGGTATTGGGAGATAAAGAGGGCTCTGTTACTGACATGAAAAAATCGATAGAAATGAGCCCCGAGAAGAGTGGTTGTTTCGATGGTACACATAACAACTATGAGTCGGGAACGCAAAATGTTCCTTGGTAAGAATGAAATGTGGAAAAGGGACAGAGCCTATTAAAATTATAGCAATTCAACCTTTTTTGTAGGCAAATAGCAAAAAAAAGAGTGAATTTGTTTGCTGTTAAAAGTTTTGTGTTACTTTTGCACAGTACTCAAAAACGCAATAGAGAGATGGCGAAAATATTAACTACTTACTTCTTTTTCTTTTATTACTTTTACTTTAGCAATGAAGTGAAGCGGGAGTTTGTATGTGTACATTAAAACGAAATTAGTAAACACAATAAATAGATTAAGTCCCGCTTCTTTACAGAGGTGGGATTTTTTTTATTACGATAGATTAGATATGAAAAAGATAGCTATTCAGGGAGTAAAGGGCTCTTATCATGATATTGCTGCTCATGTTTTTTTTGACAATGAAACGGTTGAACTCATAGAGTGTGATACGTTTGAGAACCTCTTTAAAGTACTGAAAGAAGATAATCAAGCAATGGGTATGTTGGCCATTGAAAACACCATTGCAGGCAGCTTGTTGCATAACTACGAGCTGCTTAGAGAGAGTGACTCTTTGATTATTGGTGAGCAGAAGTTGCGCATTTCACACAGCTTGTTGTGCCTACCTGAAGATGATTTTAGTACATTGACTGAAGTGCATTCTCACCCTGTTGCATTGGCACAGTGTCGTGACTTTTTGCAAAAATATCCTCACTTAAAGGTCGTTGAGGCTCAAGATACTGCAGGAAGTGCTGCCATAATAAAGCGTGATAATTTGCGAGGTAAGGCAGCCATTTGTTCCAAGTATGCTGCGGAACTTTACGATATGAAAGTATTAGAAGAGGGAATAGAGACCAATAAACGTAACTTTACGCGCTTTTTGGTTGTATGCGATAAGTGGAGAGTGGATGATTTAATAGATCGTAGAAAAAGCAATAAGGCAAACATCGTTTTTTCACTTTCTCACACCGAGGGGAGTTTGTCGCAAGTACTCTCTATCTTTTCATTCTATAAGATTAATCTGACTAAAATACAGTCGCTTCCAATTATTGGACGTGAGTGGGAGTATCTTTTTTATGTAGATGTTATTTTTGATGACTATATACGATTCCGCCAATCAATTGATGCGGTATTACCCTTAACAAAAGAACTTACAATACTAGGAGAATATGAAGCTGGAAAAACAACCGTATAATATTGCACCTGCTAATCGACTGGCAAGTGTGAATGAGTACTATTTTAGTGTGAAACTGAAAGAGGTTGCTCAGATGAATGCAGAGGGAAAAGATGTAATCAGTTTGGGTATTGGTAGTCCCGATATGCCCCCTTCAAAGGAGACGATTCAGACATTGTGCGAAGAGGCTAAAGATGCAATGGCACACGGATATCAACCGACAGTAGGTATTCCTGAATTGCGTACAGCAATGAGCAAATGGTACCAAAGAACTTACCAAGTAGCGTTAAATCCTGCTACAGAAATTCAACCGCTTATTGGTTCGAAAGAGGGTATTTTACATATTACACTAGCATTTGTTAACCCAGGAGAGCAGGTTCTAGTACCTAATCCTGGCTATCCTACCTATACTTCACTTAGTACTCTGTTGGGTTGCGAAGTGGTCAACTATGACTTGCAAGCAGAAAACGGGTGGATGCCCGATTTTGATGCGCTTGAAAAGATGGATTTAAGTAGGGTGAAGTTGATGTGGACCAACTATCCCAATATGCCTACAGGAGCGAATGCTACGATAGAACTTTATGAAAAGTTGGTTCAGTTTGCTCAAAAGCACAATCTTATTGTCGTAAATGACAATCCTTACAGCTTAATTCTTAACGAAAAGCCTTTGAGTATATTGAACATACCTGGTGCCAAGGATTGTTGTATTGAGCTTAACTCTATGAGTAAGAGCCACAATATGCCTGGCTGGCGGGTGGGAATGCTTGCTACCAATGCTACTTTTGTGGGGTGGATACTTAAGGTAAAGAGTAACATCGATAGTGGAACCTTTCGTCCGCTTCAGTTGGCTGCAGCACAAGCCTATGACAACAGTGAAGCGTGGCATCAAGAGGCCAATATTCACTGCTACAGTCTACGCCGATCTCTTGCTGAAGAGATAATGCATACCTTGGGATGTACCTTTGACAAGGCACAAGTGGGGATGTTTCTTTGGGGACGTATTCCCGACTCTTATGCAAATGTAGAGATGTTGACTGAAAAGGTCTTACACGAAGCGCATGTTTTTATCACTCCTGGATTTATCTTTGGAAGCAATGGAAACCGATACATACGCATCTCTTTGTGTGCTAAAGAGGAGAAGTTAGCAGAAGCTTTGAAGCGAATAAAAGAGAGAATATAACAAATAAAAGAACAAATAAATAGATAAAGATGGAATTAGCAATAAAACCTATTCAACTACTAGGAGTTGAAACAACACGCCCTATCATCATTAGTGGGCCATGTAGTGCAGAGAGTGAAGAACAAGTGATGAACTCGGCTAAGCAATTGGCACAGAAGGGAGTGAAAATCTTTCGTGCAGGTATCTGGAAACCACGTACCAAACCGGGAGGTTTCGAAGGAGTAGGAGTAGAGGGACTTGCTTGGATGAAAGAGGTGAAGCAAGAGACTGGTATGGCTATATCTACTGAAGTAGCTACTGCTCAACATGTATACGAGTGTTTGAAAGCAGGTGTTGATTTGCTTTGGATTGGTGCTCGTACTACGGTTAACCCTTTTGCTGTACAAGAGATTGCAGATGCTTTAAAAGGGGTCGATGTTCCTGTGTTGGTTAAAAACCCAGTCAATCCTGATTTGGACCTTTGGATTGGTGCTTTGGAGCGCTTGAATAAGGCTGGTTTGAATCAGTTGGGAGCAATTCACCGTGGTTTTTCTACTTACGATAAAAAGCTCTATCGCAACCTACCTCAATGGCACATTCCAATCGAATTGCGTCGCCGTATTCCAACGTTGCCTATTTTCTGTGACCCAAGCCACATTGGTGGACGCCGTGAACTGATTGCACCTTTGTGTCAACAAGCGATGGATTTAGGATTTGATGGTTTAATGGTTGAGAGCCACTGTGAGCCCGATAAAGCTTGGAGTGATGCTTCGCAACAAGTGACTCCCGATGTGTTAAGTTACATTTTGAACCTATTGGTGATTCGCGAACAAGCATACACCACTGAAAATCTATCCGAACTTCGTAACCAAATTGATGAATGTGATAATGATTTGATTGGATTGTTAGCTAAGCGTATGCGTGTTTGTCGAGAAGTTGGTACTTTCAAGAAAGAGAAAGGAATGGCTGTTCTTCAGGCAAATAGATACAATGAAATTCTTGATAAACGTGGTGCGCAAGGTGCACTCTGTGGAATGGATGCTGATTTTATTAAGCATATCTTTGAAGCAATTCACGAAGAAAGCGTTCGCCAACAACTTGAAATCATCAATAAACAGTAAACTTTGTCATGAGAATTTTAATTTTGGGAGCTGGGAAAATGGGCTCTTTCTTTGCTGATGTATTGAGTTTTCAGCACGAAATAGCTGTATTTGATGTAGAACCGAAACGACTTCGTTTTATTTACAATACCTATCGATACACAACATTGGAAGAAATAGAATCCTTTCGTCCAGAGTTAGTTATCAACGCCGTTACAGTTAAATATACTATTGAGGCATTTAGGAAAGTACTACCTGTGCTTCCTGCTGATTCTATCTTGAGTGATATTGCTTCGGTTAAGACTGGTTTGCAAGAGTTTTATAGCGAGTGTGGCTTTCGTTATGTATCCACTCACCCTATGTTTGGACCTACTTTTGCCAACCTCGATAAGCTGAGTACAGAGAATGCTATCATTATTAATGAGGGGGACCATTTGGGAAGAGTCTTTTTTAAAGACCTCTATCAGGGATTGGGGCTAAATATTTTCGAGTATTCATTCGATGAACACGATGAAACAGTGGCCTACTCACTCTCTATTCCTTTTGTGTCAACCTTTGTTTTTGCTGCAGTTATGAAGCATCAAGAGGCACCTGGAACTACATTTAAGCGTCATATGGCTATAGCTAAGGGGGTTTTGAATGAGGATGATTATCTGTTGCAAGAGATTTTATTTAATCCCCGTACTCCGGCTCAAGTAGAGAACATTCGTACTGAATTGAATGAGTTGCTTGATATTATTAGTAAAAAAGATTCGGAAGGGATGTATGCCTATCTTAGCAAGATTCGCTCAAATATTAAGTAATTTAGTCTAAGCTCTAAATAAGAGCAAATGATTCTCTTTTTGAGATATTTAGAGAAGTGCTATTTGACTTCTTGCTGGTTCTATTTTGAGCGATATTGCTTCGGTCAAGAGTGGTTTGCAAGATTCTTATGGGGTAGTAGCTTTTGATTTACGAACAAGATCACGAAGGTGAGACTTTGTTTCTTTAATATCTCTTCTAACCCAACTTTCACCCTTAAAATTATTTTTCGTAATTTTTCCACTGATTTCATCTTTTGTGAAATTTCAATTCGCTGATAATCAGCAATTGCTTTTTCCAATTCTTGCTAAATGCGATTTGTAGGACACTTTTGGTTAGAATATTGTATGTACCTTTGTGGTATGCACGTCAATGTACAACTCCGTTTCAATCCTGCTCTTGGGAAAGAGGCTCCTTACTATCGCT
>JBOFMR010000154.1:0-1022 GCA_051658485.1 Phocaeicola sp.
ATTGTTGCTATCGACAAAAAACTCATCCTCCAAATAGCGGATAGAGGTAAGAAATGAAGAGGAGGTGTACTCCAACTCCTCAGAAATCAAACGATAGCTCTCCCGGCGGTGGGGAACATCTTTCAAAAAACATTTGATGGCATAAAAGTTGCCATCCTCATCCTCCATCTTAAAAACAACGGCAAAGTTACCGCTGCTCATAACGGGATGGTTAGAGTTATCAAGTACAGGAGTGAGATGGGACAACTCCGATAGGTTATCTTCCGCATCGTGAAGGGCAGAGATATAGTCGCTTATTAAAGGGTAGGTCATAGGGGAATATTAGTTGTTCACTACGAATGAATCACAAATTTAATCATTGTTTCAATTCCACAAATTAGTTTCATCGTTTTTCTACAGACCAATTTCATTTTCAATTATTGCTATCCGCCAAGAGAGAGAGAGAATCATTACACCTGCTATTCAATGGCTTGCTGAGGATCTTTAAAAAGGGAGTTATCTTTTCGCAAGCTAATAATTTTTCGATAAATTCAACAGAATACACCTAAATGGAGACTTGTTTGCTCTCTAATGGATTCTATTATAGGAAAATCAAACAATTTTCTAAAGGCATTAATTTTTATCAGACAGCAATAATTTTCAATCGAAAAGAGAAAAGTAAAAGTAAGATTCAAAGAAATCTACTCCCTTCCTCTCAATAAGGTAGGCAATAGCTAAACCCCAAGCATTTTGTCTGAAAAGGAGTAATATTCACCTACTATCCACAACTGTTTTTATAACATATTACAAATCAAATGACTGTTCAGTATGATAAGATTAGACAAAAAAAGAGGCGAATTTAAAGAGTTAGATAAAAAACAAGTAAAGATTGTCCTCATGAGAGAAGCGTTAAACGGAAAGATTGCTTTTTGCGTAAAAAAGGAAAGGCTGTTTGAGCACGAAGTGCGAGTTCCTTTCCTTTAGCAAAAAGGAGGCTTGGAGTAGCCCCTCTCGTGCAGACTTGATTTTTTCTTTGGTTCTGT
>JBOFMR010000155.1:0-11600 GCA_051658485.1 Phocaeicola sp.
ATTGACGGTTTTTGTATTTTAACCTAATATCCATCACTGAATATCAGGGCTTGTACTACTTTGTTTCGTTTATATATAATCATGTTCAAAGAACGCTTCTTTTGTTTTTCATCACCCTACGGCGACTAGCTTCGTTTAGGAAGCGGATGCAAAGGTAATGCTTATTTTTCAACTACCAAATCTTTTTGCAAATTTCTTTTTAAAAAGTTTTTCGTGTTTGAGAAGTTTAACGCTCGTCTCTTTCCATTCCCTTGCAGCTTGGCAAGGTAAGGCTATTAACTCAGCAGTTGTAAACTTACTTTATCATTACTCTTTGTCAGCATGTCAACTTATATTTAAGTGACTTTCTCTCCCGAAAGCGAATGCAAAAGTAGTGCTTTCGACCATACACTCCAAATAGATTTGAAAGAATTATATAAAGTTTTTCTGACAAAAATGGTAACTAACTGATTAGACGATGATAAGAGAGATATCTTTTTTTTATTCTTGTTTCAATCCTCTTTCTCTAAATTAAAGCTACACCTTATAATATATAGGGGGAAGGTAAAAAAAGGCAGATCAACCACCAAAAGGTTCAAAAGAAAGAAAAACAAGAATAAACGTCCCGCAAACCCTCCTCCTCTCTCATAATAAAAAACAGAAAAACCCTTCAATTCTTCATGTCGTCTAATACACAAGCAGTTATGGTGAAGGATGAGGTTTTGACGCTTCACCATAGCTTCACCTATTCTTCACCAACTAGCTCGATCAACAACAGGCAACATGAAGGGTGAAAGGTAAGCGTCCCCACGATTCCATCGTTTATTGTTAATAAAAACAGCTAATGGTCTCCAATAATCAAATGCATTTAACTCGCTTTAATTCCGTATGATTCAATTATTCGTTTCTGCCATCCGTATCTTCACCTGATTTAGCAACTTCACACGCCGTGAAATTTTTGGATTTACGAAGTCCCTTGGACAGATTTACTCCATCACTCTACCCATCAGGCTATGATTATAGTATTTCTCCTCTTCTGCCACCCTTATGACTACCGAAAGAGAGAGATTTCCTTCCTGAATTTGATAGGTATCTATTAAGTCTCTCTACCAAATCACCCTAATTTGATAGAAAATGCAGTACGACACGTAGCCACAGGACAAAAAACGTTTATTCTCTCAGAGCGATGATGGTGTGGATATCTATTTTATCAGCAAAAACAAAAAGAGTAAAGAATTGATTTCATGTTAAAAGGAGAGCGGTAGAATATAGCCATGTATGAAGAGATATGATTTGCAAATGCACTCAACAATATATGATACAAAGAGCCGGGGGGGGCTAATAAAGATCAAGAAAGGCATAATAAAAAAGCCCCCGTTAAAGGACGAGGGCAACCTAATGTTTTCACAACGGAATAATCCTTATTGTGAATCGCTTCAATTAGTATCACAAAAATATGAATTATTTTAATACAAAACAATTTTTTACGGTAAAAAAAACTAATTTTGAAAAATAACCATAAAATAGTACGCGATGAATAAAATCTTAGGGCTCGATTTAGGGACGAATAGTATCGGTTGGGCAATAGTCAATAGAAATAGTAATAATCAAATAGAAGGAATAGAGTCTTTAGGTAGTAGAATTATTCCTATGGATGCAGCCATACTTGGTGAATTCGAACGAGGAAATTCCAAATCGCAAACAGCAGATAGAACTAAGTTTAGGGGAACAAGGCACCTAAGAGAACGTCATTTGCTACGCAGAGAAAGACTACATCGGGTTCTAACTATTTTTGATGCGCTCCCTAGCCACTACACAGAGCATATCAACAGATATGGAAAAATGCTAGATGAAGTAAAACTTGCATGGAATAATAATAACGGGACACCGATCTTCTTATTTCAAGAATCCTATCAAGAGATGCTAAAAGAGTTTGCTGAATATCAGCCAGCACTCGTGGCCGGCAACAATAAAGTTCCCTATGATTGGACAATCTACTATTTGCGTAAAAAAGCACTTTCTAAATCTATATCCAAACAAGAGCTTGCCTGGATTCTGCTACATTTTAACCAAAAAAGAGGTTACTACCAATTGAGAGGCGAAGAAGAGGAAGAAAACAGTTCAAAACAAGTGGCATTCTATGCACTAAAAGTTACAGCTGTAGAAGATTCTGGCGACAAAAAAGGAAAGGAGACTTGGTATAATGTACAGTTAGAGAATGGATGGATATATAGGCGTACTAGCTCCATTCCATTAGATTGGGTAGGTAAAACGAAAGAATTTATTGTCACCACTGAATTAGAAGCAGATGGTACTCCTAAAAAAGATAAAGAAGGAAATATTAGACGTAGTTTTAGAGCACCTAAGGAAGACGATTGGAACTTGCTAAAGAAAAAAACCGAATATGACATCGAACACTCCAACAAGAGTGTTGGTACCTATATCTATGATACCCTACTACAATTCCCTAATCAAAAAATAAGAGGCTGCTTAATTCGTACCATCGAGCGTAAGTATTATAAAGCCGAATTAAAAACCATCTTAGAGAAACAGAAAGAGTTTCATCCCGAGCTAACTGACAAATTGCTTTATACACGCTGCATAGAGGAACTATACCCCAATAATGATGCACACATTAATAATATAAGCAATCGTGATTTCACATACCTCTTCTTAGAAGATATCATTTTTTACCAACGTCCCCTTAAAAGTAAGAAGTCTTTAATAAGCGACTGCCCCTACGAGTCACATCATTATGTAGACAAAACGACAAATGAGACTAAAGAGGCAGCGGTTAAATGTGCAGCAAAATCTCATCCACTATTTCAAGAATTCAGATTGTGGCAGTTTATAGCAAACCTTAGAATCTACCAAAGAGAAAAGTTTGTAGATAACAAACTTCAGCTAGATGTAGATGTCACAAAAGAATTTCTGCCTAACAGTGAAGAGTATGTCAAACTTTATAAGTGGCTTAATAATCGAAAAGAGATAAAACAAGACGTACTACTTAACAGCTATTTCAACATAAAGAGACCCAAAGGGAAAGGCAGTCTATACCCCTATCGTTGGAACTATGTAGAAGGTGAAAAAAGCTACCCCTGCAATGAAACACGCGGGCTAATGCTTCATTACTTTGAAAAAGCAAAGATAGCAGTAGATTTACTTACAAAAGAGGTAGAGTATGCACTGTGGCATATTTTATACTCAGTAGATGACAAAAATGAATTAAAAAAAGCACTAGAAACGTTTGCGTTAAAAAATAATCTACCCAGTTCATTCGTAGAGCTATTTAGTAAATGTGCCCCCTTCAAAAAAGAGTATGCATCCTATTCATTAAAAGCAATAAAGAAGCTACTCCCACTTATGCGAATGGGGGAATATTGGAACGCTGAATCTATTGATAAAACAACTAAAGATCGCATCGAAAAAATAATCTGGGGAGAATACGATGATAAAATAAAACTACGCGTACGCGAAAAAGCAATTCATCTGAAACAATTGGATGATTTTCAATCACTTCCACTTTGGCTAGCATGTTATGTCGTATATGATAGACATAGCGAAGCTAAAGATGTAACAAAATGGGAAAGTCCAGGTGATATTGATGCCTATCTATCTAACTTCAAACAACACTCCCTACGGAATCCAATTGTTGAGCAAATTGTAACTGAAACGCTTCGCACCGTCCGAGACATATGGAAAGAGGTCGGAAATATTGATGAAATCCACCTAGAGTTAGGTAGGGATATGAAAAATCCGGCTGATAAACGTGCAAAAATTACTCAGCAGGTTTCCGAAAATGAAAATGCCAACCTACGTATAAAAGCATTACTTACAGAGTTCTTAAATCCCGAGTTAGGGATAGAAAACGTGCGCCCCTACTCTCCTAGCCAACAAGAAATTTTACGCATTTACGAAGAGTATGCACTACAAAGTACCGAGAGATACGACACCCGTCTAGGTTGTTTTGTTAATGACCCAGAAATACCCGAAGATGTAGCTCTTATTTTAAAAAAGTTCAATGAAAGTGATTCAGCTAAAAGACCGTCAAAGAGCGAAATTATTCGCTACAAACTATGGCTAGAACAACGTTATCGCTCTCCTTACACAGGCGAGCTCATTCCACTCAGCAAGCTTTTTACTCCTGCGTATGAAATAGAACACATAATTCCTCAATCACGCTATTTTGATGATTCGCTAAGCAATAAAGTTATTTGCGAATCGGAAGTAAATAAATTAAAGGATAAGCTCTTGGCTTATGAATTTATCAAAAATAATCCGGGGAGAAAGGTCGAATTAAGTCACGGAAGAGTAGTTGAACTATTTAGTGTAGACGCCTATGAACGCTTTGTTAATGAAAGCTATGCAAGAAACCGATCGAAGATGAAGAAACTTCTTATGGATGAAATACCAGATGGATTCATCGAACGACAGTTAAATGATAGCCGTTACATAAGTAAGTTCATAAAGGGATTGCTCTCTAATATTGTTCGTGAGAAAGATGAAAATGGGAATTACGAAGAGGAAGCCATTTCTAAAAACCTCATAACCTGCACAGGTGGTATAACCGATCGTTTAAAAAGAGACTGGGGCATGAACGATGCATGGAACCGAATTGTAATGCCACGTTTTATCCGGCTAAATGAGCTAACAGGAGCCACACACTTTACAACCCTAAATAGAGAGGGGCATCTTATTCCTGCCATGCCATTAGAACTACAAAAGGGATTTAATAAAAAAAGAATAGACCACAGGCATCATGCTATGGATGCCATTGTAATTGCTTGCACCACACGAGATCATGTAAATCTTTTAAATAATGAAGCTGCTAAAAGCTGCAACAAAGAAAATTGGCGCCAACTTTCTAGAAAACTAAGAAGGTTCGAAAAGGTGGCAATCGATAAAATGGAAAATGGAGTAGCTATTAAAAAGGAGATTAAAGTAGGCAAGGAGTTTATTAAACCTTGGACAAATTTTGTAGAAGATGCTTTTCAGGCATTAAATCGTATTATTGTAAGCTTCAAACAGAATCAGCGTGTTATAAACAAAACAACCAACTACTACCAAACCTACAAAGATGGGAAAAAGTGTATTGTAAGACAAAGTTCAGGTGATAGTTGGGCTATTCGCAAATCGATGCATAAAGACACTGTCTTTGGCGAAATCAATTTGCGAAGGATAAAAGCAGTATCACTCAACGAAGCCATCAAAAACCCCAAAGCAATTGTAGACAAAGATTTAAAAAAGAGAATAATAGAACTCATTGCGCTAACATACGATGCTAAGCGTATAAAAAAATACTTTGAAGAGAATAAAGATACGTGGCAAGATATCAACCTATCCAAAATAGAGATCTATATCTTCACGAAAGATACAAAGGATCGATTCTTTGCAACAAGAAAATCTTTAGATTCAAGTTTTGATAAAAAACGAATTGAGGCATCAATAGCTGACACTGGAATACAGAAAATCTTGTTGGCCCACCTAGGCAACCATAGCAATAACCCGGAATTAGCATTCTCTGCAGATGGCATTGATGAAATGAACAAAAACATAGTAAGCCTCAACAATGGGAAAAAGCATCAACCTATCAGCAAAGTACGTGTTTACGAAAAGGCGGATAAATTTGCCATTGGACAAACTGGCAACAAGCCAGCAAAATTTGTAGAGGCAGCCAAAGGAACCAATCTCTTCTTCGCCGTATATGAGAACAGTTTAGAAGATAAAAATGGAGAGATTACTAAAAAAAGAAGCTATGCAACTATTCCGTTAAATGTAGTGATAGATAGACAAAAGCAAGGCTTACCTACTGCACCCAATGATGAGAATGGAAATCAACCCATCTTTGTACTATCTCCTACTGATTTAGTCTATTTGCCAACAGAAGAAGAGCGTAAAGAGGGAGTAAATTGGAAATGTATTGATAGAAACCGAATTTATAAAATTGTTAGTTTTACAGGTAGCCGACTTTATATCATCCCACATAATGTAGCCTCATCTATTCTAGACAAGATAGAATTTACACAATTAAATAAAATTGAGCTTACAAAGGAAAAAGAGTTTATAGTCCCTTTTGAGATAAATCGAATTGGACAAATAATGTAAATTAAGAGGGCATGATAAAGAAAACACTCTATTTTAGCAATCCTGTATACCTCTCTTTGCGACAGGGGCAATTAGTCATTAAATTGCCAGAAATAGAAAAGAACGACTCATTACCTGAGTCGTTCAAAAAACAAACGGAGATTACAAAACCGATTGAAGATATCGGAATAGTTCTATTAGACCACAAACAGATTACAATTTCATCGGGAGTCTTAGAAGCTTTATTAGAGAACAACTGTGCCATAATTAGCTGTGACAGCAAAAGCATGCCAGTGGGGCTAATGCTTCCGCTGTGTGGTAATACTACTCAAAGTGAGCGTTTCCGGCATCAGTTAGCTGCTACACTACCACTTAAGAAACAACTCTGGCAACAAACGATTAGATGTAAAATAGAAAATCAAGCAGCTATATTAGCCGAATGCAAATCAGAACGAGCCAAGTGCATGAATATATGGGCAAACGAAGTTAAAAGTGGTGACCCTGATAATCTAGAGGCACGTGCTGCTGCTTTTTATTGGAAGATCCTTTTCAATCAAATAGAAGGATTTTCCCGCTATAGAGAGGGTATTCCACCCAATAATTTATTAAATTATGGATATGCCATCTTAAGAGGTATCGTAGCAAGAGCACTTGTCGTAAGCGGTCTTTTACCCACATTGGGCATACACCACCACAATAGATACAATGCCTATTGCCTAGCAGATGATATAATGGAACCCTATCGGCCCTATGTCGATAAATTAGTTCATGAGATCGTTACCAGTGGAAAAAAACACGAAGAGTTAACCAAAGAAATTAAAGTAAAATTATTAGAGATACCTACGCTAGAAGTTATTATAGGAGGGAAGCGGAGCCCACTTATGATTGCAGTAAGTCAAACAACCGCTTCGCTCTACAAATGCTTTTCAGGAGAGTTACGACGCATATTATATCCAGATATCTAAATTATGGACCGTTTTAGTGAATATCGAATCATGTGGATACTTGTTTTATTCGACTTACCTACTGAAACAAAGAAAGATAAGAAAGCTTATATTGACTTCAGGAAAAACCTGCAAAGAGATGGTTTTACTATGTTTCAATTCTCAATTTATACACGCCATTGTGCTAGTAAAGAAAATGCAGAAGTACACATAAAAAGAGTTAAATCCTTTTTACCTCCCTTTGGGAAAATAGGAATTATGTGTATTACAGATAAACAATTTGCAGCAATAGAACTTTTTTATGGAAAAAAGCCTTGCTCTCCACATGCACCGGGACAACAATTAGAGCTCTTTTAGAGCAAGAAAACCGACTGTAGAAGTCGGTTTTCTTGCTCTAAAAGAGCTCGTTTTTTCGTTCTAAACAAAGCCGTAACTGACTACATAACAAGTAGATACATATAATCAGGTGTTGCTTATCAAGCAAAGATACTAATTTGAAAGCGATTCACAACCAAAGATTACGAGCTTACAATATCAGGGACGGTGTTGCTTATCAAGCAAAGATACTAATTTGAAAGCGATTCACAACAAGGCTTGTGTTTTTGCTTACAATCTCAATGGTGTTGCTTATCAAGCAAAGATACTAATTTGAAAGCGATTCACAACTCCATCCACTCGAACTTGAATCTCTCTGGCGGTGTTGCTTATCAAGCAAAGATACTAATTTGAAAGCGATTCACAACATAAACTTAATATCAATTAACTTTGGTGGAGGTGTTGCTTATCAAGCAAAGATACTAATTTGAAAGCGATTCACAACAGAATGTGGTTTATCTCAACGCCGACATTGGGTGTTGCTTATCAAGCAAAGATACTAATTTGAAAGCGATTCACAACAGAATGGGCTGCTAAGCAGGTGAGAGTCACGGTGTTGCTTATCAAGCAAAGATACTAATTTGAAAGCGATTCACAACAGCCTTTAGAATACTTCCTTTGGTTTTCTCGGTGTTGCTTATCAAGCAAAGATACTAATTTGAAAGCGATTCACAACATTGTCAATAATTCAGAAAAGTAACGTATTGGTGTTGCTTATCAAGCAAAGATACTAATTTGAAAGCGATTCACAACGCTGTGAACTTGTTTCCGTCTGTGCCTACCGGTGTTGCTTATCAAGCAAAGATACTAATTTGAAAGCGATTCACAACATCTTATAAGCTCCTCGGCTTCCATACCTAGGTGTTGCTTATCAAGCAAAGATACTAATTTGAAAGCGATTCACAACGCATTATCTAATGTAAAGAACTCAAACAGCGGTGTTGCTTATCAAGCAAAGATACTAATTTGAAAGCGATTCACAACTCATTCCCATTGAGGAAAACGACATCTACAGGTGTTGCTTATCAAGCAAAGATACTAATTTGAAAGCGATTCACAACGCACGTGATGCACTTAACTACTTGCTTTGGGTGTTGCTTATCAAGCAAAGATACTAATTTGAAAGCGATTCACAACATCTTCTATCTTTCCTGATTGCACATACTTGGTGTTGCTTATCAAGCAAAGATACTAATTTGAAAGCGATTCACAACGGAGTGCGAAGAGCGATACTAATGAAAGAGGGTGTTGCTTATCAAGCAAAGATACTAATTTGAAAGCGATTCACAACTTGGAATAGAATGAACACTCCCATCTATCCGGTGTTGCTTATCAAGCAAAGATACTAATTTGAAAGCGATTCACAACGGGTCTTGATGCGCAAATCTCGTCAATGAAGGTGTTGCTTATCAAGCAAAGATACTAATTTGAAAGCGATTCACAACAAATCTGTTGCTCTGTACATATTGATTTAAGGTGTTGCTTATCAAGCAAAGATACTAATTTGAAAGCGATTCACAACTATGTCGATAGATGTTAGATTTGTACAACTGGTGTTGCTTATCAAGCAAAGATACTAATTTGAAAGCGATTCACAACTTGAGCATTATCCGTTACTCTATCGGGGTTGGTGTTGCTTATCAAGCAAAGATACTAATTTGAAAGCGATTCACAACTGTATTCGGCCTCTGTCTTTATCAAAGAAGGGTGTTGCTTATCAAGCAAAGATACTAATTTGAAAGCGATTCACAACGAATGGGCTGCTAAGCAGGTGAGAGTCACGGTGTTGCTTATCAAGCAAAGATACTAATTTGAAAGCGATTCACAACAAATCTGACAAGGCAATATATAAGGGACTGGTGTTGCTTATCAAGCAAAGATACTAATTTGAAAGCGATTCACAACCCCCCTCTCCATGCCTAGGCAATCGGCTAGGGTGTTGCTTATCAAGCAAAGATACTAATTTGAAAGCGATTCACAACAAACTCCGATACATTCATATTTAGAATCTTGGTGTTGCTTATCAAGCAAAGATACTAATTTGAAAGCGATTCACAACATAGTTGAGCTGCGTTTTTGAAAGCCTTTGGGTGTTGCTTATCAAGCAAAGATACTAATTTGAAAGCGATTCACAACACAAGTCTGCTCATTAGCTCAATGTCTTTAGGTGTTGCTTATCAAGCAAAGATACTAATTTGAAAGCGATTCACAACAAGATAACGGAGATTAGGATGATGCCTAGCGGTGTTGCTTATCAAGCAAAGATACTAATTTGAAAGCGATTCACAACCTCTTGCTCGTTCTTTAAGTTGGTTGCTAGGGTGTTGCTTATCAAGCAAAGATACTAATTTGAAAGCGATTCACAACATATGCTTTGCTAGGCTATCGTTGAACTCAGGTGTTGCTTATCAAGCAAAGATACTAATTTGAAAGCGATTCACAACAGCAGATGAAAGAAGGAGAATTGAAAAATGGGTGTTGCTTATCAAGCAAAGATACTAATTTGAAAGCGATTCACAACTAAAACCAAAATTTGACGGTAGTCACTTGCGGTGTTGCTTATCAAGCAAAGATACTAATTTGAAAGCGATTCACAACTCTCCGATCACAATTACTCCCTCGCGGATGGGTGTTGCTTATCAAGCAAAGATACTAATTTGAAAGCGATTCACAACGCATCTCCTCCTTGTGATTGAATAAGTTCTGGTGTTGCTTATCAAGCAAAGATACTAATTTGAAAGCGATTCACAACTGCTAAGCGTGCTTTCTCTTGCTCGTTCTTGGTGTTGCTTATCAAGCAAAGATACTAATTTGAAAGCGATTCACAACCCGCTAATTGTTTTACATATCAAAAATGATGGTGTTGCTTATCAAGCAAAGATACTAATTTGAAAGCGATTCACAACTTGATTGAATACCTTAAATCAAAGGCTTGTGGTGTTGCTTATCAAGCAAAGATACTAATTTGAAAGCGATTCACAACTACTCCACCCCAAAATGAGAAACCTTCATTGGTGTTGCTTATCAAGCAAAGATACTAATTTGAAAGCGATTCACAACATTAGTAACATTTTTTAAATCAAAACTACTGGTGTTGCTTATCAAGCAAAGATACTAATTTGAAAGCGATTCACAACCGTCTGTCTACCCTTGATTTCCTTAACTGCGGTGTTGCTTATCAAGCAAAGATACTAATTTGAAAGCGATTCACAACCATCTTTAGCGACTCATCCACAATTATAAAGGTGTTGCTTATCAAGCAAAGATACTAATTTGAAAGCGATTCACAACACTACAACGTAGAAGAAGTAAAACGATTAAGGTGTTGCTTATCAAGCAAAGATACTAATTTGAAAGCGATTCACAACAAAGATGAAAGAGGAATTAAAAGAGGGGACGGTGTTGCTTATCAAGCAAAGATACTAATTTGAAAGCGATTCACAACCGAATCAGCTCCCTTGTCAGCAGGTTGAACGGTGTTGCTTATCAAGCAAAGATACTAATTTGAAAGCGATTCACAACTTGCCACCACCGTATGTTCTTGCTGCTCCTGGTGTTGCTTATCAAGCAAAGATACTAATTTGAAAGCGATTCACAACTTTGCTGACAAAGCAGAAACGCAAGCACTAGGTGTTGCTTATCAAGCAAAGATACTAATTTGAAAGCGATTCACAACCGTTATATTGAGCTTTAAATCGCACTCGTAGGTGTTGCTTATCAAGCAAAGATACTAATTTGAAAGCGATTCACAACAAAGGCATTGAGCTTGATGTTTCAGATGAGGGTGTTGCTTATCAAGCAAAGATACTAATTTGAAAGCGATTCACAACGAACTTTAAAGGACTACTTTTCGCTGTTCCGGTGTTGCTTATCAAGCAAAGATACTAATTTGAAAGCGATTCACAACGGTCTGCCTACTTTCTTCTCTCGCTCTTCTGGTGTTGCTTATCAAGCAAAGATACTAATTTGAAAGCGATTCACAACAAGGATTCACCACTCTCTACAAATCCGGCTGGTGTTGCTTATCAAGCAAAGATACTAATTTGAAAGCGATTCACAACATTATGCTAAGAAGAGATATGTAAGCCCTCGGCAAACTCCGTATTGTGATATACAATAAATCCTTGAGATGTACTTGTTTTCCATCTCAAGGATTTCACTGTTTTAAAGGATGTCGTGGATTTCCATGATTTCATGGATGTGATGGATTTCAGAGAA
>JBOFMR010000156.1:0-1049 GCA_051658485.1 Phocaeicola sp.
AGTCATCGTTGTAATCATCGTTGAAGTCGCCACCTCCATATTCACTTATTCTGAATGGGTGAACCTCTAGGTATTGGCTCCAAATGTTGTAAGCTGATGTTTCCTCTATATTGCATCCGTAACAAGGTCGCTTACTCCAATCCTTGTCGTGTGAGATAGCTTTATCTGTGCCTAATTGTGATTGTTCGTATACTAGGTACCAACTACCGCCTGCATCGTTGTTAATACTTGAATAAGGCAAATAAACATCGTCTACATCAAACCATTCCATACCACCATTCTTAATTCTTTGAAATGTCATTGTTTTTATTGGTGATGATTGGCTAGAGTGCATAAGATAAAGCGTGATACTTGTTTGCCCCGTGAATTGCAAGCCTATCTTGTCAATCTTTAGAGTTACCCCTTTGGCTCGTATTGGCACAATCTCAAAGCCTACTAAATTACTATTGTTCTCGATCGTGTTGGTTATTCTGCCTGTTCCGTTGAAGAGTGCTTTACTCTCTAGAATATTATTGGCTGTTTTTGCTACCATATTATTGCCCCAAAAAGTACTTATAGCTTTTAGAATACTTCCTTTGGTTTTCTCGTCTAGCCACTCGGAGAATGAATCAAACCTTTCCCAAGCTGTTGGGTTGTATTCAGGGTTAGTATTTATGTTATTCGATACTGCTCTGTAGTTCTTTTCGTTGTACGTTACTCTGTCGCCTATTCTGTATTGTGCCTTGTCTGTCCACGGATTGTATTCTATCCTCTTAAAATCGGGTGCAATTGACTTCAAGTTATCAAGAGTAAGAAGAGGGTGCACGTCTTGAAAATATCTTCCCGTATCTGACTTCGTTAGGCTGTCTGAAATAGTGAACTCTTGTGTATCGTAATGTTGCCTCCATCCCCATAAGTTGGAAAGCTCTGTCTTTAAATCTGTTGCTCTGTACATATTGATTTAATTAAAAAAAAGGGAAGGAGCAACTGACTCCCTCCCCTTTAAAGATACATATTAAAATACTAAGGTGCTACTTTTGTGATCACCGGATTAGCTGCTGTGTTAGTAA
>JBOFMR010000157.1:0-2742 GCA_051658485.1 Phocaeicola sp.
ACAAAAAAGCGATTGAAACCGTATTTAAAGCGGATATAAGCAAAGAAGAAGCATTTAACAGAATAGCTAAAAGGTTATGCGATTATAACGCTTAAAACAATTTAAAATAAACGATATGAAAAAGTTTACACAAGAGGATTTTGATAATTTTGAAATTATAGATGGATACAGACAATGCCCTACTGGCGATTATACAAATATAGAAAAGTTCGGTTCATGCTGTTCTTTTAGTTTATTGTGTTCATTCGGTGAAAGATGCTTCTTTGGGAAAGAATGTTTATTCGGAGACTGGTGTTCATTCGGTGGATTTAGCTCATTTAAAGGGCGGTGTTCATTTGGGGGTGAGTGTTCGTTTGGCGACCGGTGTTCATTTGGATTATTGTGTTTATTCAGTGAAGGGTGTTCTTTTGGTGAAAGGTGTTCATTTAGTAATGACTGCTCATTTGGTGAAAGATGTTCATTCGGCGAGTCGTGTTCGTTTGAAGGAGTTGGTAAATCTAAGTCGGGTTATCCATTCTTAGCTTTTACTGGGTTTGGTAGTAGAGTGGGAAACAAAGTATGCTTCTTTAATTTAGAAGAAGGTATTTATGTAAGATGTGGATGCTTCTTAGGTACGATTGAGGAGTTTGAAAACAAAGTTAGAAACACTGGAGCGGATACAGACTATTTAATTATTTCAGAACTAGTAAGGAAACGATTTGAAAACAAAGCAAGTAGTTAAGTGCATCACGTGCAAAAACGCATACTTGATGCGTAACGGAGCCAATCCAATTATTGCAGAGTGTTACGGCAACAGAAAGGTAGCCAACTCACCTAGACAATGCGACAAGTACACAGAGTTAAAGAGTAAACCAATTATTCACCAAATGAAATATTTAAAATGAAACCAACTAAAGAAGATATAGATGAAGTAATGAACAGCGTATTAAAACCTGCGCTGCTTATGGATTATTGCTATCAGACGCTTGGCAAAATCAAAGGCGATCTAAAGCAAAGAGAGAAACAACTAGCAAAGGAAGCGTTCAGAGCATCTAGTAAGTACTTTAAGGACCTCTTCAGGGATATGGGAACAGACAGCACTTGTTTACTTTGTGACAAGTTCGATGAGTTCAACGATAGCTTAGCAAAACATATTCAAACGATGAAGTACTCTTTTCAAGAAGAATTAATGAGTATGAAGCTTGAAAGAAGACTAATCCTCTGCGATATCATTAGTGTGAATGTAGTTGCACAATTAGCAGGTAGCTTAGCTTATGCACTATGCAAAAAGAAAGACATTGAAATCGAAACAGTACGCAGACTAACAAGTACTTTAATGGACATAATGGGCAGAGAGGTTGAGGGACTTGTAGACCTTAAAGAGAGTAAGAACATAACACTTGCGGTTGAGGTGTTTATAAAGAAAACCTTACAATTCAAATCATAATGAAAGGATGGTTTAAGTATTGGTTAAGAGTTCACAGAATAATGCTTGACCAGTTCGGGAGAGGAGAACGAAAAATAATCCGATTAAAATAAAAAGCAAATGAAAAATGAAACATTAAGCATCAAACAGATGGAAGAGAATGAACTAAAAAGACTTGCTAGAGAATACGTTTACGAAAACAATAAACCACCAACAGAAGAAGAATTTGATGAATTGTATCCTAATGCTTATGTAGAGCTAGACAAATCAGATACTTGCGAGATTGGAATGTACAGAGGGTTTATTGCGGGTTATGAGTGTGCTTTAAAAAACAAATGGCATGACTTGAGAGTTAATCCGAATGATTTGCCTGACGAGAACGTTGATGTTATTGTAGTAACAAAGAGAGATGTAAGGACGATGTGGCACAGAAGATGGAATAAGAGAATAGCAGTATGGGATGAGTATTTTTTTGATTGGGATGAAATTGTAGCGTGGATGCCAATACCTGAATTTAAACAAAACAAATAATATGATAGAAGAACAAAAGTGTTATGGTGCCGTCTGCGACAAATGTGGCGAGCACTACGAAGAGGTAGAAACAGAACACGGAATATACCTAGATAAACATTCATTAGTAGGTTGCGCAGAAGAGGATGGATGGCAATTCGATGGTGATAAATGTATATGCAGAAATTGCAGTGGAAGATAAAATATTAATAGAAAAGTTCGGTATCGAGCACGTGCACATAAACAAAATAAAGCACGGAGATACGATTATATGCAAAGATGGAAGCGTTAGAACTGTAAATGGTTTATTCATCAGAAACAACTACTTTATTGGGACAACGCTCTACGGAGATAGTTACAACTTGGGTACTATATTGGTACCTAGAATTAAAACAAATTAATATGAACAACTTAAGAGATAAAGCCTACAAGGCAGCAAAAGAAAAAGGTTTTTACAACGGAAATTTAAGCGATAAACACTATTTATGCTTAGTAGTAACAGAATTATGCGAAGCTGTTCAAGCAGACAGAAGCGGAAAGCGAGCCAATATGAGAGCGTTTGAGCTAAACCAAGAAGTTCACCCAGATAGTATTGGATGGTTTGCCAAAGATTACGAGCTGACAATATCAGGAACAGTAGAGGATGAGCTAGCAGATGCAGTAATTAGATTGTTAAGTTTTGCTGGTTACAAAGGAGCACACGTATTCAATCCTAAAACAAAATATTTAAAATCAAGATTTGAAGATTGTTCGTTTATAGAGTCTGTTTTTTACATCATATCAAGACTTTCAAAGGAGAGTTACATCTATTACCTAGACCTTTGCTT
>JBOFMR010000158.1:0-2470 GCA_051658485.1 Phocaeicola sp.
TGGGATTAGAATTAAGAAACGCAGGAACATCTGCTATTCTAGTTATTCCTCCGAGCCTTCCAGCTCACAACGAGGGGATAATGTTAAGTTTAGGCACAGAATACACTTTAAACTCTTCCTTTCCTAACAGTAGATTATATTTTGGTAACACCCACATAAAAGGCGGAGAGTTCGTTTACAAAGACGATGTTAAAAAGTCAATCATAGTTCAAGACATTGACCCAACAGACGATCCAAACCAAAGCGGAGGAACAATGTTCATAGTAGGGATGCAATTCAAACCCACATTATTCGATGCAAATTCAGTTTCACAAAAAGGCTCAGTCCACATTCAACTAGTAGACCTAGACAACAATGTACTAACAGATGTTTCAGGAAAGCCTATTGAATCGGTGCAAACAGTAAACGCAGGAGAAGCAATCAAACCAATGTATTACATAGGAGCTTTTATGGCTAAAGAAGCAAAAGAAGTACATATGAGAGTATTCCTAGACTTCCCAAGTGAAGAAATCGTAACGGTAGGTTCAGACACTTGTTTAATGCTTCAATCCACATCAAAGAATGAAACATCAGGCTTAGCGATGCAAGAGTTCACCGAGTTCACTGGAATACCAATAAGGTATTTAACTAGATACTATGGCGAGAATTTCTTTAACTTTGCTCAATTCAATACACAGAATATGGCAAAAGCAGAAGTAAAAGGCTTCCCTTCAATGGGAAACAACACTTACTTCAGTGCAGTTAGTAAAGTCAATATGGAGATAGCAGGCGGTTCAATGACAATATCAGACAACGGAGTAGACTTCCCAATCTGGAACGTAACACAATTGATTACACCATTTGATGTTATTCAATTAGAAAACGCAAACGTAAATCTAAAAGTAACGCTAACAAACAAGATTGGAGCCTTCAAAGTTTCACTAATGCGGTACGATGGAAGTTTTAACACACCACCACCACCACAAGTAGTGCGATACGACAATTCAGTGCCAATTTTTACACCCGATTGGACAGAAGTAACAAGTCTTTATATTTCAGAAGAGCCACAATTAGACGAGCACTCAAAGGAAGCAACGTGGACACTACCTAAAGCGCAAGCCTTAGCAATAGTATCTTATCCTGCAACAAGCGAAAGCCCTCAACTAATCAGTTTAAAAGACATAGAGCTAGACATCACACCATCAGTTGATAGAATCCTATTTATGAACAGACTAGTAATTAACCAAAACACGACCGAGTCTAAATACCACTCCGAATTAATAGCACACTCAAAGGGAAACAACCTAAGAGCAACCGTAAATGACACATGGCGACACATAGCACTATCAGATGTTCAAGGAGATGGAAACCTATTCAATAATAAGGTTTACGATGGCACATATGGCAACATAGAAGCCAAATCAAATATAAACTACATAAGAGCGAACTACACGGTATATTGTTTCAGCGACAACCAAACCGAAAGTTCAGCCTTAATTAAATTAGTGAAAATCGGAACAGACAAGAGCGAAACCGAAATAGTAGGAAGTGAAGCAGCAGCATGGATACCACCTAAACAAACAACACCTATCAAGTTATCAGCTTCGGCAACGTTTGAACTAAAGAAAGGTGAAAGTATAATTATTCAAGTAAAATCAGACAAAACAAACGGTTTTTATGCAGAATCAACTTATAACAACCCAATGTACACAATAGACCTAACAACAAGATAAACAAAAAAAGGATCGTGCCAAATCGGTGCGATCCACTTACAATCATGAAAACAGACATAACACTTAAAAAAAAGAAGAACTATTGGGACGACCTAGCAAACAAAGTAGAAGAGCGAGAGAAGAAAGTAGGCAGACCAAAAACATTCAAAAACGCAGCTCAACTATTTAAACTAGCGTGCGAGTACTTCAAGAGAGTAGATGAAACACCTTATCATAAAGAAGATTTCATAAAGGGAGGAGAGATGGCGGGCGAGATAGTCAAACTTAAGATTATGCGACCTTACACTTGGGAGGGGCTAGAGGCTTACTTATTTGAGAAAGGGTATATAAGTACTTTGAAAGATTATCAGTCAAACAGAGAGGGAAGATATAAAGAATTTGTTCCCATCATACGCGCAATCACCAAAATAATGTACGACCAAAAGTTTTCAGGTGCTTCGGTTGGGGTATTTAATGCCAACATCATAGCTAGAGATTTGGGATTAGTAGACAAGTCAAATGTAACAGTAACCAAGGAACAACCATTGTTCGGAGATGAAGAAAGTAAATAAAGTAGAAGGATTCGTTTACACTACTGCGATAAGGAAGCTAAGGTCTTTAACAAAGCGCATCAGAGTAATACCCGGCGGAACATCTGCGGGCAAGACTTTTGGCATCATACCAATCTTAATTGATGCAGCAGCAAGAAAAGAAAAACTAGAGGTATCAGTAGTATCGGAGTCTGTTCCTCACCTACGTAAAGGTGCTTTAAAGGACTT
>JBOFMR010000159.1:0-5447 GCA_051658485.1 Phocaeicola sp.
TACCACTTGCATCACTTGCAGCAGGTGAAAAGGCAAAGAACTGTACGTGTGTACCTTCAGCAGGCCAAGGAGTAGGAGAGAGAGTTTCCCATACATCACTCGTTTTGCTGACTTTTACATTATCCATCAAAAGAGTTGGTTTTTCTGAATCCCAAACGATCGACGCATCCGCGCCAAGTTCCCCTCGGTAACCATATACCTGAAATTCTTTAAACGTCTCTGCAGTAGTAGAGGCAGCTCTTGACTTACCTGCATAGGCACTAAAGTTTACTAAAGTAGGATCTACAAATCCTGATTGGTTGTGACCAATTACATCGTGTTTGGTACAACTGCTGGCAGCTAATGCCAGAGCAACAACGGGAAGAAGAAAATTTTTACTCATTAATTAATTTTTGTTGTGTCAATAGAGATGAGAAAGAAACTTTACTCAATTGAATAACTGCAAATAAATCTGCTTACCTCATCTTCAACTTACTATTATAGATGTAGCGACGTGCTACAACGCTGCAAATGTACTATTTTTTTTACAAATAAAACAGCCAAATCTGACTTTTTTGTTTTATTGTGTAAAAGAAACACACTCTTACTGGAATAGAACTTCATCATTTTTCCTCGCTCACTCCACCTTTATCCTTGCGATATCCTCTGCACCTACTCTTCATCGATAACTCTACTCAAATTTACCCTCTTTGAAATCAAAAACATTTCAAAGAGGGTAAAGATTTAGAGATAAATAGTAAGTAACCAATGTATCTCTTGAGTTAAAGGGAGATATAATTACAAAACGATTATGGAACTACAGTTGTATTTACTTTCAGGTTATTAGGCCTTGTATGAATATTATCCCAATTCTTTTTTTGTTGAGTAGTTAACTTCAATTCCAACGTTTGATCTTCTCCGTCAGCATTCTTTTGAATGCCACAGGACCAATCTGTCAGTTCTCTCCAAAGTGGAGATATATCCAATGTTAAGAGCTGATTTGAATGACATAGAAGCCTTTTAATATCAGGCGCCTTACTTACATCAAGTGATGTAAGCTTATTATCATTACAATAAAGCTGTGTCAATTTCGTACAACTTTTAATATCTAAGCTTGTCAATTGATTACCTCCGCACCAAAGAGTTTTTAGATTGGAGATATTACCAAGATTCAGTTCGCGTAGTTGATTATTGTAGCAGTCAAGGCTATTTAATAAAGTATTAGAAGATACATCAAGAGTCGTTAATCCACTTTCATCTACATTCAAAAGGGTCAATTTAGTTAAAGGAGTTACATCAAGACCATCTAAATTATTAAAGCGTAGGAGCAATGACTTCAAGTTCGTAAAAGATCCCACATTAAGACTTGAAACTGTCATAAGTGGGCATTCTATTAGCGAAAGTGATTCGATTTCAGAAGAGCCCGAACAGTCAAACGACGTCAATTTTGGAGCATTTCTCCAATCACAACTTTTTAAATTCTTCAAATTCGTTGCCTTAACTGTTTCTAATTCTGGCACACCCATGAAACTAAATAGAGCAAGGCTATCGATTCCACTAAAATCTGCTGAAACAATGTCAACATTAGATACCCCAATATCTCTAAGATTGGGGAATATTTCCACCCCTACAAGGCTTCTCATCTTAGCAAAATTGCCACCACCAGATATGCCAGATATCTCTAACGTTTTCAATTCCCGTCCCTTATCTGTTAAATCATAGCGGGTAGGAACAGAATCATTTGGTTTTATCAACTCCTTCTTTAACAAGTAAGCAACAAGATATGGATCAGGGATATCGGGACATGGCGGTGGTGTCACGTCAATTGATGTGTCGCCATTCCAATCAGCAAATGTAACGTGAACTTCAATCGGTGTTTTATCTTGAATTATGGGATTACCGTTATCATCATACCCCCCATTTCCCGCACCTAAAGTCATACTATAGGTAGCCACTTGGTTTATTCCATGCTTAATAGATACTGGCACATAGGCTGTAACTTGCTGTTCCTTTGAAACACCTGTACCTACAATCCAACCGCCATCATCTTTCAACGAATAAACCATTCTGATGTAGCTATTTTGTGTGTTTCCTGAAAAGATTTTATTTCCAGTAGTGACAACTACTTTATCACGAGTCTGCGGAATAACCAAAGCGGCACCCTCTTTGGCAGTAATGTCTATAGCTTCCGTATCCGTGATACCTGTTTTTGTCGCTTCAATCAGTTCAACAGGAAAAACCGCATTTGCTTCTACCGCTTCATTCCAGTTTCCCGCCTCCAATTTGCCTGTAGCATAAGCAAAGCTACCTTTGCTACCCAAGTTGTGCAGAGAGATTTCACTGATGTACGCCCTCTGTTTTGGCTGAACCTTTGCCGAAAATTTAACTTTTGTCAAAGCGTGAGTAAAGTTTAAAAACACCTTGCTATGACTACCCGCAGCAGCTGCCGACATCTCATCGGACTGTGCATAAAGCAAATCAACCTGTTGGGCTACATCCGTTTTCGCTGTAAAGCTAAGAGCAGGTCTCTCCTTACTTCCATCATCCTTTACATATTCAATACCACTCTCCGTACTTGCAGCTGGTGAAAAGGCAAAGAATTGAACGTGTGTACCTTTAGCAGGCCAAGGATTCAAAGAAGCAGTTTGCCATACATTATTACTCGCTTTGGTAACCTTTTCATCCTTCATTAAAAGCTTGGGAGAGCTGGTATCCCAATTCAAGGGCTCGTCTGAGGCATTTATACCTTGGTAACCATATACGTAAAACTCCTTAAACGTCTCTGCGGTAGTAGATGTAGCTTTTGATCTACCGGTATAAGCATTAAAATTCACATAAAGAGGGTCAGCATCCTCTGATGGGGTGTGATTTAGCACATCATGCTTGGTGCAGCTGCTGGCAGCTAATGCCAAAGTAACAATGGGGAGTAGAAATAGTTTATTCATTAATTAAATATTTGTCGTATTAATAAAATAGTAACAAGGGAGAGCTGACTCTTTTAAATAACCATAAATCAACCGTTTTTTCCTAAACCCCTCCCTGCAAAATTTTCTTATTATTTTACAAAGGTACCATCTTTAATGCTACAACACAGATGAATTCACTAGATTTAACCATCATTTTATATAAACAACCTAACGCAAGAGAGTGATACCTTCTAGATGCCTCAATCGGCTAATGGCTATCAAAGGACTCTCCCACCCATCTTTCTCAAAAGTTCTCTCAACACAACTCGGGTACTCCTTTTTGCAGCATCAGACAAGCCCAATCTATAACGCTTTCTCAAAGAGAATGAACGACACAAAAAAAGCTACCGCTGCTATAAACCAAGCAGCGGTAGCCTCTTAAAAAATCGTGTAGAGCTATCACAAAGTAAGATTGAGACTAAAACACCCAAAACTACTCTATGGAGCTACTAAGAGAGAGCCTCCTCTAATAAAAACAATCTACTTTCTTCTATCAAAGGGGATATTATTGTGAAATGATTTATTTAGCGAACGGGAATTGCGGTTACTTCAGCATTCCTAGCATCTCTCTTCCAAGAGGTTTCCCACTTTGTATTTTGATCGTTCGTAAGTGTTAATCCCAATTTCTTAGAGGTGCTCCCATCAGTCGTTTGAAGACCACAAAAGAGCGTACTAAGCTTGCCTAAAGTAGTAATATTCAACTCCCCTAGCTGATTCTTATCACATTCCAGATTCACCAATTCGACATTAGAACTAAGATCTAAATCTTTAAGTTTATTACTAACACAGCTAAAGTGTTTCAACAGAGGACTAGAACTAAGAGTCAACGTTTCAATATTATTGTTCGCACAATTGAGATTGGTCATGCTTGTACAATGCTCAACGTTCAAATTTGATAACTTATTGTCAAAACAGGAAAGGGTTTTCAAGTTAAGGCTACCAATATTCAATTCGGTTAGACCATTGTTACGACAGTCAACACTGTTCAATAGAAGATGTTTGCTTAAGTCAAGTGTTGTCAAGCTGCAATTGTTCAGATATATAGATTCCAAGCTGTTAAAAGGGGCTAACATAGCGCTTGGGTTGGTTAATGGGGTATTTTCAATCGAAAGGCTCTTTACTACAGAACCCGAACAGTTTAATGAGCTAAGATTTGGAGCATTATCAATTGTGACCAATTCTAAGCTTGGCAGATTAGTTAGCACTACTGACTCTAAGTTTGGCATATCCGAACAACTAAATCCCTCAAGTTTAGAGCACTTACTAAAGTCTACCGAAACAACATTGGCAGACATTACCTGAATGCCCACTAAGTTAGATAAAACCTCAACTCCCTCAAAACTCTCAACATCCTTAAAACCAGGCACTAAAGGCATTAGCATCAACTGTTCAACTGCCAATCCAGAAGGAGTTGCAATATACCAACCAGCTTTGTTTGGATCGTCTTTTATCAAACCAAATGCTTTTAAACAATTAGCAAATGCTTTATCAGGTATATTAGAATCTGCTGGAGGAGTTGGGTCGATAGGTGTCTCTTCATCCCAATCAGTCAAAATAGTATCAAAGTGAATCATGCTTCCCGAATTAACAATGGGGTTACCATCATCATCATAACCACCATTACCAGTACCGAAGTTGATAACATAGTTAACCACTTGATTCATATTAAAAGCAACATCTACTGGAATATAAGCAACACGTTGATTTTCTGCTTCAGGACCTTTACCCACAATCCAATCACCAGTTGTTGTCTCGCTTTTCAACGAGTAGACCATCTTGATGTAGCTATTGTCTGTATTCCCTGTAAACAATCCCGCTTTTGGAACAGAAACATCCACCTTTGTACGCTCTTGTGGAATAACCAAAGTAGCACAATCCGTCGCAGTAACATCTACAGCTTCCGTCTCCGTGATACCGTCTCCTGCCTTAGCAGAAAGTACAATCGCAAAGCTGTCGTTTGCAGCTACTTCTGTATTCCATTTCCCCTCTACCGATTCTCCTGTAGTATAAGCAAAACTACCTCCTTTACCCAAGTTGTGTAGAGAGAGTTCACTGATAAACAGCTTTTGGTTGGGCTGAACTTTAGCAGAAAACTTAACCTTCGTCAACGCGTGGATAAAAGCTAACTCCACCTTCTTATGTTCACCCGTAGCAGCTGCTTCCATCTCTCCCGACTGTGCATAAAGCAAATCGACTTGCTTGGTTACATCCGTTTGCGCTGTAAAGCTAAGAACAGGCTTGTTAGTCGTTTCATCGTTTGCATAGCCGATACCGCTTGCAGCACCTTCAGCAGGTGAAAAGGCAAAGAACTGTACATGTGTACCTGCAGCAGGCCAAGGAGTAGGAGAAACAGCTTCCCATACATCACCCGTTTTGATAACTTTTACACTATCCATCAAAAGAGTTGGTTTGCCAGATTCCCAAGTTATATCGGGCGTACCTTGGTAACCATACACATAAAAATCTTTAAACGTCTCTGCAGTAGTAGAGGCAGCTCTTGAC
>JBOFMR010000160.1:0-9940 GCA_051658485.1 Phocaeicola sp.
TCTAACTCCCAAATGATAGAACAACTCAAGTACCACACTCGAAAATGTTATCTCCAGACTGCCACTACTCAACGGCAGAATTTGGATGGATAGAGAAGAGTCGCAAAATGGATGAGAGTTGGTTGTATGAGAAGAGCCCCATCCAACTCGAGTAGAGTTGGATGGGGCTCTTTGCAAAGTATTTATGGCTAACTCCTCTTTTGCTAAGAGGGGATAGTCAATCTCTTATTTTTCAATTGCAAGCAATTCAACTTCGAAGATCAAAGTAGAAAAAGGTTTGATTTGATTTATTTCACGTGCGCCATAAGCCAAATCTTGTGGGATGTATAGTTCCCATTTAGAACCAACAGGCATCATTGTTAACGCCTCAGTCCATCCTTTGATAACTTGGTTAGCACGGAATGACGTTGGTTCATTGCGGTTGTATGAGCTATCAAATTCTGTACCGTCAAGTAATGTACCTCTGTAGTTTACTTTTACTTTTGAATCTGCAGTAGGCACAGCACCTTTACCCGTCTTGATTACTTTGTATTGCAAGCCGCTTGCTGTAGTAACGACACCCTCTTTTGTTGCATTCTCTTCTAAGAATTTAGCACCTGCAGTTTTGTTGTCGCCGTATTTTGCTTCTAGTGCTTTCTCTTTGATTGTTTCAGTGTGAAGTTCCACGTAAGCTTGCGCCTCTTCCATTGTAACTGCTGCACCTTTCTCAACAGTACCCGCAATGAATCCAGCTAAGAAGTTGGTTTTGTCTAATTTTGTTTCAGAATCAGCACCAAAGAGTTGTTGGTTGATAGCATTCAGCATGCTGTTACTCACTTGTAGCCCAATAGTTTGACCAGCCAAGAAAGCCTTCTTTCTTTCGTCGCTCTCTTTAGCACCTGTTTCAATCCCTTTAATAAAGTCTGCCATAAAAGTTGTATCTGCACCCAATTGGCCTACTATGTATTGTTTCAACCCTTGTGTGTTGCTTATCCCCATCATGTATGAAAGAGAGTCAATCTCGGTTTTCATGTTTGCTTTAGGCGCTTGTGTTGTACAAGAGGCCAAACTTGCTGCTGCAGTAAGAGCAGCAAAAAACATCATTTTTTTCATTTTTGCTTCTGTAATTGATTATTATAATACTTCGATTAATTCTACTTCGAAAATGAGTGTACTGTGAGGTGGGATTAATTCTCCCGCCTGTTGTGCACCATAGCCTAGGTTTGATGGGATGTAAAGTTTCCATTTGGTTCCCTCTCCCATTAATTGTAGCGCTTCTACCCATCCTGGTATTACTTGGTTTACACCGAATACAGCAGGTTCACCTCTTTTGACAGAAGAGTCAAAGAGCGTTCCGTCGATGAGTGTTCCTTCGTAGTGGCATTTTACGCGGTCTGTGGCAGCAGGTTTTTTGCCTGTTCCCTCTGTGATAACCTCATATTGCAACCCACTTGCTAAAGTAACAACTTCAGAGCGTTTTGCATTTTCTGCTAAGAAAGCTTCTCCTTGTTCAATAGCAGCTGCACTCATTTTAGTCTCTAACTCCTGAAAGAAGTTATTTACAATTTCGCGCGCTTCGGTGTGTGAGATAGCTGTCTCTCTCTTTTCTAGCACATCCTTAATCGCTTGAGTGAAGTCTTCTGTGTTGATACTTTGAGCACCCATGCTCACTAAATTTTGACCTATTCCCAAGCCAATAGCGTAACTAAATTTATCCATACTTGTTATTCTATAAACATTTCATTATCAAAACGCACAAAGATAAATCTTTTTATTGATTTATTCTATAATTGTCCGGTCTAAATTTAGTTGTTTTCAGCGAACCTAAGGGGATCGTTCGTTGTTCTAACTTTAAATCTTATTGATATGAAAGTATATGTCTGTAGTAAATGTGGATGGGAGTATGACCCTGCGTCAGGTGACCCCGAAGGTGGAATCGTCCCAGAAACCGAATTTGATGAACTCCCTGATGATTGGGGCTGTTCGGTGTGTGGATTGGATAAGACCGCTTTTGTTGAAGAGTAGGGGTTACCTCCTCTCTAGAATGGTTGTAGCCTGATCCTTGGCGTGTATAATAGAGAGAGAGTCGTTTCAGCCCTTTATAGGCTAAAACGACTCTCTTTGTTATCTTTTGCAATCACCAAGCAGGGGTGAACCTTTTTTTGGAACCTTCTCCTTATTCCCTTTTCTGGGGGGAGCTGGTTTCAATCCAAGTGTTTGAACAGCGGCTTGTATCTCGATTGCAACGCTCTGTTTCGCTCCTTACTCTTTTCTTTCAGGGCGTGGGAACAACGCTTTGCGTGATAGTTTGAATTTACCTGTTTTAGGATCAACGTCAATCAGTTTAACTTCTACTTCGTCTCCCTCTTTCAAGCCTGCTTCTTCAACAGTTTCCAAACGTTTCCAGTCAATTTCAGAGATGTGCAACAAGCCATCTTTTCCTGGAAGGAACTCTACAAATGCACCGTAAGGCATAACCGAACGAATTTTTCCTTTGTAAACCTCTCCCACTTCTGGAACAGATACGATACCTTTAATCAAGCGGATAGCGTGGTCAATGCACTGTTTGTTTGTGCCCGACACTTGGATTTTACCCATACCATCAGCCTCTTCGATAGTGATAGTAGCACCCGTCTCTTCTTGCATACCTTGGATAATCTTACCACCAGGGCCGATTACTGCACCAATGAACTCTTTAGGAATCGTAAGTGTTTCGATGCGTGGAGCGTGTGGTTTCAAATCATCACGTACAGCTGGCATACACTCAGCAATCTTACCTAAGATGTGAAGACGGCCCTCTTTGGCTTGACTTAATGCTTTTTCAAGAATGTCGAATGACAAACCATCTACTTTAATGTCCATTTGAGTAGCTGTAATACCTTTGGTAGTACCAGTTACTTTAAAGTCCATATCGCCCAAGTGGTCTTCGTCGCCCAAGATGTCAGAAAGAACGGCAAATTTCTCTTCGCCAGCGTTCTTGATCAATCCCATTGCAATACCCGAAACTGGTGCGCTGATAGGTACCCCAGCATCCATCAATGCCAATGTTCCCGCACAAACGGTAGCCATAGATGAAGAACCGTTTGATTCAAGGATGTCTGAAACCAAGCGGATGCAATATGGATACTCTTTAGGAAGTTGTCCTTTCAAAGCACGGAATGCCAAGTTACCGTGACCAATCTCACGACGACCTACACCACGTTGTGGTCTAGCTTCACCTGTAGAGAAAGGAGGGAAGTTGTAGTGTAACAAGAAGCGTTGTTTGGTTTGATCCAATACATCATCAACAATCTTCTCATCCATTTTTGTTCCCAAAGTAACGGTGCTCAATGATTGCGTTTCACCACGTGTAAATATGGCTGAACCGTGTGCACCTGGCAAGTAGTCTACTTCACTCCAGATAGGGCGGATTTCAGTAGTTGTACGTCCATCAAGACGTTTTCCTTCATCAAGAATGCTGCGACGCATCGCATCTTTCTCCACATCGTGATAGTATGTGTCAATTAGCGCTTTTTTAGCTGCCAATTCCTCTTCTGTAAATTGTGCTTTGAACTCCTCTTTAATTGCTTGGAATGCATCGTGACGTTCGTGCTTGTTGTTGTTACCAGAGGCAGCAACTGCGTATGCTTTTTCGTAGCAAGCTTCCTTCACTGCAGCACGCAACTCTTCGTCGTGTGTTTCGTGGCAGTAGCTACGTTTTACCGTTTTACCTACCGCTTCAGTAAGCTCCATTTGTACCTTGCAATGAACTTTAATAGCTTCATGAGCTACTTTCATAGCCTCTAGCAAGTCATTCTCAGATACCTCTTTCATCTCACCCTCAACCATCATGATGTTGTCATAAGTAGCAGCTACCATCACATCCATATCTGCTTTTTCTAATTGAGCAAAGGTGGGGTTTACAACGAACTGACCGTCGATGCGTGCCACACGTACCTCAGAAATAGGTCCGTTGAATGGGATGTCCGACACTGCCAAAGCAGCAGAAGCAGCAAGTCCAGCCAATGCGTCTGGCATATCTACGCCATCCGAAGAGTAAAGGATTATGTTTACAAATACGTCAGCATGGAAATCATCGGGGAAAAGTGGGCGAAGCGCACGGTCTACGATACGGCAAGTAAGTATCTCGTAGTCGGATGCTCTTCCTTCTCTCTTGTTGAAACCACCAGGATAGCGTCCAATAGAAGCATATTTTTCTTTGTACTCTACCTGAAGGGGCATAAAGTCAGTACCGGGAACTGCCTCTTTTGCTGCACAAACAGTTGCTAGTAGCATGGTGTTGCCCATACGGAGCATTACAGAGCCATCAGCCTGTTTTGCTAGCTTTCCCGTTTCGAGTGTAATGGTTCTTCCATCACCTAACTCGATCGTCTTGATAATTGGGTTAATCATAAAAATGTTTTTATATACGATTTCATCTAAAATTCGCACAAAGATAGCATTAATTCTAATTTGGGAGTGAAAATGGGGTGAAAATAAGTCACATACCTACGTTCTTTGGTTAGATTCTCTGGTTGGACTCATCTCTGTGAATGTAAAAAAGAGTTGGAGGGGCACAAATGAGCTTTTTAGTAATTGCAGTAGAGATAGAGTCCCTCTGGCCCTCTATTAAAAAGGTGACTTTTACATTTATGTATAAAAACGTAAAAAAGAGTAAGTAAAACATCGCTGTTTGGTCAATAAATTGGAACTTTCTTCCTACTTTTGTAACGTTTACGAAAACATAATACTCATTTTAGATTAAAATAAAAGGAATGAAAAACAGTATCTATTCTTTGCTCGTATGGCTCGCAATGGGCTTAACTGCTTGTGATAGTGAACCTAAGTTTAAAGTAGAAGGGAGCATTCAAGATGCCGATAAAGAGACGCTTTACCTAGAGGCTTCCACCTTAGAGGGGGTTGTTCTGCTTGATTCGATAAAGCTAGAGGGACAAGGTCGCTTTGCTTTTAAGGGGAACAAACCTGAATCTCCCGAATTCTATCGTTTGCGATTGGGGCAAAAGGTTGTAAACTTCTCCATCGATTCTACCGAAACAGTAACGGTGAATGGAAAAGCTGCAAGTTGGGAGACTCAATATGACATAGAGGGATCAGACAATAGTAAGAAGATCAAAGAGTTGGTGCTTCTTCAAAGCGAGTTGCAACAAAAGATGAATCAGCTGGGAAAAGAGCAGTTGCCTGTTGGTATTGCTCAAGAGAGAGTAGCCCAATGGATTAATGAGTACAAAACAAAGATTACGCATGACTATATCTTTGCAGAGCCCAACAAGGCATACGCCTACTTTGCTCTTTATCAGCAGTTAAATGGGTATCTGATTTTTGATCCACTCAGCAACAAAGAGGATTTGAAATGTTTTGCTGCCGTGGCTACTAGCCTTAATAACAACTATCCACACGCCAATCGTTCACGCAACCTATACAATGTGGTTATCAAGGGGATGAAGAACACACGTTCGCCTCGTGAACAAGCCGTTGAGTTGCCTGAAAATGTGATAAAAGAGACCTCTTTAATTGATATTGAGCTACGTGACATCAAGGGGAATCTACGTAAACTTACCGACTTAAAGGGGAAGGTGGTACTTTTGGACTTTACGGTTTATAACAATGCCTCCTCAGCAGCGCACAATTTAGCCCTTCGTGAGCTATATGCCAAATATGCAGAGAAGGGGTTGGAGATTTACCAAGTATCGCTTGATGAGAATGAGCACTTCTGGAAAACAGCAGCATCTAATTTGCCTTGGGTTTGTGTACGTGATGCCCGTGGATCTTATTCCACCTATCTGTCGCTTTACAATGTGACCGAGTTGCCTGCTCTCTTTGTGGTCGATAAAGAGAATGAACTTCGTTCGCGTGGGAACAACCTTGCTGAAATGGAGTTGGCAATTAAGGAGCTGGTTAAGTAATTTACTGTTCCTTATGCAAATATGTTTATTAACAGAAACGGGTAGTTGGTAATTCGAAAAGAATAGTATACCTTTGCCATACATATTATAAAAGAGGGTTCTGACATTAAGCAATTCATGTCGGAATTCTTTTTTGTTTTATAAGGTAAAGAACAAACATTTTTATAATTAGTATAGAAAGGAGAAAAGAAAAATGGCTTATATGTCAGAAGGAGGTTACAATAAGTTATTGGCAGACCTAAAACAGTTGGAGTCCGTAGAGCGTCCAAAAATAGTTTCTGCTATTGCAGAGGCTCGCGATAAGGGTGATTTGTCGGAAAATGCAGAATATGATGCAGCCAAAGAGGCGCAAGGACTATTGGAATTAAAGATTAGCCAGTTAAAGGCAATAATAGGAGATGCTAAAATCATTGATACGTCTAAACTTTCAGCTACACACGTTCAAATATTGACCAAAGTAGAGTTGAAAAATAAGAAGACAGGCATGAAGATGACCTATACGCTCGTAGCAGAGAGTGAAGCAAACCTGAAAGAGGGTAAAATATCTGTCAACACACCCATTGCACAAGGATTGTTAGGGAAGAAGATAGGTGATGTGGTTGATATTAAGATACCACAAGGAGAGATTACACTAGAAGTTTTAAATATATCGTTCTAAATACTTTATGGCAACTTTATTTAGTAAAATAGTAGCAGGGGAGATCCCTAGTTATAAAATAGCCGAGAATGACTATTTTTACGCATTTCTTGATATTAACCCCTTGATGAAGGGTCACACGTTGGTTATCCCTAAGCGTGAAGTGGATTATTATTTTGATTTAACGGGCGAAGAGTTAGCAGGTATCCAGTTGTTCTCTAAGCAGGTGGCACATGCTATTCAGTCTGTTTGTCCTTGCAAACGAATTGGACAAGCAATCATTGGTTTGGAAGTTCCTCATGCACACATCCATTTAATTCCTATCCAGAATGAGTCGGATATGCTTTTCTCTAATCCGAGGTTGGAGCTTTCACCTGAAGAGTTCCAGAGTTTAGCAGACTCTATCCATTGCGCATGGAAGGGGTTGGATTTATACTCCTTCTTCCGAAGCTAATATTGCAGAAATCTATTTAAAAGTTCGAACCTACTACCCAGTGGTTTGAACTTTTTTTTTGGGGTGTTATTGCCCATTTCGTAACGGCTCACCGCTTGGTAGAGCCGTTACTCTATTTTACCCGCTTATTTAATTGGTTGTTGGCCTTTCCTGCCTTCGACTTTCCTACTCGTTTGCCACTCGTCTTTTTTCCCTGCTCTTTTGCTTTGAAAGCAAAGGGATTTTTCTTATTTATCATACCCATTTCTTTAGTTACGATACAAAAGTAACTACATTAAATGAGATTAGCATCTCATCAGCTTGATAAAGAGGGGCTTTTTTTCTAATTTTGTCTAATTAAACAGTTAGATATATGAAGTTGTCCAACCATACAGAGTTACTTGCAAAGGTAGTAAACGATTTATCAACCGGACTCTCCGGCGAGGAGTTGTTTCACCCACACATAGCTGGGATCCCGCTCCCCTCAGCACCTTTATTGAAAGAGGTTGTTGATTTAGCTCGTTCAGTTATCTTTCCAGGCTATTTTGGGAACTCTACCGTAAGCAGCTATACCTTGGGTTATCACATTGGAGTCAATGTTGAGGCACTCTTTGATCTGCTCACCGAACAGATCATGGCAGCGTGCTATTTTAGCGAAGATGTGGAGGTACTTCACACCAATCCTTTAGCTGCTCGTGAGAGTGCGAGCCAACTTGCTACACTGTTTATAGCAAAACTACCCGAGCTGAGAGCCACCCTTTCCACCGATGTTAAAGCGGCTTACTATGGCGACCCTGCTGCCACTAGCTTTGGCGAGATTATCTCTTGCTATCCTGCCATACGTGCCATTAGCAACTATCGCATAGCCCATGAGCTTCTGTTGTTGGGAGTACCCCTAATTCCTCGCATCATCACCGAAATGGCACACTCTGAAACGGGTATTGACATTCACCCGGCTGCACAGATAGGCAACTATTTTACAATTGACCACGGGACGGGTGTGGTTATTGGAGCAACGAGCATCATTGGAAATTCCGTAAAGCTCTATCAGGGAGTTACACTTGGGGCTAAAAGTTTCCCCTTGGATGAGGGGGGGAACCCCATCAAGGGCATCCCTCGACATCCTATTTTGGAGGATGAGGTGATTGTCTACTCCAATGCCACCATTCTAGGGCGTATCACCATTGGGCGAGGAACCACAATAGGGGGTAACGTTTGGGTGACCGAAGATGTAGAACCCGGTATGCGCATTGTGCAAAAAAAAGGGTAGCTCTAACTACCCCCTAGCGGGTTATGGGTGGAACTGTTGGATAAGCATCGAAATGTTGGCTGTAAAGAGGCGCACTGAGATTGCCAATAAGATGATACCAAAGAATTTACGTGATACATAAATACCTCCTTTTCCCAAAAAGTGCTCTATGCGATTGGTTGTTTTCAACACAAGATAAACGATGGCCATATTGAGTAGTAGGGCCAAAATAATATTGATGGATTGGTATTCCGATCGCAACGAGAGGAGTGTGGTGAAGGCTCCTGCACCAGCTAAGAGGGGAAAGACAAGGGGCACCAAGGTAGCCGACTTGATGGGACCTGTATTTTTAAAAATCTCTATATCCAAAATCATCTCGAGCGACATCATAAAAATGACGAAAGCACCTGCTACGGCAAACGATGCAATATCTACCTGAAAGAGGCGTAACATCATATCGCCCGCATAAAAGAATCCAAGCAAGAGAGCTAATGAGATTCCTGTCGCTTTGATGGCATGTACATCTCGACCTTTCTCCTTCAAATCTAAAATAATGGGGATAGAGCCTATTATGTCAATAACTGCAAAGAGTACAATAAATGCGCTGGTAAATTCTTGTAGATTAAATAATTCAAACATAGCTCCTCCTTTTTTAGTTGCAAAAATAATATATATTTCAATTCATCCACAAATTGCATAAAAACTTTTTATTTATTCTTTTAGAAAGAGTTTTTATCTCTTCTTCTTAACCCTTGTAATTGCCATAAAGGATTGGAATAAATGGAGTTGAGGCTATCTGATGGATAGAAAAAGGGTGTTTCCGTCTGGATATTCTTTTGGCAGAGTATCCAGAGGGAAACACCCTAGCACGGATGAACTGCTGTATAGGTCGTTCATCCGTGTTTAAGAGTGAGTTTTTTTATATTCTCAAATGAAGTTGTTTTCCCTTTTTTATCTCATTAAGGTTCTTGAGCTACACAGCGAGCGCTGTAGGCAATTCCATTAACTGTATAATTAATTACAGATGCACTATTCTTGTAAAAGTTTAAATATGAAATAGTACCTTCCTTACATCTGGTAGAGGAAATATAATAACCATCCTTTGGAGATATAGTTGGCTCTTTGTACATCCCTACTGCTGGTAGAAAAAAAGTTTCATCACCCTTGGTAAATTCCATCCCAGTAACCAAACCGTAGGGAGAATTAATAGCCTCGTAACCTTTTTTAGTATAATCGTTGCATAATGTAATGTGCTCGTCCGTGGTAGGTAAGCGCCATTGCTTGTTGTCAATGATCACTCCTTCACGGCCCTCTTTGATGGCTGCTAGATCCAAACCTACCAATCGGCAAGGGTCTCCCAAGCCTTTCTGTACATTCTCTAACGTATGAAATGCTGCATCTACATTACCAGCAGGCTCAAGAATGGTTTCCCAACTGTTAATAGTCTCAGGATTTATGTTGTAAGGAATGTCTCTCTTGAAGTCAAAATCTATACGATTGTACTCCTCAACTAAATTGCGGATACAGCCCTCTCCTGAGTAGATGCCAACAACAGAACCAAATTTAAAATAGAGACCGCCTTCTCTTGGATTGGTGGTGAGGGCATATTTCTTTTCTTTGTCATCCCAAGTAATACGGGGGGCAGTTTTTAAGCTTCCTAAACCACCCCAAGTATAGGGTACATCACCTTCATTGCCTGCTTTGGTAAATAGATAACAACTCTCTGTCTTTTTTGGGTC
>JBOFMR010000161.1:0-1007 GCA_051658485.1 Phocaeicola sp.
TTTCTTCTAGTATCATTTGATTGTGATTAATTGGTTTGAATATGGTAGTGACTCGATAAACTTGCAAAACTCTTTCCAAATTGGTAGTCTGTGGGTTTTTCGTTGGAAGTAAATTCTTCTCAAACATTGATAATTAAAGACTCCTATTCGTTTTTGCATTGTCCCCTCTTTTAACTCCTCTTTCATCTTTACAAGTTCCTCTGTGCTCATTCCTTTGCCTTGTATGTGCATTGTACTTTCTGATGATAGTCTTGTTTGCCCAATTTCATAAGTGTCCATTTCAGCCCAAAAGTATCTAGGTGCGTCAATTGATAGTGTTACGTTGATTCCTCTCAATGCTTTAGCGTGCTCGTCACCTGCTTTTACAAGTCTGCTAATTAGCTCAATGTCTTTATAAAGTAACACGCAAGATGTTTTAGTTGCTATCCTTGAGTCTGTAACGATGTATTCTGAATCTGTGTAGCTTCTTGTTTCTAACCCGAAAGGAAGCCTTAACGCTTGAAGCGCAGATACAAAACCGCTTAATTCTATTACTTCTACTTTCATTTGTTTATTTCGTTTTTAATGTGTGCATAACCGCAAAGGTCTACTAGGTTATCTCGCTTGTGTTTAAAGGCTTCTCTTGATAGTTTAACCGCTATAAGTACATTTACACAATCATCTGCTGTTATTGCCTTGTTGCTCATTATACTTGCTATCTCTGCAATTCTATTGAAGTTCTCAACTATATCTCCGTAGTCTGCTGCTCTATCTCCGTTTACGATTGAATCGGCTTCTTGTAATATGTTCATATTAATACTTTTTTCCGTGTAAATTGCTTCTTGTTTTGTTGTATCTCATCTTTAGCTCTATGTGCTTAAGTAGGTCGATGTTGTTTACTTGTGCTAATTCAAAAATAAGTTCAAAGCAAAGGTCTAGGTAATAGATGTAACTCTCCTTTGAAAGTCTTGATATGATGTAAAAAACAGACTCTATAAACGAACAATCTTCAAATCTTGATTTTAAAT
>JBOFMR010000162.1:0-10841 GCA_051658485.1 Phocaeicola sp.
TACTAGTGCCAGATGTAATGTACTCTTCGTAGAGGTGCTTAAAGTAAGCTAAGTTCCAATATACCATACTCTTTGTTTTTGCGACAAAGGTAAGGAGGAAGAAGCAAGAATAATAGACGGAGTTTACCGAGGGCTTACAAATGAAATTGGTTCATAGAACAACAATGAATATCAGCCGTTACACGGCACAAAACAAATGAAAAGCACCCATAAAGAATGCCCCTACAGCCATTTGAGTGGCTTTGTAGGGGCATTCTTTGTGGGTGCCCAAAATATTCAGTCAAACGAAATAGCTTCGCTTCGTTCTATTTTACTGGTTTCAAGCTAATGGCAAAACCACCTCCTGCTGCCATTGGCATAGCAAGAACGGTTTGCTTGTTTACCTGTTCCTTCTTAATCTCGTAGGCTGTAGGGTTGGTTAGCCAATCTCCCTTTTCGCCATCTTGATAAATGGTAGCTATATACTCTCCTTCACCAAGGAAATCAAAAGCGAGTTCCACAGTACGTGCCTTCTCGTCTGTAGTTGCTCCTACAAACCAATTCTCTCCCGCACGACGTGCAATGGTGATGTATTGCCCAACTTCTCCGTTTACGACAACCGATTCATCGCAGTCTGCATTGTAGTCGCTGATGAATTGAAAGGCAGGATGTCCTTGGTAGTTCTCAGGAAGGTCAGATGCCATTTGCAGCGGACTGTAGATGGTTACTAGCAAAGCCAATTGGTGGCACAATGTGCTGTGTACGCGAGTCAGTGAGATATCTTTTAGTTGGTCGTTCCACTGTGTACGTTCGTTCTTCTTGGCTTGTAGTAGGATGTCGATAATACCAGGTGTGTAATCGGTTGGTCCCGCTAGGCCACGAGTGTAGGGGATGGTTGTTGTATGTCTCGGTGTATTGCCAAGGCTCCATGCTTCCCACTCCATACCGCGAACCCCTTCGCGAGTCATTAAGTTAGGCCAAGTACGTTCCAATCCTGATCCTTTGCTTGGTTCGTGTACATCGAGCATTATTTGGTATTTAGCAGCTTTCTCTACGATGTATTGGTAGTGCTCTACCATTTGTTGGCCGTGGTGATTCTCACCCGAAGAGACAGGACCTGCATAGCCCGTCTTTACGGCGTGAATGCCCAACTCTTTGCAAAGGGTAAAAGCTGAATCGACCAACGCTTCGTATCCGTGAATGTCGGCACCTGTTTCGTGGTGCATAATGAGCGATACTCCTTTCTCTTTGGCGTAGGCTGCTACCTCTCTTAAATTGTATCCTTTGGCTGGAGTTACATAGTCAAAAGCCTCCTTTACACCCCATTTGTCCCAGCCTGTATTCCATCCCTCAATCACAATTCCAGGGATGTTGTTGGCTGCAGCAAAATCAATGTATCGCTTAGCCTCTTTGGTTGTGGCTGCTTGCATTTTTCCCTCTTTCCACTGTTTGCTTCCTAGGTGCATCTCCCACCAGATACCCATGTAGGTCATGGGCTGAATCCACTCCTCTTTTTCCAGTTTGGCTGGTTCGTTCAGATTGAGCATCATAGACGAAGCAACTAGCCCTTTGGCATCGGGAGATACTACTACCATACGCCACGGTGTGTGGAAGGGGGCTACTACGTAGGCCTTAACTCCATTCTTCCAAGGTGTTAATTCGCATTTCATAACGCCATCTCCCATGTTCTTAATGGTCATGTCGGGGTATTTTACAATGGCAGCCTCGTGTATAAAGAGGTGCGTGCCATTTGCTTTGCGCATAGTCATGGGGGTTGCTGCCCAAGTTACTCCGTCCAACATGTTGTTTTTAAAATCTTTTTCGTAGGTGTTGAAATCGGCAACACTCCACCACACTTCAGGGTTGTGGGCGATTTTAAATTCTGTAATCTCGTCCATTACAACCAATGTATCTGCCGAGAAGTTTTCGGGAAATTCATAACGAAGGGCTACGCCATCATCAAAAAGGCGGAAGTTGATGAAGTAGGTGCGTTGTGTAGGTTGGTGTGTAACCGAAACCAAAGCTTGGTTGTAGTGGTTGCGAACGGTTTTGTTCTCTCCCCATTGGCGGCTCCAGGTCTCGTCAAACGAGCTTTGTTCAATGCGATTGATGGTTAAGTCACGACAGATGGAGTCGCCGTTTTGAAGTACAAAACCCACTTTGGATGGGGCAAGTATGGTATCGTTCTCTTTTACCAAGGTATAGGTGATGAATCCATCGTTTATCTTCTCTATGGAGAGAGTTAACTCTTTGTTAGGTGAAGTGAGCTGTTGTCCTGGCTGCGGTGTGCATGCAACTGCTCCAAAAAACAACAAGGCGGATAGTGAGCCTTTAAGAGTTGTTGTGAGTAGTGTTTTTTTTGACATTTTGTGATAGGTTAAAATTAGAGTGCAAAGATAAAGGGGAGAATCGGTTTGTTTTGTATGGATTTGTGATTAAAAAAGGACAATAATAAAAAATAGTTTTTTAAAAATGTTTCAAGATGTTATAGGCGATTGGTTGGATTAAGTATTCTCTCTCTATTATTGTTGACTTTTCTAATTGCATAAGATACCTTTTTCAGGAAATAGCTCTCTGCACTCTGTTATTGTGGGGATGATTGCAATAGCCTCTTGATTTCATTTCTGCCCAAGTGTACCACTCTTTTAGTTGGTATGGATTGAAAGGTATCCACCTATTTATCGCATTGTCAGATGCTCTATAATTTCATCAACTGTGATTTGCAACCAATGTATCAATCCCTTTTGTACGGTCATTTGTATAGAAGATGGAGGGGGTTACAAGGGATGACTGTTCTTAAAATAACCAAAAATCCATAATGGGAGAATTTTGGTGAACGAACATAAGGAGAATGTGAATCGTAGATGTTACATTTGTATTTATACTAGAATGAAATGAAGATGAAACAGCAACCCACCTACTTAATTAACGCACTCCAGAATCTTAAAATAGAGGCACTCAATGCTATGCAAGAGGCTTCGGTTGAGGCCTATTTGACGGGCAAGGATTTGATCTTGTTATCACCTACAGGATCGGGTAAAACGTTGGCTTACCTACTTCCCTTGCTTGGGGCATTGAAAGCGGATGTGAAAGGGGTGCAGGCGGTGGTGCTTGTTCCTTCGCGTGAGCTTGCCTTGCAAATCGATCAGGTCTTTAAGTCGATGAATACGGGATTCAACTCTATGAGTTGTTATGGCGGTAGACCTGCTATGGAGGAGCATCGTACGATGAAGGGGATTCAGCCTGCTTTGATTATTGGTACGCCTGGGCGGATGAATGACCACTTGGGAAAACAAAACTTTGATGCTGCTACGGTAACGACCTTGGTCATTGATGAGTTTGACAAGTGTTTGGAATTTGGCTTTCAAGAGGAGATGTCCACTATTATTGAACAGCTTCCTTCTTTGAATAGACGTTTGTTAATTTCGGCTACCGATGCGGCTGAGATTCCTCTCTTTACGGGGGTTAATGAGAGTGTGAAGCTAGACTTTTTACATACTAAAAAGGAGTTGGAGAATCGTTTGCGCCTCTTTCGGGTTCAATCTCCTTCGAGAGATAAATTGGATACATTGTATCAACTGCTTTGTACGTTAGGAAATGAATCAACACTCGTCTTTTGTAATCATCGTGAAAGCGTAGACCGGGTGGGGCAATTCCTACAATCAAAAAAACTCCCTTGTGGAATGTTTCACGGGGGTATGGAGCAGGATGCGCGCGAGCGTTCGCTCTATAAGTTTAGAAATGGAAGTTGTTATGTGTTGGTCTCGACTGACTTGGCTGCACGGGGGCTTGATATTGCTGAGGTAGGACATGTAATACATTATCATACGCCTCCCAATAAGGAGGGTTATATTCACCGCAATGGACGTACGGCACGCTGGGATGCGGAGGGAAATGCATACCTTATTTTGCATGGGGAAGAGCAATTGCCTGACTATGTAACTGAAGAGGTGGAGGATTTTGCCTTTCCCGAAACAACACCAAAGCCTTTGTTGCCTAACTACGTAACTTGGTACATTGGAAAAGGGAAGAAAGAGAAGGTTAATAAGATTGATATTGTGGGCTTCCTATCAAAGAAAGGACAATTGGGCAAAGAGGATATCGGACAAATTGATGTAAAAGATCATTATGCTTTTGTTGCAGTCTCTCGTAAAAAGTCGAAACAAGCGCTTTCGTTGGTGCGTAATGAACGTATAAAGGGATTGAAAACCGTTATTGAAGAGGCTAAATAGTATCTTTTTGGCATTTGTATACTCTCTGTTTGCCTAAAATGCTCAAAAAGCTAAAGGATAAAGATTTATTGTATGCTATTTCCTGTTTTGTTATAACAGAATGAAAGTGACATCTTTTGTTTTTGAATAAATAGAAAGGATAATATGCATATTGTTTGAAAATTAGTATGTTTTTCTTTGGTTGGGTCGAAATAATATGTAAATTCGCCAAAATAATCGAATTTTAATTTAATAACAAGCTACAAATGAAAAAGCATAATTTCAACGCAGGACCCTCTATCTTACCTCAAGAGGTGATAGAGAAGGCAGCACAAGCTGTTCTTGATTTTAATGGTTCTGGTCTTTCATTGCTAGAGATAAGTCACCGTGCGAAAGACTTCCAACCCATAGTAGACGAAGCTGAAGCTCTTTTTAAAGAACTTCTTTCCATCCCTGATGGATATTCGGTCTTGTTCTTGGGGGGAGGCGCTAGTATGGAATTTTGTAGAGTCCCTTTTAACTTCTTGGAGAAGAAAGCTGCTTACCTCAATACGGGGGTGTGGGCTAAAAAAGCTCTGAAAGAGGCAAAGGCATTTGGTGAGGTAGTGGAAGTGGCCTCTTCGGCTGATGCTACCTATAACTATATACCCAAAGGATACGAAATACCAGCGGATGCTGATTATTTACACGTTACTACGAACAATACGATTTACGGAACAGAGCTTCATGAGGATTTGGTTTCACCCATTCCAATGATAGCTGATATGTCTTCTGATGTATTCTCTCGTCCGATTGATATCTCAAAATATGACTGTATCTATGGGGGTGTACAAAAAAACTTGGCACCTGCGGGAATGAGTTTTGTTGTGGTTAAAAAGGATGCACTCGGAAAAGTGAGTCGCCAGATTCCTACTATCTTGGACTATCGGGTACATATCGAAAATAGTTCAATGTTTAATACACCTCCTGTTTTCTGTATCTTTACTCTGTTGCAAACATTGCGTTGGGTAAAAGAACAAGGTGGTGTGACTGTCATGAGAGAACGTGCTAAGGAGCGTGCAGAAATGCTTTATGCGGAAATAGAACGCAATAAACTATTCCGTCCTACTGTGGCTGATAAAGCGGATCGTTCTTATATGAATATCTGTTTTGTTATGAGCGAAGCATATCAAGCACTAGAGGCTGACTTCTTGAAATATGCAACGGAACATGGTATGGTAGGTATCAAGGGTCACCGTTCTGTAGGTGGATTCCGTGCTTCTTGCTACAATGCGATGACTAAAGAGAGTGTACAGGCTTTAATAGACTGTATGCAGGCTTTTGAAAAGAGTCATTAATAGAGTGAAATTTGAAGGTTGGGAATGGGATGTAGCCTCTAAGGGGTTAGATTCTGATTCTCAACCTTTTTTAAAAGGCTAAAAAGGGAGATGCGTTTGTTTATTACTAGGATTCTCTTTATAAAGGAGGATTCTTTGTGATTGATTCATCGCGGGTAAACTTGTAGAGGCTCAATGATGAAACCGTAAGGGGTTCTTTGAATCGGAATAGCTCTTGTTGTTGAGTGCCATCATAAATTGGTTTTCATGATTTGATCTCTCTGTTTGGGATTAACTATTTGTGATTTGACATCGTTTGAACGATTGGGCAATCCGTGCTTATTGTTGCACTCTTTACTGATACAAGTGATTTATCTGCAAACTCTTTTTTACCTTGTAAATGAATATTATTTGGCCCCTTCTTTCTACTGAATAGGGGGATAACTCTCTCCTTTAGCCTAGATTTTTTATTTATAACCACCAATTAATTAGATACAAAGATGAAAGTATTAATTGCTACCGATAAACCTTTTGCTGCAGTGGCTGTAGCGGGTATTCGTAAAGAGATAGAAGCAGCAGGATTTGAACTTGTTTTGCTAGAAAAATATAGTGAAAAGAGCCAATTGCTAGAGGCTGTAAAAGATGTTCATGCTGTAATTATTCGCAGCGATATCATAGATGCTGAAGTTTTGGCAGCTGCCAAAGAGTTGAAAATTGTGGTACGTGCTGGTGCAGGTTATGACAATGTAGATTTGCAAGCGGCTACTGATAAGGGTGTGTGTGTGATGAATACACCTGGACAAAATTCAAATGCCGTAGCTGAACTTGTTTTCGGAATGCTTGTTCTGGGCGCTCGTAATATGTACAACGGTACTTCGGGAACAGAGCTAAAAGGAAAGAAAATAGGTATTCATGCATATGGAAATGTGGGTAGAAATGTGGCTCGCATTGCCAAAGGATTTGGTATGGAGATCTATGCATACGACGCTTTCTGTCCTAAGGATGTGATTGAGGCAGATGGAGTGAAGGCTGTTGATTCGGTAGAGGAACTTTATGGGGAGTGTGATGTGGTTTCATTGCATATTCCTGCAACAGCTGAAACAAAGAAGTCAATCAACTATGCTCTAGTAGATAGAATGCCTAAGGGTGGGGTGTTGATAAATACGGCACGTAAAGAGGTCGTTAATGAAGATGAGCTTATCCAATTGATGGAAAAGCGTGCTGACTTGAAATATTTCAGTGATATCATGCCTGCTGCTCATGAAACATTTACTTCTAAATTTGCAGGTCGTTACTTCTCTACTCCTAAAAAGATGGGGGCACAAACAGCTGAAGCTAATATCAATGCGGGTATTGCTGCTGCTCAACAAATTGTAGCTTTCTTAAAAGAGGGATGTGAAAAATTCCGTGTTAATTAAGTAGTCAACAATTGAGTGACTTCTACGCTCAGAGTGTACTAAGTTGTTTTTTTTATTGCTACTAAACTTTAAACTGAATAATTATGGCTATTGTAAAACCTTTTAAAGGAGTCCGTCCACCTCAAGAAATGGTGGAGCAAGTGGCTTCTCGCCCTTACGATGTACTGAATTCGGAGGAGGCACGCGAAGAAGCGGCTGGTAATGAAAAATCACTTTATCATCTTATTAAACCCGAAATAGAATTTCCTGTGGGTATGGATGAGCACGATGAGGTTGTTTATCAACGGGCAGCTGAAAATTTCCAAAAGTTTCAAACCAATGGTTGGTTGGTGCAAGATGAGAATGAATGTTACTACATCTATGCGCAAACGATGAATGGAAAGCGTCAATATGGGTTAGTGGTAGGGGCGTATGTGCCCGACTATATGGATGGAGTTATCAAAAAACATGAGCTTACTCGTCGTGACAAAGAAGAGGATCGTATGAAGCATGTTCGTGTGACGAATGCCAACCTAGAGCCTGTATTCTTTGCTTATCCTGATAATGCCATCTTGGATGAACTGGTAGCGCGATATACAGCTCAATCTCCGGTGTATGATTTCGTCGCTTCGGGTGATGGGTTTGGACATACATTTTGGGTGATAGATAAAGTGGAAGATATTGTTACTATAACGGAAGCATTTGCAAAAATACCTACGCTTTACATTGCTGATGGACACCACCGTTCGGCTGCTGCAGCTTTAGTTGGTGCTGAGAAGGCTAGACAGAATCCAAATCATACAGGAGATGAGGAGTATAACTACTTTATGGCAGTTTGTTTTCCAGCTACTCAGCTTACTATTATTGACTACAACCGGGTTGTAAAAGATTTGAATGGACTCTCTGCAGAGCAGTTTTTGCAAGCAGTTGCTAAAAGCTTTGATGTAGTAGAGAAGGGAGTAGAGGAGTATAAACCTGAATCACTTCATAACTTCTCACTCTATTTGGAAGGGAAGTGGTATAGCCTTACAGCTCATAGCTCTACTTACAATGATCAAGACCCTATTGAGGTGTTGGATGTTACTATCTCTTCGCGTCTGATTCTTGATGAAATTCTTGGTATTAAGGATTTGCGTTCGGATAAACGAGTTGATTTTATCGGCGGTATTCGTGGATTGGGTGAGTTGAAAAGGCGTGTAGACAGTGGCGAGATGAAGGCTGCGTTGGCACTTTACCCTGTTTCAATGAAGCAGATAATGGATATAGCTGATACAGATAATATTATGCCTCCTAAAACAACTTGGTTTGAGCCTAAGCTTCGGTCGGGATTGGTAATACATAAATTGGATTAGCGACTCGATTAAAGAGGCGTTTCTATCCTTTTGATTAAATAGGGGCATCCTGCAAAGGATGCCCCTATTATTGTGAGGTAGGAGTTGCTAAAGTTATTGACAGGTGAGCCGACACGGCATCTACCCAACTAAGGGACTAGAGGGTGCGACAGGGTAAAATAGGAGTTGTTGGAAGTGAAAGTTGCAAATCTTTAGAAGAGTTGGGGTATGGTAAAAAGCAAGCAAGCCATTGTCTCTGCTGAGAATCAATGGCTTGCTTGGGTTTCTTGAAAAGTGACTTATCTTTTCACTAGCTAATGCTTTTTTGAAAAACTCACTGGGATAGAGCTAAGTTGAAGTTTATTTGCTCTCCAGTGGATTCTATTATTAGGAAAATAAGTGATATCCTAAAGGCATTAAGTTTTATCGGAGAGCAATCATTTATTTAGACGAATTACTCACAAAATGAATTGCCCATTTTCTCTTTATTTGTAACTTTGCAGTTCACGTACAACCATATCACGACTCCCTAAAGAGCGAATTAATAGATTGCATTATGAAAAAACCACTCAGCAAAATACAAAGTATAATACTCACACTCCTCTGGGCAGGTATGTGTTTCATCATCTTAACAGCATCCGAAAAGCTAGATGGGCCACTCATTATATCTATGCTTATATCAGGAGCATTGGTGTTTATCCCCATCATAAAAAGCTATAACCAACGCAAATAGCAATCAACTTGTTATTCCAAACTTCGCAACCAACTGATCTCCTCTTTCCAACACGTTTCATCGGGAGTCTCTAATATGATAGGCATATCATCGAAACGAGCATCTTTCATAAAACGTTCAAAGAAGGCATTACCAATCAATCCTTTTCCCAAACTATCGTGGCGGTCGACTTTGCTTCCCAATACTTTCTTGGACTCATTTAAATGGATGGCGCAAAGATAGTCTGCACCTACCACTCGGTCAAATTCAGCAAATACCTCCTCGTACCCACCTGCTAGGTCATAACCTGAGGTGTAGGTGTGGCAAGTATCCAAACAAATACCTACTCGAGACTTGTCTTCTACTTGGTCGATGATTGCTTTTAGATGAGAAAAATCAAAACCGACATTACTACCTTGTCCCGCTGTATTCTCAATAACTGCTTTTACTCCACGAGTTTGAGATAAGACTCCGTTAATTGATTCGGCAATTCGGCTTAAACATAGTTCCAAAGGGATTTTATTTAAGTGGCTTCCTGGATGAAAATTAAGCAATGACAAGCCCAACTGCTCACATCTTTTCATCTCATCTAAGAATGCCTCCCTACTTTTTTGCAAACCCTCCTCTTCGGGATGACCCAAATTGATGAGATAGCTATCATGAGGTAAGATAAAACGACTCTCTATAGCAGCTGCTTCACAGCGCTCTTTAAACAAAGTGATACTCTCCTGTGTCAACGGTTTACTCACCCATTGACGTTGATTTTTTGTAAATAGCGCAAAAGCATTTGCGCCAATAGCCACTGCATTGAGGGGAGCATTTTCTACACCTCCTCCAGCAGATACATGTGCACCTATATATTTCATATTCGTTCAAATATTTTTTTGTTCAGTTAGCAAAGATAAAATAAGTTTGAACTATAAAGCAATAACGAAGAGCTATTCTAGCCCCTATCCTCCCTTTAATAGTATATTTTAACACAAATAATTTCAGTCAACCATTGTATATCCCAAAAATATCCATACCTTTGCACTCGTTATTTAGAAGGAGACTTCAATATAACCCCACGAATGGTCCATTCGTATATCGGTTAGTACTCAAGATTTTCATTCTTGCAAGGGGGGTTCGACTCCCCCATGGACTACAAAAAGAGCTTATCATTTGATAAGCTCTTTTTGTGTTTTATAAATGAATAGCAACAGGATGTGAAAAAAATAAAATAACAGCGAACAATCTGGGGGATGGGATTGTTTTTTAAAAAGAAACAGCTACATTTGTTTTAAAGAAATAAAGAAATGGAGCCGCATTAGTTAGATTGGGAAACTCATCAAACTAATCTGAAACCGAGACATTAGCTTCATCTTCCAATGGCGGGCCACAACTTTCGAGTAGCGTATGCCAGTGGATTACAAAGGAGGAGAGCACTCAAAACCTGTCAATCGGAGTTTCATCGCATCACTAATGCGGCTTTCTTATAAGCGATACAACCTCATGAAGTTGTATCGCTTTCTTTTTCAGCTTACTACAGATCAAAAACAGTTGGCGGCGCACCTTACCCAACTTTTCAATTGGCCCCAAGCAAAACGGGGGTTCACCCGATAAACCCTGGGGATTCCTTTGTGGATAATAATTATTAATACCTTTACTTGGCATAGATATTCACCACTCTATATAGAAAGAATGGTATATCATTCACCCCTCTTAAATCGACCCTAAACTTTTTTAGCTTTGCATTTAAACATTCTGCCGATGCATTAGTGGCTCACCCGATAAACCCTGGGGACTACGCATATATTTTCGTTAGCCTAAATAGGAAGAACTTCACATCAATTACTCCTCTTAAGCTTGCCCTAAAAGCTTTGATTTTAGCATTAAATGATTCTGCAAATGCATTG
>JBOFMR010000163.1:0-2590 GCA_051658485.1 Phocaeicola sp.
GTTTTATCCTTTTTTTAGACAAGATGAACAATAGGTGAAGCTATGGTGAAGTTTATTTCCCCCTTCCTTCACCGTAACTTGCTAATAGACAAGTGGTGTGAAGATTTGAAGCTATTTTTATTCTTTTGTTTTTAGTGGAGTGGGTGGGGGGCTTCTCTTTGTTACTTGTAAGTTTCTTCACGACGCTAGTTCTCCCTAATTCATCCTTCCCTTACCTTTGTTTCGTACTACCATTTATAAAAAAGGGAAAGAAGCAGAAAACGATTTACTTGGACATGGTCTGAGGTTATAAAGGAATTACAGTTAGATCCACGTTTAAGGCTAAGGAATTTTTGCGAGCGAGTGCATGCAGATAGCCGTTCTATGTAGAAATGGGCACCAAGAAATGGTTACTTAGTTCTTGGGCTCAAAATAGTTTGCAGGCTAAAAAGTTCAATCTAGTATTATCTCCTATTAAAGATGAAAAGAATCATGATTCTTTAATGTGTAGTCACACCTCTATCTTTACTTCAGTGTTTGGTATTCATAAATCTATATTTTGTCACAGAATATATGAGGAGCCGTATGTGGCCAAATTATGGATAATCAGACGTTTTTCACTACTACAAAGGCAACTCTACAATTGTAGAGTTGCCTTTGTAGTAGTGAAAAAGCTCAAGACACCATAGTGAAACTCTATGGTATCTTGAGCTTTTTTTTAGTTACCTTTTGTTCAAAATAGCTATTCTATTACAATAATCTTAGTCTACTATTGCAGTAAATATATAGTTTTTACCCGTTACATCTTGATCTATTCCTCCTACAGCTTTATACTTCGTCAATTGCAAGCTATCGGTACCAACTTTAAAAGTATAAATAAAATCAGCTGTTGTAATTCTTAATATTGCATTTGCGCGTAGAACTGTTGTAAGATCTACCGTTGTGCCATCAGAAAGCGTAATTGTACCACCAGTGGGTCTTTCTTTTTCGTTGAATAGAAAGCTTGTGACAGGACAATCATCTTCTGTTGTTCTCTCCCACTTTTTGTCAAATATTAATGGCTTTTGAATACGAATATTTGCAACATATTGAGTCTTCTTCTCATCCGGCATGGTTATCCAAACGGTATGTTCAAAAAAATAAATGTCAGGTAATCCTGTTAATGAATTGAAGTCAAAATTTTTAACATCTTCCGTTGCTTTTGCATAGTGTGTATTTGCTCTATCTAATAGTTCTTGTAGCACACGTTGAGCGTCGGCATTTTCTACTCCATCTTGAGAAAATTGGTAAGAAGATAGTTTCCAGCCTACCAAAAGTTTATCATAGCTGCTAATAAACTTAAGCTCCTTTAGTTTTTCATAAACTAAAGGTGTTATAGCATTATTTGTACCCCCACTGGAAATACTAGGCATAACTACAATTCTTCTTTTTAATGGAGAGTCTGAGTCTTCATTACAACTTACACACACAAAGGCTGTTAGCATCATTAATAAACTCCATTTTAATATTCTTTTCATCTTTTTTTTATTTTAATTAATAGATATATTTGCTTAGAGTCAGCAAATGTATGCATTGTTTTTAATATTGCAAAACTTAACATCAGGAAACTTAGGGAATCAGCTTATTAAATCGATATTTGATGTATTTATGGATATATCTATATTCATAAGTATACATTTTATCATAGAATATATGGGGAGAGGATGTTGTCTAATTACTGATAATTAAAAATGTTTTTCAGTTACCTTTCGTTCAAAATAGCTGTTCTATTTCAATGCTCTTAGTCAGTTTTTGTAGGAAATATATAGTTTTATCTGTTATATCTTGAACTGCTCTCACTGTAGGTTTAATATGCGTCAATTGCAAACTAAAAGACTTAACTTTAAAAGTATAACAAAAAACAGCTATTGTAAGGTTCAAATCTATTTTCGTTCGGTAAACTTTTGTCAAGTTTACCTCTGTATCATCAAGAAGCGTAATTGTGCACCAGTGCTTTTTTCTTGTGTGATTTTGAATTTTCTAACAGGACAATCAATTGCTTGTGTTTTCCACTCTTTGCTAGGTATTAATGGCATTTGAATATGAATCTCTGCGGCATATCCATATTTATTTGATGGTTACTTTGATCTCAAAATTAGTGAAGCAGCGATCGGGTAATCCCTCCTAATGAGTGAAAATCAAAAACTTTAATAGTTCTCTTTGCGCCTTGGTGAAGCAAAAATGAAGTAAATCTCCCCTTTCTCTTATCGTAACAGGTTTATTCTCAGATATCTTGAGGCATTGTAGCTTGTTTTGCTCTTTTATTTTATGTGGAGTGGGGTAGGAGTTCTTCTCTTTCTGTTAATAGGATGAGCTCTATTTTGTATATCTCGGTTTTGAGTTTAGTTTTTCTCCTTCTTTGTGGATAGAGTGAAAGTCTTATGCTATATAATAAGGTGTATACTCTTTCCCTTTTACTTCCCTTCTTAGCTCCCTTGAAAAAAGTTTATTTTGTTACTCTCGCATTACTAGCTAGTTACCCTTATTTGCACTTTTTTCTCAAAAGAAAGAGTTGTTTTTGTTTGGAGTATATGTTTTAAAGCACTACTTTTGCATCCGCTTTCGAGAGAGA
>JBOFMR010000164.1:0-18851 GCA_051658485.1 Phocaeicola sp.
AACAGAACTCTAATAAGAATCCAATAAGATTTTAAAGTCTACAAATTATAAAAACAGCTCGTTCAAAGCCTCTTGAAATAGAGAAAACTTTGAATGAGCTATTTTTATGGGACAAAACTGTACTTTATCGGGGGCTTACTTCAAAACTCAGTGACGCAAATATGGTGAAATCACACAAAACAAAAATCGCAAACAACTTATTATAAAGTGCTTGCGATTTTTCTAAGTGATCCGCCTGGTATCTATTTTTAGCCCGTTTTTTCAAGGCTTATACCTACGTTACTCTTTTATTATCAAGTAGTTCCTAATTCAGTTTCAAAGTTCGTTTTGAGTTGGTAACACAGTTTGGTAACACATGTTATTTAGCTCTTGTGAGTGCCCTTGTGGGTTCGTTCACTTGGCAAATATAGGTGATTTCTTTTAAAGAACAGCTCTAACACCAACGCTTTATTAGCTAAATCAAAATAAGATACAAATCTTCATAAACATCATTATTAAAGGATTCTAACTAGGAATTGTGTATGTGTATTTATAAACTAGCCATTATGGATTATATTGATTCTAATAACTCTTTTAAAAATTTGGCTTTTGGACGTTTCTCTGTTGTTATAAATTGATTTATATGTTGAGAAAATAAAATATACGAATTCATAAGATTTGTATCCTTCAGCTCAGGGGAAACTCTTTCTTGCGAGTCTATTAAGCCAACTATCCTAAACAATTCTCCACAATCCATATTCTTAACAAGTTCCATTCTATATCCCATCCAGATAATGCCCTTCTCTACAAATTTCCCCCAATATGCAGAAGATTCTTTATTAGCAACAATTATAATCTTTGGTTTTATTACTTTTTCAATAATTTGCTGTGTCAAATAGATTTGTTCCGCAATGAATTGGATTCCATTTGGATTGGTAAGAATATATTTTCGTAAAAAAGCTTGTTCTTTTTCACGAAAGTAGAAGATATCTAAATATGCCGTTTCGTCTCGCAAATCAATACCAATATCATAAATCATCTTCTTTATAGGACTCCAATATCGAGACTTTGGAACACGGTCAAAAATAATGTCATTAAAACTAAAACTAATATTTCCTGATTCTTCATCATTAAAAGAAGGATTGATTCCTGTTATTAGGATATCCTTCTGCATTTTATTTTCAGAATAACAAAATCCTCTATCCCTAATCAATATCGGCAATGTGTTGATATAATCTTGTGACCATATTTCAGAGAGTCTTTCATAGATGCGCATAATTGTAACCTTTAAATAGTTTGTTTTATCTCCTTAATTAGATTTTGTTGTTCTTCCTTTGATAATTGAGTAATATCATCTGTAAAAAAAACAGGATACTTAGTGCCTTTAAGTATGAAATGATTAAGCACCTTGCTACTTGGGCTAACCCAACGATCTTCGCCAAAAATAAGCGACTTACAGTAATCACTAAAAAACACAATAGCAACTGGGTTTACCTTGGTTATAGTCTCATAGGTAAGTTCTAGCTGCTCACGAATAAAGTTATGGTTTGATTTGAGTAGAAGTTCTCTATCGTTTTCACGAGCATACAATAAGTTTATGTGTGTATATCCTTTACTTAGACAGGAAGCAAAGGATTCTAATTTTTTAAAATACTCAGGAGCATCCTCACGTTGATATAAACTTCCGTATAATAGTGTTTTATTATTATCGCTTGAAACAAATGTATTATCATCTGAAGGATTGTAAGAAGGGTTTACTCCTACAAATAAAATGCTATTTATCACTCCGTCGGCAGAAAAGATTGGTTTCCGAGTAATAATTTCATGACTAACTAGCTTTGAGTATTTTATCCATATGTTAGATAAACAATTTTCTATTCGCTCGTTCTCATTCAAATCGAAAAACACTGATTGAGTAACCTCTTCAGTTGTTGACGGAATACTGTCTGATGTGTTGATTACTTCATTAAATTCCGCCTTTTTGGTAGTTTGTGTATTGCTTAATGCTGAATCGCATTTTTTTTTAATAATTCTCATTATAAAAAAAACAACCAATAAAACTGCCGCAAAACCTAAAATAAAATAAGTAAAGAAGAAAGATAAAAATGCTACCGATACAATGATTAAAATTATGCTTAGTAGGTTTAAGTATTTGTATTTTAGGGCAAATTGTCGGTATTTAGCTTTACGTGCAATATTATTATAGTAGTTAAGGTGTAAAGAACTTGGATTGATTGATTTTAACATCACGATACATTGTTGTAGTTTTTCAAGAAGCGCTTCGCTGAATTTATTATTTATGCTTTGCGCTCCTCTTTGCCATTTGTGGACCTTCACCTTAGTGGATAACTCAGATAGAAGAATTATTAATTCATCTTCTTCTTTTGGAATTCTGATGCCAGCAATAGTATTAATTCTGTCTAACATCATTTCCTCTGTTTGTAATTGTAATTCCTTCTCTAGTGCTTTTTGCTCTGCATTTATTCTATATTGCTCCAATTGCCTTGTCGCTTGTAATTCTGCATTTCTTTATTCTTGAATAATCTCCGTCCTTGTCTTGCGTGGTTCTCTATATATAGGAACTTGTTGTTTTCTGCCTCCAACTCGTCTATAAGGAGTAGAATGTCCATCTCCAAAAACAATATTACTGACCCATTTCCCCGTATTTTTACCGATTTCTCTGGTAAATGACTTTTCAAATGTTCCCATATCTTTTAATAATTACAGTATTTCAAGTAAACACTTACAAATATACAAAAACCGATTAAAACACTATCATTATATACTTAAACTCTTTCAAATCATATCCTTAATTTAATGAATCGGGAAGAAAATTCAAAGTAATTATACGTATGAATATCCTTTCTTTGAGTATGATTATTGAGTATGATTCCCCTTTTTCTCTAAAATCCCGTTAAATATCAAGCCCTAATAAGAGTTCTATTCTTTCCTCTACCGTATCCCTCTGTACATTTGCGTCGTGTTCAAATGATTGGCGCCACCATGAGAACCTTAGTATAAACACAAACACGCAAATATGAAAAAAGAAACATATACCAAAGTTATAGACGAAGTGGTACAGAGAATATCACAACACGCAGATATAGTAATGAACGTAGAACAGGTGGCTAAATATCTAGGCATTTCTATTGCTGCTGTAAGGAAACGTTGTCAGCGCAAGCAGCTACCTTGTCATCGGAATGCAAAGCATTTATATTTTAGCAAAATAGAAGTAGATGCTGCATTATTAGGTAGAAATATCTATAAGCAGAACCAGTAGATTATAAGGGGAAGGTTACCTTTCTAATCATTCGTCCTCACGCATTCACGCTTGTTCTCTGTCTATTCCGCTAAATCTAACCTAAGCATTAATTAAATTTCTAGTCCTATTTTATATCCGTTAGAAGCGTAAGAGCCGAGAATTATCAATCAAAATAACAACCTAGACAGAAGGTAGGGAAAGAGAAGATTCACCACTAAAATCTCCTTTCCCTACCTTTCTTTTTTGCCTTCTTCTGAATAAAGCTTGCTGATTTGTGGTGGCTACTCTCTGTTGTGGCTTTGCCAGCAACGGGTATTAGGCTACCCCATTCGTATATCTACTGAACAGAACGGCAAGCCTTGCGCTGATGCGTGAAAAAGTAAAGCCACACCTTCACGTTATTGTGATAGATGTGGCTTTAACCAGCAATAGGTGGTTTACTTCCAGATATTGAATACCTGTCTGTCTAGTTTTTGAGATACAAAGGTCATAGGCATCTTTGCATAAATCTCGGTTGTCTTGATAGAAGAGTGCCCCATCATTACCTGCAATACCTCTTTCGGAATTCCTTGCCCCAACATAACCGTGCAAGCAAAAGTGTGTCGGGCAATATGCGTGGTTAGTGGAAAACTACACCCTAAGGCTAAACCTATTCCTTTTAGAAATTGGTTGTACTTTTGGTTAGAGGGTATCTTCATCTCAAAGTTATTCCGTTCCAATATCTTTTGCGTAATGGGGAGGATAGGGGCAATAAATACATTGTCGGTTTTGATTCGTCTGCCATCAATGTAGTCTTTACCCTCTATAGCAACCACGTGTTGTTTGTAGTCAAATGTTTTGGCATCAATATAAGCCATTCCCGTAAAGGTTTGGAAGAGGAAGAAATCAATGTACTTGTTCAGCTGTTCATTCTTGCTGGTCTCTCTCATTCCTACAAGCTGTTCCACTTGCGCTTTGGTTAGGTGAGGTCGTTCGTTCTTTTCGCCTCGCTTATCTTTAAAGCGTGTATAAGGATTCTCCTTAATCAAACCGATATTGAATGCTTCGGTTACATAGGGTTTGAAACGCTTGTGGTAGTTGTGAATCGCTGCATCGCTTCGGGTGATGGGTTTACCTGTGGCGGTGTAGGTATTTTCCTCTCGTATAAAGAGGTCGAATTGGTTGATATGTTGTAGGGTCACATCATCAAAGGTCTTGAACTTGCCAAAACGTTCTAACGCATGATAGGTGGTTCGGTGTCCTGCTCGTGTACCTTCGGCCAAGCTTTTGTTTTCGATACCTTCACGCAGCCATGCCATAAAGTTACGGCGGTTGCCCCCTTCGGCACCAATATAGGTTTTGAATTGAGCAATCGTCAGTTCATCCTTATTGACCTTCATGGCAATTAAGATATGAGATAACTCGGTAAACTTTTCTGAAATCTGGTGATTGAATAGGCTGGCTTCGGGATGGTTTACTACCTTTCCATCTTCCCATTGGTTAATGGCTACGCTAATTCCTGTATAGAAGTAGCAGCGTTCACGTTGCAAGGTAACTACAATCTCAATGGCATCTACAGCGGTTTCTGTAGCTCTTCTCTTCCGATTGAAGAGTAATCGTACTTTCTTTTCCATATTAGTAACACAATTGTGGAAATGGTAACACAGTACAGGTAACAAAAAACCTGTCTAAAAGGGACTTTCCAGGTCCACTTGTGTCGCTTCTTTCCGTTTTTTTTATTGGTGTTACGACTATGTTTTCGCTCAGAAAAGAACTTAACTAATTGAGTATTAGCAGCCGTTTGATAGAGAATAAAAAAGGAGTTCATTTGAACTCCTTTTTCTAAGTGATCCGCCTGGGGCTCGAACCCAGGACCCCAACATTAAAAGTGTTGTGCTCTACCAGCTGAGCTAGCGAATCGATCCGTATGTTATTAGAGAATTATTTAGAGACAATCTCATCGTCTTTTCAAGTGATCCGCCTGGGGCTCGAACCCAGGACCCCAACATTAAAAGTGTTGTGCTCTACCAGCTGAGCTAGCGAATCGTCCATCTTGCGTTTCTTCCGAATTGCGAGTGCAAAAGTAGTGGTTTAATCTATCAACTCCAAACAAAATAGAGTTTTATTTCAAATTATTTTTCCACATCCGAATTAACAGCCTCATCTATAGGCAATTCCAAACTTCCCATATCTTCCTCGTCATTTGACTTTATATACCTTTGATAGTATGCAATTAATAAGCTGGTACAAGGAAGAGCAATAATCATACCCAAAACACCCATCAAAGAGCCCCAGATAGATAGAGACAATAAAATAATTGCAGGGTTAAGGCCCGTAATTTTCCCCATAACCTTGGGAACAATGATTGCATCTTGTATTATTTGAACCACACAGAAAACCAACATAGCACTAAAAAGAATCCAGCCAAAACTTTCATGGGTATCAGCCGCCTTAAGTAAAGCCAATAAGAGTGTAGGAATAAGCCCTATCAATTGGAAATAGGGAATCATATTCAGCAGTCCTATAAAAAGACCTAAACCAATGGCAAGTGGGAAATCAATAATCAAAAAACCAATGCTAAAAAGTACACCGACTAAAAAAGCAACCAATGCTTGCCCTCTAAAGTAGCGATCCATTCCAACCTTAACATCATTCGTAATCTCTTCACTTATGGCACGATACTTTGCTGGAATAAATTTAATCCAACCAATAGATATTGATTCGTAATCTTGCAGGATAAAGAAAAGATAGAGCAATATAATGAAAGAGGCAAGAATACCCACAATGGCATTAAATGATTGGGAAATGATCTGCCAAAAACGAGGCAAAAACTCACGAATGGTGTCAGTGATATTTGTCTCACTCAATATATTATGAATGAATTCCATGTCAATATGCTCTCTGATAAAGTTGGCGATAGTGCCAGATATAGCAGCTTGCTTACCGCCCTCAATGAAATAGGTTGCTAACAACGATTTTAATTTAGAGAACTCAGCAACCATGGGAGGCACTAACAGGAAGAAAGCTACTACTAGCAGAGAGGTAACAACCAGCAACACGGCAAAGATAGAGAGTGTGCGACTCTTTAAATGTAGCTTTTCTTGAAAGAAAAGAACCATAGGGTACATTAAATAGGCTAACAACCAAGCTACAAAAAAAGGAAGAAGTACTCCACTCAACAAATTTAGCATATAAAAAACGCCAAATAGAGTGGCACCAGTAATGATGCCTCGTATAAAACGATCAAAAGTTATGGCCTTGTGAAACATTGAGATAAAGGTATTGGTTATAAATTATATCTTGTATTGAATCTGTGCCACTTCCATTGCCTCCTCTTTAATTCATACATTGGAGTTAAAGAAGAGCCAAACAGAACCAGTAATTCTTCAAGTTGTAAATGAGCTGAAAATCCACCACTTCTACGCCCAAATCAAGAAATGGATAGTGAATAAAGAGCTAAAACTCTACTTTTACTAGCTCTTTTAAATTCGCCACGGCCACCTATAAGGTCTGTTTTTCACCTAAGCAACTGAAAAAGAGTCGCAATAATCATCTGAGCTCCATTCCAGGAGAAGAACAGTTGCAAATATTATAAAATTGATAAAGATCGAAATCTATCTTTGAATTTAAAAATAGAGCCTAACAAATAGGTGATAGCTATTTATAAATACCACTTATTAAACAGAAAAGAGGTTCAGCCTATGCTACTCAGGGTTGGTTGCCTGTTTGTAACATTCGCGGCAAAGAGGTTCATAGATAGACTGTTCCCCTAACAACACACGCTTTTCACTCTTGGTAATGCGATGCGAAGCATAAGCCAAATTGCCACAGTGAACACAAATAGCATGCACTTTGGTCACCTCATCAGCTATAGCACAAAGGCCAGGAATCGGACCAAAAGGGACACGTTTAAAATCCATATCAAGACCTGCTACAATAACACGAACACCGTTATCGGCTAATTGGTTGCATACATCAATCAGCCCTTCGTCTAAAAATTGTGCCTCATCAATTCCCACTACATCAACACCGGATGAAAGAAGTAGTATATTGGCAGAGGTATCAATGGGTGTAGAGGTTATTGCTTTTTTATCGTGCGACACAACCTCATCATCAGAATATCGGACGTCAATAGAGGGCTTAAATATTTCAACCTGCTGACGCGCAAACTTAGCCCGTCTCAAACGACGAATCAATTCTTCTGTTTTACCTGAAAACATAGAGCCGCAAATAACCTCAATACGCCCTCTCCTATTGGTTTCTTGAATTCTATTTTCTGAAAAAATAGCCATTGGAAATCTCTCTTTAACTTTAATATTCCTAATTATCAAACGCAAAACTACATAAAAAAGTTGAGTTTGACACTGCAACCAAACAAAAGAAGGGAAGCAAGAAAGGGAAAAAAGCAGAGGAAGAAGGTGCAACATCTGTTAAATATTGGAATAAAAAGAGTATACCCTTAAAAAACTTTCTATCTTTGCGAGAAAAGCAGGAGTGAAAGTTTAAATATGGGAAAGCTATACGTAGTACCTACACCTGTAGGGAATTTAGAAGATATGACCTTTCGTGCCATTCGAATCTTAAAAGAGGTAAACCTCATATTGGCCGAGGATACGCGTACATCAGGTGTTTTATTGAAACACTTTGAGATTAAGAACAGTATGCATTCTCACCACAAGTTCAATGAGCACAAAACAGTGGAGGGCATTGTGGCACGTATCCAAGCGGGCGAATCGGTCGCTTTGATTTCAGATGCAGGTACGCCAGCTATATCAGACCCCGGTTTCTTAGTAGTACGTGAATGTATTCGAAACGGGATTGATGTAGAGTGCTTGCCCGGAGCAACTGCTTTTGTACCAGCATTGGTAGCCTCAGGGTTGCCCAATGAACGCTTCTGTTTTGAGGGATTTTTACCTCAGAAGAAGGGACGAATGACCAAATTACTCTCGCTGCAACAAGAGAGTAGGACTATGATCTTTTATGAGTCACCGCATCGACTACTTAAAACACTCACCCAATTTGGTGAATATTTTGGATTGGAGCGCCCAGTGGCTGTCTGTCGAGAGATATCAAAACTACACGAAGAGTGTGTGAGAGGTAAAGTATCTGACGCAATCGATCATTTCACAAAAGTCGAACCAAGAGGTGAGATTGTTGTTATATTAGGAGGAAAAGAAGATTAACTAATAAATTTAAAAAAGAATAACATGAAAAAAATTCTATTCTTATCTGTATGTATTGCTGCATTAAGCTCATGCGTAGGTGGAAGCAAGCAAGATGCCTTGAAAAATCAAAAAGATTCGTTGATGATAGAGCTAGCCAATAGAGATGCTGAGCTCGATGATATTATGGCGACATTCAACGAAGTACAAGAGGGATTCCGTCTAATTAACGAAGCTGAAAATAGAGTGGATCTACAAGGGGGAAAACTTACAGAACGTCGTTCTAACTCGGCTCAAGTGAAAGAGGATATTCGTTTTATCAGCGATAAAATGCAAGAAAACCGCGAGCAAATTGCCAAATTAGAGAAGCAACTTAAGAACAGCAACTATAACTCAGCGCAACTTAAGAAAGCAATCGCTACTTTAAACAAAGAGTTAGAGGCTAAACAACAACAAATTGAAACGCTTCAAAAAGAGCTCTCTTCAAAAAATATCCGTATTGCTGAACTAGACGATGCAGTAGCAGGACTAAACGAGAATGTTAAGGACCTTGCAGCTAAACACGTTGTAAAAGATGCAACCATAGCTGGACAAGACAAAATGATTAACTCTGCTTGGTTCGTATTTGGCACGAAATCGGAACTAAAAACTCAAAAGATTTTAGAAAAAGGGGATGTTCTAAAAAGTGGTAACTTCAACCAAGACTATTTTACTAAAATAGACATTCGCACCGATACAGAAATTAAACTTTTCTCAAAACGTGCAGAGTTATTAACTACACACCCAGCAGGTTCATACAAACTTGAGAAAAATGAAAAATCACAAATGGTATTGAAAATCAACAATCCAACTGAATTTTGGAGTGTATCTCGTTACTTAGTTATACAAGTTAGATAATCTCATTACATCATAAAAAACGGGTTGCATCCTTTACAAGATGCAGCCCGTTTTACTATTACTACAACACCTATGTACAAAACTATTTTCATCGACCTAGATGACACCATTTTAAATTCGAGCGAAAACTCGCACGACACGTTTATAGAGATGTATGAGAAATATAACTACAAACGCTATTTTGACTCATTCAACCATTTTTACGACCTCTATTTAATCACGAACAAAAGGCTTTGGGAAGCATACGAAAAGCAAGAGATAAGCAAAGAACAACTCAACGAAATACGCTTCTCTACCCCTTTAATACAGGTTGGAGTGAATGATCCTGCATTAGTGGAGCAGTTTCAAAAAGACTATTTTGAACAAGTAGCAACTAAAAAAAGAGTAATGCCTTATGCACACGAAGCGCTTTCATACTTGGCAGAGCGGTACGCACTCTACTTAATCTCAAATGGATTTAGCGGACTTCAGCAACGAAAGATGGAGGCAGCAGGGGTAGATATTTACTTTAAGGATCTCTTCTTATCGGATGACATAGGGGTACACAAACCCTCACCCGAAATTTATCACTATGCACTTCAACAGGCAAAGGCTGACAAAAGCAGCTCACTAATGATTGGAGATAATTGGATAAACGATGTGGCAGCTGCCAAAGAGGTTGGAATGGGACAAGCCTATTACAACTTGCGCGAAGAGAAAGAGTTCCCTTTTGAACCAACCTTCGTGCTGAATGATTGGCGAGAGGTTAAAACCTACTTGTAGGAAAAGGTAAAAGAAGAGACAAAGAGGCTGGGAAAAGTCTCTTTACACAACACTCTTCTCTAACGTCAAACGGATAAAATAGCACAAAAGGGGCTGACTACTTCAGAAAATCACCATCAAAAGAGAGAGGTAAAAGCGAACCTACATTTTGTAATACATAGATTTCATTCTTGCTGTAAAGCAAAACACGCATCGAAGAGCCATATCGCTTTTCAGTCTCTAGCAACACCTGCCGACAAGAACCACAAGGAGGAATAGGTGACTCTAAAAAGTCACCAGCCGTATAAGCAGCCACCGCTAAACTCTTCACTCGCTGATCAGGATATTGTGAATTGGCATAAAAAAGCGTAGTACGCTCGGCACAAGTCCCCGATGGATAGGCTGCATTTTCTTGATTGCTACCTGTAACCACTGTTCCATTCTCTAACAACGCTGCTGCACCTACCGAGAAACCAGAATAGGGTGCATAGCTACGTTTTGTAGCCTCTTTGGCAGCATCAATCAAAGCTTGTTCTTCGGCAGTAAGCTCTTCATAGCTACAAGAGAGTAGCTCAATTTCTAGTTTCAGATGTTTCATATGGCGTGTGATTTTGTTTAATCACAAATATAATCGATTCCTCTCAATAACCAAATATTTTAATTCACCATTTGCACTTTTAGAGTCTCAACTATAAGAGTGCTTTTACTTTGGTTAAAAACAGAGTGCTAGAGTAACTCCCCCCTCCTTCTCGGTGTTGCACATCCATACAACACGTGTTGCACAGCTGTCAGACGCGTGTCGCACAGCTGTACAACACGCGTCTGACAGCCGTACAACACACACTTTATCGGCGTATCAAAAAGCAAACAAGCGATAAGTCTGCCCAAAGGAATCTACTAGACCGAGAAAAAGATCAAGAAGGAGAACTGCATGAATCAGCTATCCCAGTGATCTCTTCAGCGGCATCCAGTCGCTTGGAAAGAGTATCTACTCCTCCATTCTAAAACTTTTCAAAATATCTTGTGCCTGCTTCTCCTCTCCTTTGGTATAAAGAATGGATACAAAAAAGAGATTGCCCGCCGCTTTGGTCATCAAGTAACTGTAACAACACGACTCCTCTTCGCAAAGCCCCGACATCCATGCCCCATAGAATTGAGGAAGATCGAACTTCTCAACGGCACTTTGTTTATCAACACCGTCATCTTGAGCCAACGCTTTCAGCTCCGTGCCAATGGACTCTTTAGAGAATCCATCCGATTCTAAATATTGCACAGTGATGTAAAACTTACTATCATTTACCACAAAAGACTCTTCCGTATCCTCCTCTATTTGAAGTGTTTTAGGAGCATTAAACGTAATACCGTAAGCAGTCCACTCATAGGGAACTAGCGACTGCGCCCCTGCACACAAGCAAGTAACACATAATAACAAAAGAGACAAAACTAATTTCTTCATGTTTAGTAATCAATTAAAATGGGATCTATAACGGCGGCGAAGATAGTAAAAAAGGATTACTCTCCGTTCTAACAATGGATAGAATGGAAAATAATCCTAGTGAAATAGGCAACAATAAGCAGTCACCTTTTATTCTTTTGGCTCAAAAGAGTCTATGTTAATATGCTAAACCCTTTCTAGCGTATCACTCACCCTTTTGGTTGAGAATCTTTTTCACGAATCTCTACCCTGCGGATTTTACCACTTATGGTTTTAGGTAATTCCGTTACGAACTCAATGATTCGAGGGTATTTGTAAGGTGCAGTCACTGATTTAACATGGTTTTGAAGCTCTTTTACAAGCTCATCACCTGCCCTATCTCGGTAGGTATCTCCCAATATGATGGTTGCTTTAACCACTTGACCACGCACCTCATCGGGTACACCCGTTATGACACATTCAACAACAGCGGGGTGAGTCATCAAGGCACTCTCTACCTCAAATGGGCCGATACGATAACCCGAGCTCTTGATTACATCATCCGTCCGCCCTACAAACCAAAAATAGCCATCTTCATCGCGCCAAGCAATATCCCCTGTATGGTAAAGGCCATCGTGCCAAGTGCGCTGTGTCAAATCTTCTGCCCGATAATAGGCTTGAAAAAGTCCAACGGGATTACCATCACCTGTCAATATCACGATTTCACCTTGCTCCCCTGCTTCGACACTACGCCCATCGGGTGTAATTAAATCGATCTTATATTGCGGATTGGGTACGCCCATACTACCCGGCTTAGGCTCCATCCAAGGGAAAGTACCCAAGATTAGGGTAGTTTCAGTTTGTCCAAATCCCTCCATCAATCGAATACCAGTCACCTCTTTAAAGGTTTCGTAAACCGAATGGTTCAGTGCTTCACCCGCAGTAGTGCAATACTCTAGCGAAGAGAGGTTGTAGCTACGTAAATCTTCTCTGATTAAAAAACGGTAGATCGTAGGAGGTGCACAAAGGGAGGTTATTTGATACTGCTCTATCTTTTGAAGAAGATCGGCAGGTGTAAACTTCTCATGGTCATAGACAAATACATTAGCACCTGCTATCATCTGTCCATAGAGTTTTCCCCAAACGGCTTTCCCCCAGCCTGTATCGGCTATGGTTAGATGCAAACTATCTTCGTGCAAATTATGCCAGTAAGAGGCTGTCACAACATGACCCAATGGGTAAGTGAAGCTATGAGCTACCATTTTGGGGTCACCTGTGGTGCCCGAAGTAAAGTACATCAACATTGAATCGTTGTTTGCTATCTCGTATGAAGGCTTTACAAAAGGAGCTGCTTGTTCTACCCCCTCATGAAAATCTTTAAATTCAGCAGGTACAAAGGGACCAACACTAACCAATGACTCTACTGTAGGCGATTCAGGCATAGCAGACAATATGTGTTCGGTTATGAGGGGCTCGCCACAACAGACAATCATCTTCACATCAGCAGCCTGACAACGGTATACAATATCTTTCTTTGTTAATAGGTGAGTTGCTGGAATGGCTACAGCGCCCAACTTATGAAGGGCAATCATCGTGTGCCAAAATTCGAAACGTCTCTTCAGGATAAGCATCACCTTATCCCCTTTTCCAACTCCTAATGATTGGAGATAGCTCGCCGTTTTATCGCTCTCACGCTTCATATCAGCATAGGTAAACTGGATACATTTCCCCTTGTCATTGGTCCAAAGCAATGCTTTCTTATCAGGATGTGTAGCTGCCCATTCATCAATAACATCATAACCGAAGTTAAACTTTTCAGGTACTTGTATCTCTAAGTTTTCATTAAAATCCTCTTGAGAAGCAAATAGGGTCTGCTTTAAATATTTTTCTACCATGTCTATTGGATATCTATGTTCTTTTATGAATTATATAACTACAGTTAAAAACTGAAGGGTCGCATTATTAAGTGCTTGCATACCGTGTGGAAGAGTAGAGTCAATATAGACCGAGTCTCCCTCACCTAGTACTAGATTCTTCCCATTTATATGAAGTTGCATTTCTCCCTGAATCACATAAATAAACTCCTGCCCTTGGTGACTGTTACAGGTTAAAGGAGTACCAACGGGCTTAGGCTCTACCGTCACCAACAAGGGGGCTACCTTGCGATTGCGAAAGCCCGATGCCAAAGATTGGTATTGATAAGCCTTGGTTCTTTCGATGGATACCCCAGTGTTCTTTCGAGTTAAAAAGTAACTATTCATTTTAGGTTCTTCACCAAACATCACTGTTTCGAGAGGAAGGCCGTAACTGCGAGCTACAGTTTGCAACGTACTAACCGACACATCTGCTGTTCCACTCTCAAGTTTCATATATTGCTCTTCTGTAAGCTGACAACGTTTTGCCACCTCTTGCACTGTTAAATCAAGCGATTCACGCAATCCTTGCAAACGTTGTGCAATTTGTTTCATGTGATTATCCATACTAGACCGATTTATGTTCTATATAATCCAAATTTGTTTAATACTTTCAAAGATAAGGAAGAATTCAGAAAGCTCTATGCTTTTCGAGAAAGTTTCAAAAAGAACTTTCAAAAAGTCACAGTTAGTGCACAGTATCTCTACGAATGAGCAAATAGATTGTTTAGTCAGTTTTTTCCTGCTACTTCGTTGCAATGGCAACCAAGTAGCAGAGAGTTGACACACACATCAACTGCTCATATAGCCACATAATAGATTCTATTTTATCTGCATACGCGCAATCCTTTTGTGCTTTTGATATTAAAGTCTTGTACAATGAGAAGGTATAAAAAGAGTCAACAGCCTCCTATAGTTGAATTCAACCCTCTTTAGAATGGGAGGCATCAAGGAGTAGATACTGGGGCAACAAAGAGTCATCTTGATATTGGTGCGTTGCCAACTTATGTAGTAAAACCCAACTAAGGCTTATTTAGGGCTATTGACTTTTTATCTCCGAATCATCTTTATTGCCTAATAGAAGGAACTAACCGCCCTCTTTGCTTGATTTACGTCAAGAAAGATGGCAAAATCGAGAAATACATGCTAAAAAACATATCCATTAATAAGAAAACCTCTATATTTGTGCTGTAAAACATAAAAAGATTGATTCAATATATCAGGTATTAGTTTAAAGAGTGTTTTTATTAGGTATTAATTAATGTGCCAAAGCAGACCGAGATGGTTAGCCAAGGCAAATGTTTTTAAGGTATTAATTTAAAAGGATAACAATTATGAAAAAAGTAATGGACATCTTTCACAAGATAGCAAAAGCTGATCCAATGATTTGGGGCTATGTTATGTTGAACGAAAACAAGTAACACAAACAGGCGGTTTTACTCCGCTAATATTTAACAGATGAGGGATGGCTTTTGCCATCCCTCATCTGTTAAATAGCCATACCTTACCGACCCATCACTCAAAATATCAAAAGCAAAGAACGAACAGAATGGTTATGGCAGCCAATCCCCCCAACAACGTTAGCATATCTCTAAAAAAAGATCTTCATCTAGAAGAAGCAATCAATAAAAAAGAGAGAAAAAGAGAAGCTAAGATTCAAAAGAAAAGATAAAAAACGCCTTTTTAGATCCTTTCTTTCGCTCTTTTCACCCCTTTTGTATACCTTTGCACACCAATTAGAGTCCACAGTATGACGCAAATAGATACCCAAAATAAAGAGTTTCAAGATGCCTTGAATCTTATTCAATATACACGCCAATCTGTTTTTCTAACAGGCAAAGCGGGTACAGGGAAATCTACTTTCTTGAAGCATCTTTGCAAGGTGACAAAGAAGAAACATATTGTGTTGGCTCCAACAGGCATTGCGGCAATCAACGCAGGCGGAAGTACGCTACACAGCTTCTTCAAATTGCCCTTCTATCCCTTACTACCGGATGATCCCCAATTTAGCTTGCAAAAGGGAAGACTTCACGACTTTTTGAAATACAGTTCCTCTCACCGAAAGATTATCAAAGAGGTCGAGCTGATCATTATCGATGAAATATCGATGGTACGAGCTGATATTATCGACTTTATAGACAAAGTATTACGCGTCTATTCACAAAACATGCGAGAACCTTTTGGCGGGAAACAACTCCTTTTTGTAGGGGATATGTTTCAGCTAGAACCGGTTGTAAAGAGTGAAGAACGGGAGCTATTGACACGCTTCTACCCTACTTGCTACTTCTTCTCGGCACGAGTGTTTGCCCAAATGAAACTCGTTTCTGTAGAGCTCACCAAAGTATATAGGCAAACGGACCCTGCTTTTGTAAGCGTACTGAATCACATTCGGACCAATACAGCCCAAGCAACCCATTTGCAACTGCTCAATACACGCTACCAAACTGCGATAGAAAAGAAGGAGAGCGACCTGTATATAACCTTGGCTACGCGGCGAGATACAGTTGATTTTATCAATGAGAAAAAATTGGCAGAACTACCTGGAGAGGCTATTGTCCTGAAAGGTGAAATAAAAGGAGAGTTCCCAGCCACTTCGCTGCCTACGCAAATGGATTTGGAGCTAAAAGCAGGGGCGCAAATAATCTTCATAAAAAATGACCAAAACAAGCGGTGGGTAAATGGAACCATCGGGACCGTATCGGGTATGAGTGACGAGGGTGATCTATACGCCGTTACCGAAGAGGGAAAAGAGGTCTGTATGGAACGGGAAACGTGGCGTAATATTCGTTATACCTACAACGAAGAAGAGAAACGAATAGAAGAGGAAGAGTTAGGCGTTTTTATCCAATACCCCATTCGATTGGCTTGGGCCATCACGGTGCACAAAAGTCAAGGACTCACCTTTAGTAGGGTTATTATTGATTTTACAGGAGGGGTATTTGCAGGAGGACAAGCCTATGTGGCATTAAGCAGATGCACCTCGCTTGATGGCATCCAACTAAAACGGGAGGTGACTCGAGGTGATATATTCGTTCGACCCGAAATCGTGCAGTTTTCTCATCAATTTAACGACAAGCAGGCTATCGAGAAAGCATTGGTACAGGCACAGGCTGACCTGCAATATGTAGCAGCGGTAAAGGCTTTCGATAAGGGTGATTTCAAAGAGTTTCTGTCTCAATTCTTTTTGGCTATTCACAGCCGATACGATATTGAGAAACCTATTAACCAACGCTTTATTAGAAAAAAACTAGAAGTTATTAACCAGTTAAAAGAGGAAAACAAATCGCTCAAGGAAAAGCTGCACGAACAGAAAGAGAGCTTACAGAAGTATGCTTTGGAGTATTATCAAATGGGGAATGAGTGCATCACGCAAGCGCACGATGCGAAAGCAGCAATAGCCAATTATAACAAAGCCATTGAGCTATATCCTGCACTAATAGAGGCTTGGGTACGCAAAGGGATTACGCTATACAATGAAAAAGAGTATTACGATGCGGAGGTTTGTTTAAATAAAAGTGTAGAGCTAAACCCAAACCTATTTAAAACGGTTTATAATAGAGGTAAAGTAAGGCTAGCCTTAAATAACTTAGAGGGGGCACTCAATGATTTAGATCGTGCCACTTCACTTAAACCGGAACATGCACAAAGCCACGAACTAATGGGGGATGTACTTATGAGATTAGGGAAAGAGGAAGAGGCAGCTCTGCAATGGGCGCTGGCTGAACGAATCCGCAAAAAGAAAAATAAAAAATAGAACAGTATGCTACTGAAACTTTATGAAAAGAATAACAACCCTAAAGAGATTGATCGAATTGTTCAGATCCTTGAAGAGGGCGGAGTTATTATCTACCCCACAGATACAATGTATGCCATTGGTTGTCATGCGTTGAAGGAGCGCCCCATTGAGCGCATCTGCAAACTGAAAGGGATAGATCCTAAAAAGAAAAACCTATCCATTATTTGTTGTGACTTAAGCAATATCAGTGAATATGCAAAGGTAGACAATGCGACCTTTAAAATAATGAAGCGTAATTTGCCTGGTGCTTTTACCTTTATCCTTAGCACAGGAAGTAAGCTCCCCAAGATTTTTAAAAATCGCAAGGAGGTAGGTATTCGTATTCCTGATAATGGAATCATTCTTGAAATATGCAAACGACTAGAGGCACCCATATTGACTACCACACTACCACTCGAGGATGGAGAGGAGCTAGAATACCAAACCATTCCCGAATTAATCGAAGAGAAATATGGATGTGAAGTTGATCTTGTGATAGATGGAGGAATAGGGGGAATCATCCCCTCAACTGTTGTGAACTGCACTACAGAGAATATTGAGATTGTTAGACCAGGAAAAGGAGAGCTCAACCTATCATAAAAAACGAGAGACTCTTTTTTATAAACGGCATTAACTCTTTAAGTAAGTCGAATGACAATTGCTCATTTTTTATCAAACAGAGAACTATTTATTTTTTAAAATTTTTAAACTATGTTATCATCAGTATCAGAAGCAGGAGGTATACAACTTTCTGAAGTATTAGACAAGCTAATCAGCTTAAGTGTTTCAATGGGTGGCAAATTATTGAGTGCCATTATCGTCTTTATTGTAGGTAAAATCATTATCAATTGGATCAATCGCTTTGTCAAAATGATCTTAATCAAACGTAATGTAGAGCCTAGTATCCAATCATTCACAAAAAGTTTGGTAAACATCTTATTGTTAGTAATGCTTATATTGGCTGTTATCGGCAAATTAGGTATTGAACTCACAGGTTTTGCCGCTCTACTTGCTTCTGCCGGTGTGGCAGTCGGTATGGCACTTTCTGGAAATCTACAAAACTTTGCAGGAGGATTAATGATTCTACTTTTCCACCCCTACCGAGTTGGTGATTTCATCGAAGGTGTGGGAGGTATTTTAGGAACAGTGAAGGAAATCCAAATTTTCCACACGATCCTAGTTACCGTAGATAATAAAATGATTTATGTTCCTAACGGAGCTATGAGTAGCGGTACCATTATTAACTTCAGCAGAATGAGCACTCGCCGTTTGGAGTGGAATGTTGGCGTAGAGTATGGTGCAGATTATAAAAAAGTAGAAAAAGTTATCAGAGAACTAATCGCTGAAGACAAACGCATTCTTCCTGAGCCAACACCTTTTGTAGAATTAGGTGCACTTTCAGACAGCAGCGTAGATATTAAAATACGTGTATGGGTGAAGAGTGAAGATTATTGGGACATCTCTTTCAAGATGAATCAAGCTATTTATACTCGCTTCAATGAGGTAGGTATCGGATTCCCATTCCCACAACTTACTGTACACCAAGGGAAAGCTAAAGACGCATAAAGAGCGAACAATTCAGTGCCCGTAAATTCTGAATGGGAATAATCACAATCTGTCCAGAATCATTTCATTTGAGACCGATGCTATTAACCAAGCATCGGTCTCTTTTTTGTTTGATCAGTCTTGGTGAGCCGAGAGTACGTAGGGTTTACTAGCCATTTAGGGT
>JBOFMR010000165.1:0-10158 GCA_051658485.1 Phocaeicola sp.
CCAATGCATTTGCAGAATCATTTAATGCTAAAATCAAAGCTTTTAGGGCAAGCTTAAGAGGAGTAATTGATGTGAAGTTCTTCCTATTTAGGCTAACGAAAATATATGCGTAGTCCCCAGGGTTTATCGGGTGAGCCCTACGCATATCGTTTCGTTAGCCTAAAGAGGAAGAACTGACTCACCCGTAAAAGTGGTGGATCGTTCTGATTATAGTTAAAATTGATCCAACCTATAAAATGAGTCTATTAAAGCACTTTTTCTTTTATCCCAGCGAAACGTAGAGATTAACTCTATAGATTAAAAAACCAAAGAGGAGTGATTTTACAACAATCACTCCTCTTTAGATAATAGGATTTACACTTCATTGAATCCACAACACACTAACTTAAAGAAGAGAGGCGGTTGATTACAAAGCCAAGATTAACTTTATAGGAGGATTATAGAGAGGCTACTAGCTTATTTAAATGAATACCATTTGACCCCTTAATAAGTAAAGTCGATTCAGTTATAGGTTGTTCCTCAAGCTGCTCGATAAGCTGATCCACGTTGCTGCAATGTTCAAAAGAGGAGGTTTCCCCAAAAGCTGAGAGAGCTCTACCAAACTCTTCTCCTACCAAGAGGATTCGTTTAAATGACGAAACAGTAGCTAAATAAGTAATAACCTTTAGGTGCTCCTCAGAACTGTAAGTTCCCAATTCACGCATATCCCCCAAGACAACTACCTTGTGACGGCTCTCTAGCTGTTCAAAGTTTTGCAAAGCAGCCATCATACTTGTTGGGTTGGCATTGTAAGCATCTACAATCAAGTAGTTGCTACCAGTCTGCACCAACTGCGAACGATTATTTTGGGGGTGGTAGTTTTGAAGTGCTGTACAGATGGCTTCATCCGAAACTTTAAAATAGCGCCCTATAGCAATAGCAGCAAGTGCATTTTGTAAATTGTAGGCACCTACCAACTGAGTTGTCACCTCGTAACTAACCCCTTGACTGCTCCAACGAAAAGAGAGGAAAGGGGCACTAGAAAGTAGGGTTCCACATACACTACAACTACCTCCACATGAACAAGCACCATAGGTTATACAATTTAAGCCAGCCACATTCTCTTTTAAGTAATTATTTTCATTATCAAGGAAAATCGTTTGCTTACCGGCTCCACGCAGATAGTCATAGAGTTCAGTCTTCGTTTTAATCACCCCCTCAAAAGAGCCAAAACCCTCTAAATGAGCCTTACCCACATTGGTAATAATCCCATAGTCGGGTTGAGCAATAGAGGACAATAAAGCGATTTCACCTGGATGGTTAGCACCCATTTCTATCACAGCCAGTTCATGCTGAGCTGTCAATTGAAGCAGCGTAAGCGGTACACCAATGTGGTTGTTTAGGTTACCTGCTGTATAATGAACCTTGTAACGCTGCTGAAGTACCGCAGCAATTAGCTCCTTGGTTGTTGTTTTACCATTGGTTCCAGTTATGCCGATGATGGGAGTGCCTAATTGCTGACGGTGATAACTAGCTAGTTGCTGCAAGGCTTTCAAGCCATCAGAAACTAAGATATAGCGAGAGTCATCGGGCAAAGCATATTCAGCCTCATCTACGACAACGTAACTGCATCCTTTACTTAATGCTTCGTGAGCAAAGGCGTTCCCATTGAACGACTCGCCTTTTAGTGCGATAAACATAGCACCCGGCACACAAGCACGGGTATCGGTAGTTATAGAGTTGCATGCCTTGAAGCAGCTGTATAGGGTAGATATATTCATGATTTCATCTCTTTTTATTGGGGTTCTAATGAGGTCAGTACCCTATCTTTGTTTCCCAGAATCAAGGATGGAATTTCATCAAATGGTTTAGCAATTCCTCTCCTCTCTCTTACCACATCATAGGGACATAACCTAACGATGCAAAGTTACTTCTTTTTATAACTTACTGAAATGAATTTGCACTCTTCAACGCAAACAATGCAAAATACAGGAGAATGAAAGCCCTAATTTCTCTTCTATTATCCCCTTACTTCACTAGATTCAGCATCGTTTGTAAAAAGAGTCAACCGCTAACAGCTGCCAACTAACTAAATAACCACTCCAATCATTTTCGATTTGCCAACCACTCTCTTTGAGCCATATCACCCGACAGGCAACCGAATAGAGCAGGGAATCTTCGTACATTTATCGACTCCAGTACCCTACCTACACTCTTTTTTATCCCATTCTACCCATGAAAGTTAGTGTCGAACAGCCGTGCAACGCTTGTCGTACAACTGTGCAACACCTATCTCTACGGCCGTACAACGCCTGTCGCACAGCCGTACAACACTAAAAATATTACCAGAGAATTGCACGCTTCGTATAACAACCGATTTTTAAAACACGATATAACACATAAATTCAGATTTCTGTGTACTTTTGTAGCACAAACCAGCAAAGAAAAGGAATGAAAAAAAGCCTTCCCCTATTCATTAATGTTAATGGCCAATTGCTCGATCTATCACAACCTCAAGTGATGGGGATTCTGAATGTGACTCCCGACTCTTTTTACGCAGGGTGCCGTCAAAGTACAGAGACAGAGATAGCCACTCGCGTAGAACAAATCACCAAAGAGGGAGGAACGATTATAGATGTAGGTGCGTACTCTTCTCGCCCACAGGCTGAACATATCTCCGCACAAGAGGAGATGAACCGTCTGCGCATAGGGTTGGAGATTATCAAGAAGAACCATTCCCAAGCCATTGTATCGGTCGACACCTTCCGAGCAGATGTAGCAAAGATGTGCGTTGAAGAGTATGGTGTTGCCATGATTAACGACATTTCAGCTGGAGAAATGGATTGTCAAATGTTCCCTACCATTGCTCAATTAAATGTGCCCTATATCATTATGCATATGCGAGGCACTCCACAAACGATGCAAGAGAGGTTACATTACGACAATTTTCTGCCCGAAGTGCTTTACTATTTTTCAGAGAAAGTAAAACAACTTAAAGACTTGGGAGTCAAAGATATTCTAATTGACCCTGGATTTGGCTTTGCTAAAACCATTGATCACAACTATGAATTAATGAACTCCCTAGAAGATTTCCACATCTACGAACTGCCTATTTTAGTTGGAGTTTCTCGAAAATCAATGATCTACAAGCAGCTAGATATAACGGCTCAAGAGGCATTAAACGGCACAACAGTTCTTCATACCGTTTCACTTCTCAAAGGGGCACACATCCTTCGAGTACACGATGTAAAAGAGGCAGTAGAGGCTGTCAAATTGGTTCAAAAGATAAATGAGAGTTTTCCCAAATATTGATTTATAAAAGAGAGTAACTATGTTCTTTGATTTTAGCATAAAAGATTTTATCGATATCCTACTAGTAGCCTATCTCCTCTATCAATCGTACCGACTGATGAGGGCATCGGGCTCAATCAATATTTTTGTAGGTGTATTGGTCTTTACAGGCATTTGGGTTATTGTTTCTCAGGTACTAGAGATGAAACTCCTAGGCTCTATTTTTGACAAGCTCGTCAGTATGGGTACATTGGCCTTAATCATTCTTTTTCAAGATGACATTCGCCGCTTCTTTGTAACATTGGGTACACAAAAGCGGGTTGGTTCGGTACTCCGATTCTTTTCGGGACATAAAAAAGTAAAAGAAGAGAAAGAGGACATTATGCCCATTGTATTGGCTTGCTTGAGTATGAGCAAAAGCAAAACAGGCGCGCTTATTGTAATGGAAAGATCCATCCCTTTAAATGAAATTATCACTACAGGGGACACCATTGATGCGGGATTAAGCCAACGTTTGATTGAGAATATCTTCTTTAAAAACAGCCCACTACACGATGGAGCAATGGTTGTTCGCCGCCAACGAATCACTGCTGCAGGGTGCATTTTACCTGTATCACACGACCGAAACATCTCAAAAGCGTTGGGATTGCGACATCGAGCTGCTATGGGAGTATCACAAGAGAGCGATGCTTTGGCCATTATTGTCTCTGAAGAAACGGGTAATATATCAGTAGCCTACAAGGGGAAATTCCACCTCCGCCTATCTGCCGAAGGGTTGGAACGACTGATTACAACTTCTGCTTAATCCAACATTAAACTCATATAGGGCACTTCGGAAAGAAATAGTTTTTGAGTCAAAGTGGTAAGGGTGTGAGTTTCATAACTAACATCTGCTAACTGAGCCACCTCAAGAGTACCTGCGTGGATTACATAATAACCGTTGTTTTCCGGTATAGCCTCATCCCCTTCTAAGTGGATGTAATCGGTTGCCTCGGGATAGATTTCCGCCCAGCACTGCAACACTTGGGGTACATTGATAATTCGTGCCATTCCCAACGAACTGATGTTATCCTCATTGGCGCGAATCATACCCTTTTCACTCCATAGAGGAGGCTGATAACAAACCAATTCATCGACCTGAAAATGTTCAGAAGCAGCTATCAACAAAGCATCTCTTTCGGGTGAAGAGCTCTTCTCATTCCTCACTGATAGATTCGAATATTCTGTAGATAGAGTATCAACACCCCCTGTTAATAACTCCTTTATAATAACAATTCCATTCTGCATCACGACAAAAGCCATTCCACATATCGACTCGTTGGCGGTAGCGACAAGCACCACTCCTCCCTCCATCGAGAATGCCTCTACGACTGCTTCTAAATCTTTTTCACTATGCAACAGTGAGCAATTCCTAAGCTTCATAAGGTTATTAACAAACAAGAATTGACCTGTTGATAACTTCTTACTCTTCTCAACTTTGATGGTTGATAATTTTCGAAGTGACGAAGTGAACACTCGCTTGGCTTGATAACTAAAAAGAATCTCATAACCCGACTCAGCATAATAATTGAAAAGCCACGAATCGGCAGGAATTAAGGTACTAATTCCTACTCCATCTCTATACATCTGCAGATGTGCCTCCTCCAAAAGTTGACGCATAACACCTTGTTTTCGATAGTCGGGATGCGTACAAGCGCCAGAGATGTAGGCTGTTTCAATCAATCGACCTCGCCAATTCAATTGATAGGGAATTGCTTGCAGAGCAGCAATCATCACCCCTTTCCGGTAAATCGCTCGATGAATCTCATCGCTGTAGCGACAACGAAAATAGAAGGAAGTAAATTGTTCATCATCCTGAAAGCAGAGATTCCACAGCTCTTTAGCAGCTTCAAGAGTCGTCACAGTTGGTTGGCTATGCATTTTTCCAATAAAGTTTCGGGGTAATATGAGAGTTTAGACTTTCGCAATCCTTCCAATCCCAAATCTTCTTCACGATTGATATAGATGTACTGCTCAGGCAAAGAGTTGGCATATTCGTAATTAATCATCGCATACGAACCTTCAACCGTGGTATCGGCTTTCTCCACACAAACATCCCACGTTTGTTGATTGATTGCTCCTCCATAGGTAAATGCAACGATCTCATTGTTTGCATAAAGCAGTCCACCCGTTATGCCTAATGCCTCCATATTGTTCAATGCTGCAATCATACATTCACGTTCATCTTCCAATTCAGCACGTTCTGCACAGTTGTTGGCGATACACCACTTCTCTTCCAACTCCAAACAAATAGGCACTAAGTCGGAGGTTAAAGGTTTAAAGCAGTAATCCGGATAGTTTTTCTTGAACTTATTTAGATGATTACGCTTCGGTTGATACTTTTTCCCCACCAGGGTCGTTAAGTCTGAACGCAAATAGATGTAGTCAGCATAATCACGATCAGAAGTAAAGGTGAAGCAACCCGGCAGCACTGCCTCTATATCTCTCTGCATATCGACACAAACTCCCAACAAGCGCAAATGACTCTTTTGAGCTGTAGCATCCTCCATCAATAGTTGAAGTACCTTGCCCAAATCTCCCTCTCCGATAGGCATCATATAAGCTAACTCTCCCTCTACCCAGAATCGAAGCAGCAAATAGCCCGCTTCGATAGCAAACTCTGTTTGGTAAAGAAAGCGCCAACCATAGAGATTGGCAAAAGAGAGGTCGCAATTGCGGCGTGATCCACTTAACGTATAAGATTGAATCAACGAACGGCTTTCTAGGGTAATTGCTTGAAATTGTAACATATCTATTTTTTACTTTTATTCTGTAGTACAACAAAAATAACGTTTATCAACCCCTTATTTCTACTAAAAGTTGCTTTTCTCAAATTAAAAGTTGATTTACGAAGAGAGACTCCTCACTTAAATAATGCCTAGCAAACGCAAGATTAAAGGTGCAAGAAAAGCGGTCAAGATACCATTTATGGTCAATCCTAAGCTGGCATAAGCACCATACTTCTTACTTACCTCCATTGCAGCAGAGGTGCCAACAGCATGTGCAGCCGTTCCCATTGAAAGCCCTTGAGCAATGGGACTACGAACCTTTCCAAGATGCAACACTTTGAATCCTAGAAGAGCTCCCAACAGCCCAACGACTACAACGATGGCTGCAGTCAATGACGGAACACCTCCCATCGACTGAGCTACCTCCATAGCAATGGGAGTAGTTACTGATTTAGGAGCTATCGAAACAATTACCTCGGGGCTAGCCCCCAATGACTTCGCAATAAGTACAGCCGAAACAATGCCCACCAAACATCCTCCCAATTGCGAAAGCAAGATAGGAAGAAGTTGTTTTTTTATCATCTCTAGTTGCAAATAGAGAGGTACACCTAGTGCCACCACCGCAGGTTTTAACCAAAATTCAATAACCTCTCCCCCTTCGTTATAAGCTTGATAACTGATTCCTGTGAGTTGTAGGAAAAGAATGAGTAAGGCTATGGTCAACAGTATAGGGTTGAGTATCACCCACCCGGTACGCTCTTGCAACTTCTTCGACAAAAAGAAGAGGAGAAAGGTAATAGCCAAAAGGAAGAATTTATTTTCTAAAAAGTCCATTCCACTTACGTATTAATTGATGAATCCAGCCTGTTACTACCAAAACCAGTAGGGTACTTACGAGCGTAGCAATTACAATAGGCCAAAATTGAGCAGCAATAAGATCAAAATAAAGCATTAGTGCAACCCCTGGTGGAATAAAGAAGAAACCTAAATTAGCTATCAGGAAATCAGAGATTCCCTCTACCCAATGCAATTTAATCCAACCCAACTTTAAGAAAAGGGTTAAAAGAAGCATTCCTATAATACTAGAAGGTAGTTTAATCCCGGTTATATAAACCAGAAACTCTCCCAAGGCTAAACAGCCAAATAGAACGGCACACTGACGAATCATCTGTTTTTTTATAAAAATTGAGACTGCAAATGTATGGGATATTTTTTAGAATCTCGCACCAAAAACTAAAATGTAGCAGGAGGAAACGACAACAAAGAACCTCCAGATTCCGCTTTCAATTCTAAGTAAAAAAATAAGCCTATAAAATAGCATAAGTAGTTTCTTTGGTTACCTTTGTAACAACTCTCCAAATGTAATCTTAAAGCTTCTCTTAATCTCCGCTAAAATATGGGCGATGTATGGGTTGCTAACTAATAGAATCGACCTCAAGTCAGCTAAGTTAGGTAAAAAGAGAAACCGTTTAAAGAGTTTAGAAACTCCGCCTAACCACTGTATCATGCAGGAGTATTTCAAAAAATCCCATCGCCAGAGGAAGCTATATTTACCTAATTTACAAACAATTAGACAAACGCTTTCACTCCCAAGAGATGAAGAAGAGGTTGAAATAGGTTGGGATTTTATAAATTGAGAAGATTTTATCAATCACGATTAATAACTTATTAATCAAGCCATAAACAAATATTACAGACACAAAAGGAAGAAACATCTCTACTAGAATTTAAAATAACAAACAGAGCATTACGCTGTTTTTTTCTATTTATACTGAAAAAAAGAGCCATTTTGCAATGTAGATATTGCAAACATTGCCTATTTTTGCAATATCAAATCAGTAGCAATTCAATTCACTCATTTATATACAACATTAGATCATGGATTTAATATCGCAAATCATCAAGCGTGCGCAAGCTGACAAACAGCGCATTGTCCTTCCTGAAGGAACTGAAGAACGTACATTAAAAGCTGCTAACCAAATCTTAACAGATGAAGTAGCCGATCTCATTTTAATTGGCAACCCCACTGAAATTAAGGAATTGGCAGAAAAATGGGGATTAGGAAATATTGGCAAAGCTACAATTCTTGATCCTATGAACAACCCTAAAAAGGAGACATATACTGAATTGTTATTCGACCTACGTAAAGCAAAAGGTATGACAATGGAGCAAGCACAAACGTTGGTTTTAGATCCATTGTACTTGGGTTGCTTAATGATGAAAGCAGGTGATGCTGATGGTCAATTGGCCGGAGCACAAAACACAACAGGTGCGGTATTACGCCCAGCATTACAAATCATAAAAACAACTCCAGGTATTACTTGTGTATCAGGTGCAATGTTGTTACTTACCAAAGCACCTGACTATGGTGAACACGGAACAATTGTAATGGGTGACGTAGCCGTAACTCCAGTTCCTGATGCAAATCAGTTGGCACAAATTGCAGTTTGTACAGCCGAAACAGCAAAAACAGTAGCAGGCCTTGACCCTCGCGTAGCTATGTTGAGCTTCTCAACTAAAGGATCAGCTAAACACGAAGTGGTAGATAGAGTAAGAAATGCAGTAGGGATAGCTAAGGAATTGGCACCTGAATTGAAAATAGATGGTGAATTACAAGCAGATGCTGCTTTGGTTCCTCACATTGGCGAAAGCAAAGCACCCGGGTCAGAGATTGCAGGTTATGCAAATGTTCTGATTGTCCCTAGCCTAGAAGTAGGTAATATTAGCTACAAACTAGTAGAACGCTTAGGTAATGCAACAGCCATCGGCCCTATTTTACAAGGTATTGCAAAGCCTGTAAATGACCTTTCACGTGGTTGTTCTATTGATGATGTTTATAAAATGATTGCAATTACAGCTAACCAAGCTATTGCAGCTAAAAATTAATCCCTTAATACATTTAGAAAATTATGAAAATTTTAGTTCTTAACTGCGGTAGTTCTTCGATTAAATATAAAATGCTTGATATGGCAACCCAAGAGGTGCTAACTCAAGGAGGTATTGAAAAAATTGGTCAAATTGATTCATTCCTAAAGTTTACTCTACCTGATGGTAGCAAAAAAACATTAGAGAAAGATATTCCTGGACACAGAACAGGAGTCGAGTTCATCCTAGAAACATTGATTCATGCTGAATATGGTGCTATCGAATCATTGAATGAAATTCATGCTGTAGGACACCGCATGGTACATGGAGGAGAACGTTTTAGTGAGTCTGTATTATTAAACCAAGAGGTATTGGATGCATTTACAGCTTGTAACGACCTAGCTCCACTACACAATCCAGCTAACTTAAAGGGGGTAAATGCCATAACAAAGGTACTTCCTAACGTTCCTCAAGTAGGGGTATTTGATACAGCGTTCCACCAAACAATGCCTGATTATGCCTACTTATATGCCATTCCTTACGAATTGTATGAAAAATATGGTGTACGTCGTTACGGTTTCCACGGAACTTCTCACCGCTACGTTTCAAAACGTGCATGTGAATTTTTGGGTTTAAACTACGAAACATCAAAAATCATTACTTGCCACATCGGTAATGGTGGATCAATCTCGGCTGTAAAAAACGGTAAATGTATCGATACAAGTATGGGTATGACTCCACTTGAAGGTCTTATGATGGGAACTCGTAGTGGAGATATCGACGCTGGTGCAGTAACATATATCATGGAAAAAGAGGGATTAACTGCAAATGGCATTACCAATCTTTTGAATCAAAAAAGTGGTATGCTAGGTGTAAGCCAAATGTCAAGCGACATGCGTACTATTGAAGATGCAGTAGCAGAGGGAAATCCAAGAGCTATTATGGCTGAAAAGATGTATTTCTATCGTACTAAAAAATACATCGGCGCATACGCAGCAGCTATGGGTGGTGTAGATGCAATCATCTTCACAGGAGGTGTAGGTGAAAACCAATGGTCTTGCCGTGCACTATCTTGCGAAGGATTGGAATATATGGGCGTAGAGATTGATTTGGAAAAGAATCGCAAAACTCGTGGGGTAGAGATTGAACTTTCTGTACCTACATCAAAAGTAAAAGTGGCAATTATCCCAACAGATGAAGAGTTGATGATTGCTAGCGATACACTTGACATCTTAACTGGTAAAATGTAATACCC
>JBOFMR010000166.1:0-2593 GCA_051658485.1 Phocaeicola sp.
TGCCGTTTGCTTGTGCTTGCTTTGTGCATAAACAAAGAGGGATTCATTCGTTATTCCTCTATTCTTGAGGGAAATACATCTGATCCCAAATCATTGCCTGATATGATTGAAAAGCTGGCAGTAAAGAGTCCTGTAACCAATCAAAAAACCCTTGTAGTGATAGATGCTGGCATTGCTACGGAGGATAATCTGCTACAGATAAAAGAGAAAGGATACAACTATCTCTGTGTTTCACGTACTCGTCTCAAAGATTATTCACTCTCTAGTGACCATCGAACAGTTATCGTGAAAGATGCGAAAAAGCGAGAGATTGCCCTGTGCGAAATACAAACGGGTCCACAAGAGGATTACTACCTCGAAATTACCTCTCCCTCTAAAGCGATGACCGAAGCCTCTATGAACCGGCAATGGAAAGAGCGATTTGAAGAGGAGATGAATAAGATAAACCAAGCAATTGCTAAAAAAGGAGGAATTAAACGCTATGAAAAGGTTGTGGAAAGGGTGGGACGTACGATTGAACGCTACCCGTCTATTGCACGATTCTATACCATATCCTATATTAAAAACAGCGAGAAGCTTACAGAGATGTTACAAGTAAAGTGGGATATAAAGGAAGCAGTAGCAATGGATAAAACCGAAGGAGTGTACTTCTTGCGTACTAATGTAAAAAGTTTTGATGAACGCACTACGTGGGACTATTACAACTTGATTAGAGAAATTGAGTGCACCAACCGACAGCTTAAAACGGATCTAAATCTACGACCTAAGTGATGTAAAATAATTAATAGTACTTTTTTGTTTATTTGTTTCCCATGTGGCAATAAATGTGTATATTTGTTTAGTAATCAAATAAATATATGCGAAACGTCAGACTTACAGAAGAAGAGAATAAACGTCTCAAAGAGTTGCACAAAACAAGCCCTGATTTGCTTGTTCGTAAGCGTAGTATGTCCTTGCTTTTATCCAATCAGGGAAACTGCATATCGGCTGTTGCTGATATGATGTCAGTCCACAGGCATACAATAGAAAGGCTACTTGAGAGTTGGGAGCTATCCAATGCAGACGATAAGTTTTCGGTACTGTATTCACTCGAAGGTCGAGGAGCAAAGGTGAAGCTTGCCTCTGTTGCAGACATACTTCCTGCGTTGATTAAGCAGCACAATCGAAACCTTAAACCGATACTTGAAATACTCGAAAAGGAACACTCGATCAAAGTTTGCAAATTGACACTGCAAAATTTTTTAAAAGGTACTGGGCTATAGCTGGAAACGGGTAAGGCTTTCATTGAAAGACAAACGACCCCAATCTCAATTTGAAAGACAAAAGTCAGAATTAGAGCAACTTATCGAGTTGCATAAAATGAGATATATAGACCTTTACTATTGTGATGAGAGCCACTTCGGATTAACTCCGAATGTTGGATATGCGTGGCAACACAAGGACAATCCAGTTCTTTTACCTGCTGCAAAAGGCAAGCGATTGAGTGTGCTGGGGCTTATGACTCCCGATTGCAAACTTTTCTCAAGAACCTTTGAGGGAGCAATAAACTCCGATGGTGCTATAGCTGCAATGGACGAATTTTGCCAAACAATAACCAAGCGAACGGTCGTTGTTATAGACAATGCACCTATACACCGAAGCAAGAAGTTTATGGCCAAAATCAAAAAATGGAAAGAGCAAGACCTATGGGTTTACTACTTACCACCATACTCGCCTGAACTGAATAGGATCGAAATCCTCTGGCGGTTCATCAAATACAGATGGCTACCTTTCGATGCTTTTCTTAACTTCCAAAAGCTCAAAGAACGATTGAATGATACACTGAACAAAATCGGAACAAAATGTATCATTAATTTTTATTGATTACTTACTAGGCAGTAATAATCGAAACCTCTTCGTGGTAATTGAATTCTTTAACGTCTTTTGTGTTTTTTGTGTAATTTAGTTAATTAACTGTATCAACTCTTATTTTTTTAGTTTTTTTTTGTGAATGTTATTCTGAAAAACAATATCTTTGATGAGTTTTTTTTACGCCTCTAGTCAAAGAGGCTATGTGATAGCTGAAAAAAGCACATGTCGCATGTATAAAGTAATACAGACCAACAATAAAACATCTTTTAAGCAGACGTGTCAATATTGATACAACAGAAGCGAAGTGACTTGTCACAAGTAGAACCTGCGAATGATAGAAGTAAACAAAACTCATTAAAAAAAAATAGAATTGAGAAAAAGTAGAATATTAATGCTGAGAAAAGCTTTTCTCGTGGGAACCTTCTTCTCTGTTGGAGGTTTCCTAAGCGGAGAGTTGTGCTCTTCGCTTGTGGCAGCGACAGTAGTTCAACCCTCTAGAATCGTATCTGATTCATCAAACCCACTCTTGGAGAGTGGCGATTCACAAATTGATACAGCTGTTGAGCCGGTGGGAACTAGAGAGAAAAAACCATTTGGGCTTCCGTTCGAACTCCCTTTTAATATCCCTTGTATAGCATTAAAAACAAACTTGCTCTTTGATGCATTAAGTTTGATTAATCTTGAGCTAGAGGTGCCTGTCTGCCCCAATGTATCGGTAGCAGGTGAGCTTATTTTTCCTTGG
>JBOFMR010000167.1:0-3053 GCA_051658485.1 Phocaeicola sp.
AGGGGCTTGTCTTTTCATTGGCTAATGATTTTGTAAGAAACTCAACGGAATAGACCTAAATTGAAGCTTATTTACTCTCCAATAGATTCTATTATAGGAAAATCAAGTGATTTTCTAAAGGCATTAAGTTTTATCGGACAGTAATATTATCAGATAGGACTATTTTTGATGCAATCTGCCAAAGCATCCCGTTAAATTTGAGTATTCATTGTCTATCTTCTGACTCGGGATTTATATAAAAATGATCTTTGAGTGAGCCAATTTGCCTTGAAAAGTTATAGCAAATAGATTACGGGTACATCTAGATCATGATATGCTCAAACAGGGGTTTTGCCCTGATTTTTATTTCGATATTCTTTAACAAGGCATTAGTGACAATCGACTTTGTTATAATCGGTCTCCTAACTTTTTTGGGGGGTACTTATCTTCTTTATCTCTCTCTGTCCTACTTTTTTACGTTAAAGTATAAGCAATGTGTTTGATTTCTAAAGGATTGTTCCTATCTTTGAACGAAAATAGCATTATAGAACAATTTGATAGGAGGAACTGTTTATGGACTCCGCTCTAGTTGTGATAAAAAAGATAATATACAATGATTCTAAACAGTTTGAAAGTTGTTGCAGTGGCAGCATTTGCTTTTGTTAGCTTAAATCTATCAGCTCAAGATGTTTTAGCGCGACAAGCGCCAATTGACAAAAAACTTAAAGTGCTTGATTCTTTGGCTTTAATCCGTCAGATTAAAGCTGAGAAAGTGGAATTTCCTGCTTATGAAATCTATCCAGAATGGAGCAATAGTCGTGTACATGCTTATGGAGCAACTCCTGTACCCGAGACCTTTCGAGTGGATTTGAGTGGCTTCTGTATGCCTACAGGGAATACAAGAATAACTTCTCGCTTTGGACCACGCCGTCGTCGTATGCACAACGGTCTTGATGTAAAAGTTTATGTTGGAGATACGATTCGTTCTGCTTTTGATGGAAGAGTGCGGATTGTTAAGACTGAACGTCGTGGCTACGGTCAATATGTAGTTATACGTCATAACAATGGATTAGAGACTGTTTATGGTCACTTGTCTAAACAACTTGTGAAAGAGAATGAATATGTAGAGGCTGGAGATCCTATTGGATTGGGTGGAAATACGGGGCGCTCTACAGGTTCTCACTTGCACTTTGAAACGCGATTGTTGGGGCAAGCAATTAATCCAGCATTGATTTTTGATTTTGAAAAACAAGATGTTACATCAGATAGTTACGTCTTCCATCGCGGAAACAACCGTGGAGGATCAGCAGTTGGTGCAGGTCGTTCTGCAATGGCCTCTTCCAATGGCACTAGTCGCTATCATAAAATAGTGAGTGGAGATACTTTGGAACGGATTGCCAAACGAAATGGGACAAGTATTGATGCACTTTGTAAGTTAAACCAAATAACAAGAAGAACGACTTTGCGTGTTGGGCAAGTTTTACGTTGCTCATAGGTCGGAGTTGTGTCTTATGAAATAGAGATGAGGTGGAAGAGTTACGACTTTTTCCACCTCGTTTGTTTATATCTAAAGAGAAAAATGTGTAACTTTGTTCCCTATATTTAGTAAAGTTTGTAATGAAAGATACCCAACAACAATTTGAGCATATATTGTCATTGTGTCGTGAACTGTTTGCAAAAAAATTACACGATTATGGTGCAGCTTGGCGCATCATGCGCCCTTTTTCGGTGACTGACCAACTTTTTATAAAAGCCAATCGTATTCGTAGTATTGAAGTCAAAGGGCACTCTATGATTGATGAAGGTATTCGTTCTGAATTTATTGCCATAGTGAACTACAGCATCATTGGATTAATTCAACTTGAATTGGGCTATGCAGAGTGTGGTGATATGAGTGAAGAGAGTGCTTTAGAGCGTTATGATTTTTATGCAAAGGAGGCGCTAGAGTTGATGGTTGCTAAAAATCACGATTACGATGAGGCATGGCGCACTATGCGCATTAGCTCTTATACGGACTTGATTCTGATGAAAATATATCGTACTAAACAGATTGAGGAGTTAGAGGGAGAAACTTTGGTATCAGAGGGTATAGATGCTAACTATATGGATATGATGAATTATGCAGTATTTGGACTAATTAAATTGGAATTTGGAAAATAAGAGAATACATCGTGCCATTAATATATGGGTGGCTATTTGTCGTTGTGTTTTGTCGCTAACATTCATCTTCTCAGGGTTTGTCAAGGCAAATGATTTGTTGGGTACTCAGTATAAAATTCAAGAGTATGCAACATTTCTAGGAGGAGGTATATTTTCGTCACTCTCTTTTACAGTTGCTCTTCTACAAGCTATTATTGAGTTTTGTTTAGGTGCCTATCTCTTTTTTGGTATTCGCCGTAGGTTCAGCTCTTTCTTTGTACTTCTTGTCATGTTTTTTATGACCCCGCTTACCCTTTGGCTTGCCGTTTCTAATCCAATATCCGATTGTGGCTGTTTTGGAGATGCTCTTCTTTTAACCAATTGGGAAACCTTTGGGAAGAATCTGTTTCTACTACTCGCTGCTTTCTCTCTCTTTAAGTGGCACAATCGCATTACTCCATTTGTTACCTCTCGATTTGATTGGATAGTCTCTTCTTACACATTCTTTTATATAACAATTTTTTCGTTCTACGCTTATAGAGAGCTTCCTCCACTTGATTTTCGTCCCTATAAGATAGGTGTACATATACCTACAGCTATGGAAGTACCAGAGGGAGTTAAACCGACGCAGTACGAAACTCGCTTTTTGTTAGAGAAAGAGGGTGTTCAGCAAGAATTTACGCTTGAACAATATCCCGATAGCTCTTGGACTTTTGTTGGCTCTAAAACCGTTGTGAAGGAGAAAGGATATGAACCTACTATTCACGATTTCTCTCTTGTTACTCAGGAGGATGGTATTGATATCACCCAGGAGGTTTTACGTGACACGAGTTATACCTTCTTATTGGTGATGTATCAAATAGAGTTGGCAGATGATAGTCGCATTGATTTGGTTAATGAGGTTTATGATTATAGCCTAGATTATGGATATAAAT
>JBOFMR010000168.1:0-1885 GCA_051658485.1 Phocaeicola sp.
GCTGATTTAGCTTTCTCAAGTTGAGTCAATAATAATGTCAGGCTCATTTCATTAAAATCATCGGTACCTAGACGTTTACGAATAGTAACAAACAAGCTAGAGTCAAAAATTGGTTTATCTGTAAACTCAGAAAGCCCTAGAAAGTATTGCATGTAAGGGTTTTCTTGTATAGCATAAATCGTTTCTTCATCAGATAGATTCATTTTATGCTTTATGATCAATGCTCCAATAATCATTCTGGCTGGCTTATTGCCGGCTCCACGTTTTTTATTTCCCAGCTTAGAGTTATAGAGAATTTCTATCTCAGCCCAGGGCATAGAATCTCCAAGCTTAACCCATCTATTAGATTTGCTTAGCCCCTGTAATGAAGATTTAAATTCGTCTATTTCTAGCTGTTTCCCTTGTGATTTGAATTTTATAGTCCTGATTTTTAACACTCAAATATAGTGATTTTATATCAATTGAACTAATGAAAATGTATTTATTTACTGATAGTCAGATATTTATATTTATTCAGCAGACCCTATTTATGAATAGTTTCGAAGTACAAAAAACAGACATAGGAGTCAATGTAGGATATAAAATATTTAAATCAATCTATGGTGAAAGTGAAGTTGGATTATCGTTATATAATGCTAACTTATATATATATCCTGATAATAGAAAAAAGCATTATTATAGTGGTTCCCCTTATTAGACAATATATACAGTCATTTAAGGTGGATTTATCCTTTATATGAGGGATTAATATTTCTAATATTTTAACAACAAGATACCTACGCAGCCTGATACATTTGAGCCGGCGTTTTATATTTTAAGCTCTGATGTAATCTTTTCTTGTTGTAGAACTCAAAATATTCAGCAAGCCCTTGATAAAGCTCTATTCCGTTCATCGGGTATTTAATGAATACATATTCGTACTTGACAGAACGCCATAAACGTTCCACAAAAATATTATCAAGAGCTCTCTTTCGACCATCCATACTGATGAGTATGTTGTGCTTTGAAAGGGTTCCCGTGAACAACTCGGAAGTAAATTCACTACCCTGATCCGTATTGAAGATCTCCGGAGTCCCATGTTTGCGTATGGCATCTCTGAGAACTTCTGTTACAAATTCACTGTCATGGGTATTGGATATACCCCAGGCCAGCACATATCTTGTATGCCAATCTATGATGGCGCACAGATACATGAAACTGCCTCCTACACGGATGTAGGTGATATCTGTACTCCATACCTGATTCTTATGAGTGACTACGACATCTCGAAGTAAATACGGGTATTTTTTGTGAGCCTTATTAGGGGTCGTGGTCTTTATTTCGGGATAAATAGCTGATACACGAAGTATTTTAAAATAGCTGCGTATTGCTTTTCGTCCTACATTTAAACCACAAGCCTTTAGCTCTGCACTCATTCGGCGACTTCCATAAAAGGGGTATTGAGTATACAGCTCATCTATCTTGTCTAGAACTACCTTTTGGTCAGGAGTAATGGTGGGTTTTGGTGTATAATACACGCCGCTGCGACTCACTGATAATAGTTTACTCTGCCGCAAGATAGATATAGAAGGATGATCCTTTTCAATCATATTCTTACGCTGAGTTATAGACCCAGCTCTTTGGACTTTTTTTTTAGAAACTCAAGCTCCATTTCAAGCTTGCCTATTTTTGCATAAAGTTTCTCGTTCATTTCGTCTGAAGATTTCTCTTCTTTCAATTTCTTGTCTGTTTTGGAAAATAGAGTTTCAGCATTTTCCTGGAATTGCTTCTTCCATTGAGACACCTGGTTGGGGTGAACTTCATATTCACTCGCTATTTCATTGATTGAACGGATTCCTTTCATTGCCTCTAAGGCTACTTTTGCTTTTAGTGATGGAGAGATTTT
>JBOFMR010000169.1:0-7761 GCA_051658485.1 Phocaeicola sp.
TAATGCCTTTAGAAAATCACTTGATTTTCCTATATATAGAATCTATTGGAGAGTAAATAAGCTTCAATTTAGGTCTATTCCGTTGAGTTTCTTACAAAATCATTAGCAAATGAAAAGACAAGCCCCTTTTTAAGGAATCACAGCAACGTATTGATTATCAGATAATATAATGACTCGTGCCATTTTTTACCGGACAGCAATAAAAAAGAACTAATAACTAAGCTTATGGCAAATCATAATTTCAGTTGGTGTCAAACGTGTGGAAATACCCAATATAATCCCAGATACTCTAGTTAGTGCGCTAAATGCAGCAAACCATATAATAAAATAAATTGGAAATATATTGATGAAAATAACTGGATTGCAATCAGAGTTGAAGCTCCACTTTATATTCTAGTAGGAACTTTCGAGAGTAAGGAAGAGTCTATATACTTCGCATCATTAGACTATGCTAAGATACACAAACAGGAGGCCTTATGTTCTCACTTATCGACTATGATTCCTATAGGTACAACTAAGCCTGAGATGCTTAATTGGTTCTATGGAATTAAAATCAATTCTGAGGTTGAACGTGGTTTATCAATTCATGGTCGATTTGAGGAGAATGGGATAAAATGGATCATCGGGAAAGCTCAGCAGATTCTGGTAAATAAGACCTGTCATTTATAATGTTATTCAGCATATATCTGTTAGAAATCCACTAAAAAACATATTTAGAATAAAGACAATGCTATCCTGTGCCACGTTTTTACATAGATTATAAGTACATTTACAAAAATGTAACCTTTAAATGCATTTACCATGGCATCAAATATCTTTGGACGCTATATTTGGCTGATTGATATACTCAGAGCACACAAGCGTTTAACCTTTGAAGAAATTAATAACTTATGGCTAGAAAGTGGATTAAGTTACGGAGTTGGAGATGATCTACCGTTACGAACATTTCATAATCACCGCAATGCAATTAAGGATATCTTTGATGTCTATATAGATTGCGATACAAAAGGTGGTTACAAATATTATATTGATAGCCCTGAAAAACTGAAAGGAGACACTCTTCGTAGTTGGCTTATTGATTCGTATGCCACCTTAAATCAAATCCAAGCGGACAAACGACTAGAAGGAAGAATAATTTTTGAAAACATTCCATCTGGGAATCATTGGCTTACCACTTTTGCTCAAGCTATGCGTATTGGTCGTGTGGTAGAGATAACTCATCAAGGCTTTGGTAAAGACAATGAAAACACCTTTGAGATAGAACCATACTATCTTCGAATATTTAAGCAACGTTGGTATGTTATCGGCCGTAATCCATATTATGCATGGAAAAAGGAGGAAGCAGAAAAAGAAGGTAAAACATATGACAGACCTATTTATCGTGTCTATGGTTTAGATCGAATATCAAATGTATTCATTACTGATAAGAGTTTTGATATCAATAAAGAGTTTACTATTGATGGATTTTATGATGGCTGTTGCGGTGTTATTCCAAATACAGCAGAGGGTGTCGAGCACGTGGTGGTACGGGCTTATTGGAATGCACCATACTATCTTCGTGCACTGCCATTACATTCATCACAAAAAGAGTTGAGTAGTGACGATGAATCTACATTATTCTCTTTAGACGTTCGTCCAACCTTCGACTTTTATCAGATGCTATTAGCACAAGGAGATCAAGTTGAAGTTATAGAGCCAGAGTCTGTTAGAACAGAAATGAAACGATTTGCAGAAAATATATTGAACCATTATTCAAAATAAATAAATATGGAAACTTTAGTAAAGAAACTTATAGAACAACTAAGAATCCTTCTCAAAAATAGAGATGAAATGGATCTTGATCTATTGCGTTATGAAGCAAAATCATTATGTCATATTTATTATGCTAAGTCAGAAAAACTGATGGGCGAAGGTGTTTTTGATTGGGATGGTGATAAAGAATTCACTGGTCTTAATACAAAATTTGAACGCCTATATGGTGAATGTAAAGCATATGATAGGGACCCAAGAAGTTTGTTAGCACAAAAAATCGATATCATAGGGTTAGGATTTAATGATGAAATCATTCCAGTAGAAGGTGAAATATTGGTTGCCATACAGAGAACAATCATACTTTTTATTGCTGATAGAGCCCGAAAGGATCCCCTAGTAGATGACTGTGAATTTGCTAAGATTCTTATAAAGAATAAACCTGTTATGCAAATTGAAGAGAATAAAGTAATACGTATTGCTTCATATTTACAAGATATAACTAATTCATTTACTGAATATATCAGATATTATAGACAAGATGGATGGAGCTGGAGTGTTGATTTAATGTTCCTATCGCAATATATATTCGAACATATTATTGAAGCTACTTATAAAATTTCTTATGGTAAAAGCGAAAGTTTATCCTTTGATATAAAGGATGCGTTTTCATATTATGAGCCAGATGTACCTGATTCTTTAAAAACAGCCAGTAATGAGGCTGCGCCACTATTAGAAGATATTCTTTACGATATCATATCTTTTGTGGAGACTAAAGGCTATGAGAGGCTAGATTATGAATCTTGGTTCCGTCCAATCCTTTACAATATTGGCATACTTGGAATGAAATATGCTCTCGAACAAGAATCAATAAAGAGTTAATATGCATAAACAATTTATTGCTATAGACTTCGAAACAGCAACAGCTAAACGAGCCTCTATCTGTGAGGTTGGTATTTGTGTTGTTCGTAATGGAAAAGTCATTGAGACTCGCTCATGGTTGGTTCAGCCAGAAGATAATTTGTATAGCTATTGGAATATGCAGTGTCACGGGATTACTCCCAAAGATACAGAAGATTCACCTTCATTTCCAGAAGTCTGGGAGGAAATAGAGCATCTCTACCTTGACGAGTGCGACACCTTTGTTGCCCACAATGCATCATTTGATCGAAGCTGCTTAGAACATTCTGCACAATTCTATCGGCTTCACCTGCCAGAATTGAAATGGCAGTGCTCACTGAAAATAGGAAGAGAAGTATATGACTTTGGTTGTAATAGCCTTGGATATCTGTGTGAGCAGCTTGGGATTCCAGAAGGAAAACACCATCGGGCTGGAGATGATGCGGAGATGTGTGCGAGATTATTCTTGAGAGAATTGGAAGATAGTTTTAATATTAATAATAAAAAAGAATGAACCCAATACATGTAGACTGGTGGATGCGTGGTAGGATTAAGTCTTTGTATCCAGCAAAAAAGTATAATGTGCATTTATATAATATCCGTTGGTGGAATAGATACATACAATTCTCTACAGCCTATGACGATACTTTAAGCAAAGTTCACTTTGAAATATGTGCAGAAGGCTATCTCGTATTACACTTTGAGGGAAAATATGATGAAAAGATAGAAGATCTTTCGCAATTCTTATATAAGAATACCCTGCATGATGATTGTTTTGTATGGTACTCAAATAATCACTATGAACTAGGAGTATGTAGATATGATCTATTTATCCCAAAAGATGATAAAGAGGTATTCATACAAGCTGTTAAAGCAATCGTTACAAAAATTGATTAGGAGATAGAGAAATTCAAGAACCAAATTGATATAGAAGTTGAAGAACAAGCATATGACAAATATGCCATAGACAAACTGAATCAAATTAATGAAATAGATGAAGTCTGTTTGGTTGATAATATGTCGCTTTCCACTATTTTCCATCTAAATATTGACATTCCAGAATATCAGCGTATTTACTGTTGGGAGGAGAATAATGTGAGACGACTATTAGACGATATTACAGCTATTAATGGTATTTATCGAATGGGAACTATTATTCTTCATCACCACGATAATGTATTTGACCTTATTGATGGTCAGCAGCGTTTAGTTACACTCTCCTTGATATTGCGTAAACTTGGATTTAGTAAATCTCCTTTTCTGGACCTGCATTTCAGCTCAAATGAGGCATGCCAATATGTTGCATATAATAGATCTGTTATTGATAGCTATATCAACTCTTTTGTTATGGATAATCGTCAGGAATTAGCCAAGAGTCTACTTCAAAATCTCGAATTTAGTGTACTCGTTATTAATACACAGAACATCGATCTTGCCTATACATTTTTCTCAAATGAAAATTCAAGAGGGAAGAGCTTGAGTGATTTTGACCTTCTAAAGGCTCACCATCTACGTTATGTAGTTGGTGAAAAGCAGGCAGAACATCTAGCTAAAGGATGGGATAAAATGCTCAGTGATGCTAATAGTAAGTTCGAACAAAGTCTGGATAAACCCTACTATCGCACACTTGGCATGTATATTTTCAGATTACGTAAATGGATGTATAATGATACTTGGGATGATTTTGCACCCTATAAACTTAAATATGAATATGAGGCAGCTCCTGTTATTGACGAGTTACCTCCCTTTGGAGAACGTTTTCTTTATAATGAAGCCATACAGGGTGGTTCCCACTTCTTCGCCTATGTGAAACAGTTTGAGTATAGATTTGGTTTGTTTGCTCAGACAGACGAATACAAAGCTATTCATAAAGTGGAAGGCAGAACACATTGGTGGTTTAGAGATGTAATAGAAACTCTAATGTTCTCCTATTTTCTTAAGTTTGGTACAGAGTATCTTAGTGAAGCAACAATTGGAATTAGTCGTATTATTCTTCAATATCGATATGATTATGCCAAAGCTGATTATTCCCGTCTGCTTAGACAAACGGGTGAGTCTGGTATATTAGCAATGATTGACAGAGCGACATCTCCAACCTTTATTCTTGCTGATTTAAAACGAATGATAAAAACTCTTCCAACGATTCAGCCCAATCTCAAGCCGATTTCACGAGACTTCCAAAGGCTTATAAAGAATAGCATATCTGGAACAATTAAAAAAAAAGTATTAGTAAATGAATTTAAAAACTTCTTATAATGCCAAAAACAATATTTTCAGAGAGTTTGACTCCTCAAAAAGTGTCAAAGACTCATACTATATATTCAATTCCCATTTATCAACGACTTTTTGAATGGGATGAGCCGAGAATTATACAGTTGCTTGATGATTTGTATCAAGCATACGAAAATGGCTCAAATCAGCCATACTATATTGGCATGTTGACTAGTAATAATAATTATGATCTAATTGATGGTCAGCAGCGTTTCACAGTTATGATGCTACTGGGAATTGTTATGAGTCAATATTATTCAAATTGGGATTCTTTTATTTTCGCAGATTGTTCGACTAGATTAAAATTCAAGGCCCGTACAGATGATAATATATTTTTAAGTAATAGGTGCATACAGAATAGTGTATCAACTTATGAAAATCTTTATATGAAGCGTGGTATTAAATGCATACAGGACTATATAGATAAGAAGATAGAAAAAGAAAACGATTCTGCTTCATGTACAATAGCCCATGAATTTTCTCGCTACGTATTTGAACATATGAATTTCTTTATCTCTTTTCTTCCCAATGACTATTTTCCAATAGCTTTGAATAAGTACTTTGAGACGATGAATTCAACAGGAAAGAATCTAGAAAACCATGAGATTCTAAAAGTAAAGATGTTGCGTGAGGCAAGTCGTTTTGATAAAGAAAAGTTATCAAGGTTATGGAATGCAGTAAGTGATATGGATAAACATTTAGTACGCCGAAAGCGAAAAGAGGAGAAACAATATGAAATCGTTAAGCGCCATAATAATGCATACACCTCCATTAGTAATTCTAATTTAGAATCGCTATTTTCTAACGCTTACGCAAACGATTTATCTACTAATAAGCACGAAGTTGCTAATCAACACCCGTCAATTGGAACTATTGAGGCGAATTTGGGAAAACCTGTTAAGCAGAGACTTTCTCGAAAGAATGGATTTCACTCTATCCTTTCATTTTCTGAATTCTTACTACAAGTGCTGTGGTTAAATTTGGATAAAAAGAGACAAGAAGGAGTCGGAGTAAAAAACTTTTTTGATGTGAATAAGCTCCAAGAGACCTTCTTGTCCTATTGGAATTGTATTGATGCTGATAATTTCATTTTATCCTTATTCAAGTACCGATTACTCTATGACAAGTATGTTATCAATGTGTCGAATGAAGAATCAACTTATGACATTGAATTGAACAATGACACTTCGGACAAAAAGGGAAATACGTACAGAGATATACTTATTATGTATCAATCTATGCTGTATGTAAATTCGTCATCAGCAAGTTATTATTTGTGGATTCCTGCTTTACTAGCATTTGCGGAAACAAACATGAAGAAATGTGAGGAACTCTATCATTACATTAAAACTGAAGATGAGAAGCGACATCCAATAAGTGTGATTGATAGTGAAAACAGCCTATCCTTCAATAAAGTTGACAGATACTGGTTTTGGAAACTTGATTTTTATATTTGGTTAAATCGCAAGAATCTTTTCCAAGATGAGAGTGTATATACTGTTGCTGATAATTACACATTCAGACGTAACCGTTCTGTTGAGCATATTGCACCTCAAACACCTGAACAAGATAGTACCCTTAGGCTTTCAGATAGGACAGAAAACTGCTTTGGTAATTTAGCTATGATTTCGTCATCTCAAAACTCAAGTCTACAGAACTCAACCTTTGAAGTAAAAAGAGCAAAAGTACTATCTTATATACATAAAGAACTAGGTGGCTCAATTGAGAGTTTGAAGATGCTTATGATTTACCAATATAACACGTGGAATGAAGAAAACATTTTTAAACATCAAGAAAGCTGTATTCAATATCTAAAACTGTCTTTCGAATAAGAATATTTGATTTTCAGATATTTTCGCTGAATAATTCTTTAATCATTTCATAGTAAACGAGAATACAGTAATAGGTGCTTCATTATCGTAGGCTCTTGACATTATTAAATTATTTACAGATAATAAGAATTATAAATACAGACAATATGAGACATGATAAGAAACTTGTATCCAGTGGTAATCATTATAAAATAAAGTATGACGAAAGCAAACAAGCATGGACTATTACAGATGTTTGTATGAAATTTATTACCATACTTGTTGAGAAATATGATTCTGTAGAATATTTCTTTGCCGATTGTTTTAAAGTAAGTATAAATGACAAGGCTTATATCATAGATGTCCTGGGGAATCAAGTCGCAAGGCTCACAAACGAAGATTTAGAGTCTAAATCTTTATTTTCTATTTTATCGCAGCTTGAAGCGAATAATAAAATAAACTTCTCATCTAGTGCTAAGAGGTCTCAGAATATAACTGTATGCGTAGCTGATTTTAAAATACCACTAAGAATAATGGCTATTGAAGAAAAATCTTATAGAGATTCCGCTAGATTTGTCAATGAATTGTATAATCAACATATTGCTCTTAAAAGTGATAAGTATTCTGCTATACTATCTGTGATTGATACTATTACGACTGAATACACTCTATTTGATGGCGATCAATCCAAAGTGTTGGATATTTTATCTGGGATTAAGAAGTATATTTACGATATAGTAATAGTAAATAAAAATTATTCTAGAGAACATCAACAAGCACTTATTGCATACAATTATGCATTTAGTTTATTAACTTTAAAATCTAATACAAATAAATATGCCAATCAGTAAAAACAGAAGAGAGTATGAAGAAAGCTTCAATATCTTCAGAATGCATAAAACGGAGCATCCCCAGCCATTTCTCGAGAGCCTTAATACTCTCAAATTAGCCAATAGGCAATCAGGAATCGGAGTATTTCCAACCACTTTTACCTCTTTTTGAAGAAAATATGCTTGCTATTAGGTGCATA
>JBOFMR010000170.1:0-1149 GCA_051658485.1 Phocaeicola sp.
ACCTGCTTAGCAGTCCACTCTAAAGCGACAATTCAGCCGAGTTAGATAGAGTTCTATTTCGGCTGTTTTTTTTACACTTAAATTTACCAAGTCGGTAATATCCAATTGTAAGGGGGTTACTGTTTTGGGAACCCCCACTGAAAATCAGCACGGAGCCATACGTAAAAAAGCGACAATGGTAATAATCAGTTAGTTATAATTTAATAATAAGAGTATGAAATCAACAGTAGAGAGAGTCGATTTAATCGGAGATATTCGTAATTTCCCAATCGAAGTAGTTCAAAGAATGTGCGAATGTCAGGTAGAACAAGGTCAAAGATTCGACCCTAAAGTTTTTTCTGAATATAAAGATAGTCGTGCGTTTGTTTTTAACGGTTTTGCTTACAGCGCAACAATGGAAGGATATTCATTTTGGAGAGAAGTAATAGAAAATGAAAACTTTGATTTATTCTTTAAGAAGTATCCAAAGAAAGAGCCTAAAATAGAAACGGAATTTAAAATACCTAAAGGCTACGAATTTGATTGCGTAGAGGATGGAGTAGTTAAACTAAAAGCAATAAATGAAGAGCGTACAAGGAAACGAATAGGCTTTTTAAAATGGCTTGAACAGCTAATTGCAGAACAGAATAAGATGGTTTAAATATCACTATGTGCCTACGTCGGAGGTAGGGGTATCAGTACTATTGATACCCTTGCAAGTATAGTAATTTCAAAAAACATTATCAAAGGATGCAATTTCAAGTTACCCCCTTAAGATATAAGTAAGATAAACAGATGTGTGGAATACTATTCCATACATAGAATTTTCAGAATAAAATAAATAATATCTATGAAAGAATTAATGACAATCAAAGAAACAATGAGTTCACTGCAAATCGCAGAAGTTACAGGTAAGCAACATGCTCACATTATGCGTGACATTAGAAACCTTTTATTTCAAGGAGTAGCCGAATCCAATTTTGGATTGGGGTCATACACAGATGCTAACGGACAAGATAGACCTTGCTACGAGCTTACTAAAAAAGGTTGTATGATTTTAGCTAGTGGTTATGATGCTGTTTTAAGAGAGAAGATTATAGACAGATGGGAGGAGTTAGAACTTGGTACACATTCAATCGAGAGTCTAGCATCAAACCCCGACCTACTTAT
>JBOFMR010000171.1:0-57420 GCA_051658485.1 Phocaeicola sp.
GCTAAAAAAGTTTAGGGTCGATTTAAGAGGGGTGAATGATATACCATTCTTTCTATATAGAGTGGTGAACATCTATGCCAAGTAAAGGTATTAATAATTATTATCCACAAAGGAATCCTCAGGGTTTATCGGGTGAACCGTAATATCCATATTAAGTTCCCAAGAATATTACGTATTGCGTGAAGCTACTCAATGATTAAAACAAGAAACGAATTACATCGTTAAAGTTGGCCCAAATAAGCAAACCAAATAATAAAAACATACCAGTCATCTGAGCATATTCCATAAATTTATCACTCGGCTTTCTTCGTGCTATGATTTCATACAACAAGAACAAGACATGACCACCATCCAATGCTGGAATAGGTAATATGTTCATTACAGCTAAAATAATAGATAAGAAAGCAGTCATACTCCAAAAGCGATGCCAATCCCAAGTTGTTGGAAATATGCTACCAATAGTAGCAAAACCACCTACACTCTTTGCACCCTCTTTTGTAAAGACATACTTCATATCATTGATGTAGCTCTTCATCGTATTGATTCCTAACTCTACACCTGCAGGAAAAGATTCAGCAAGTCCATAGTTAACAATCGTAGGCTTATCTTGTGGAATAGCTGGATAGAAGCCCACAAGAAAAAGAGAATCTGTAGTAACTGCTACCGTATCAAGTACACCATCGCGTTCATAAGCCAAAGAGAAAGTCACTGCTTTTTCACCTTTTGCCTCAGCACGTCCTTTCAACAAAGAGATTTCTCCCTTAAAATCATTCCAAGATTGCAACGGGGTATCATTCATTGACAATAGCTTATCCCCTTTTTTCATCCCTAAGTTCGCAAAAGGAGAGTTAGGAGCTACCGAATCAATGACATTCAAAAGACGAGGAGAGATAAAAGCAGGAACTTCTTTCACAATGTCAAGTAAACTAACTTCTGGCATATAGATCTCTTTCTCTACACCATCTCTCAAGACAGTAACGGTACGTGCCTCTGCCACCGAACGAAACATATCCATTCCAAAGCGCTCCAAATCCTTACCATCTGCATTCAGTAAAATATCTCCTTCTTGAAATCCGATCTCCTTGGCATGCTTGCTAAAGCTCATTCCATTTGCCATACCTCTCAGTGCTACGAATGAATCTCCCCAAGTAAATAGAATCATAGAGTAGATAAAGAGGGCCAATAGAAAGTTCATCATAACCCCTCCTACCATCACTAGCAAACGTTGCCAAGCAGGTTTAGAGCGAAACTCCCAAGGCTGAGCAGGTTGTTCCATTTGCTCTTTATCCATAGACTCATCAATCATACCCGATATTTTCACATAACCTCCTAAAGGTACCCAACCCACACCATACTCGGTATCGCTGTTTTTAGGCTTAAACTTAAAGAGTGAGAACCAAGGGTCAAAAAAGAGATAAAACTTTTCTACACGTATTTTAAAAAGTCTAGCAAAAAAGAAGTGCCCTCCCTCATGAATAACCACAAGCAGCGAAAGGCTCATGATTAATTGAAGCGCACGAATCAAAAATGTTTCCATCTATTATTATTTATTTATTGTTATCACTATTATTACTAAGCAAGTGAAGAGAATGAATAGGCATAATTGATATTAAATATCTCCTACAAATGAGTTCTAACCTTGACTGAAAAGAGTCATTTGACGCAAACTAATTATAAACACTTATCTACTCAACACAAAATCAAATTCAAACAAACCATTCTCTTATAATCTATAAAGAGAGGAGAACCACAATTGTCTATTACGCAACTAACTCCCCCAGTAAAAGTCTACTTTTAAGCATTTACCTCTTATAAAAAGGGTCTGTATTCCATTCATCTCTTCAAAAAAGAGTTCCCCCAAATAGAGTTGTAAATCGACCAGATGGCTCAAATCTACCAAATGGATTATTACTCATTTCTAGATCATACGAATCCCCAAACAGTTGATAAAAGTTACTTTTCCATATCAGCAGAAGAAGCTCTACTTCTCTCTCAAATCCATTTACTTGGAGTATAAATACCATTCAGAGCCATAGAAATAAGTTCTTTCCTATAAAAAGCTAGTCGCTATTGCACGCGCCTCAGCATCGCTGGCCACATAATCATCATAGGTTGGTTTCACGATGAAAGTTGCTTTTGCCATACTCTTTTCTATGATATCACTCATCCCTAAAAAAGATATTTGCTCTTTTAGAAAAGCCTCAACCACCACTTCATTAGCTGCATTCAACACACAAGAGCTATTTCCACCTCTGTGTAGTGATTCGTAGGCAAAAGCCAAATTACGAAAGCGTTCCATATCGGGTTGCTCAAAGGTTAAACTGCTCAATGTAGAAAAGTCCAACCGCTCGAAAGAGGATTTTATCCGATGTGGATAAGAGAATGCATACTGAATCGGTAGACGCATATCAGGCAATCCCAATTGGGCTTTTATCGAGCTATCTTCAAACTGCACCATAGAGTGGATGATAGATTGTGGATGAACCACCACCTCTATCTGATCAGGACGAAGTCCAAAAAGCCATTTCGCTTCAATCACCTCAAAACCTTTATTCATTAAGGTAGCCGAATCAATCGTTATTTTAGCACCCATTTCCCAGTTGGGATGCTTCAAAGCCTGTGCCTTGGTGACATGCTTTAACTCATCCGAAGAGTAGGTACGAAAGGGTCCACCCGAAGCTGTTAGAATCACTTTCTCCACAGGGTTTTGAAACTCTAAACACTGAAAAATAGCAGAATGTTCAGAGTCAACAGGTAGAATAGGTACATTGTACTGACGTGCCAATTCATTGATTAACTCCCCTGCTACCACCATGGTCTCTTTATTTGCCAAGGCTATCGCTTTTCCTGAACGAATAGCATGCATTGTTGGCTTTAAACCCGCATAACCTACCATAGAGGCCAATACCACATCAATGGGTTGTGATTCTACTATTTGGCACAATGCATCATCGCCTGCATATACCTTTATAGGTAAATCATGCAACGCCTCTTTCAAAGTAAGATAGTGAGCCTCATTGGCTATCACCACTGCCTCTGGTAGAAACTTACGTGCTTGCTCAATCAACAACTCGACTTGGTTATTAGCAGTCAATGCATATACCTCGTATAAATCGGGATGCTCTGCAACCACCTGTAAAGCTTGTGTGCCAATGGAACCTGTTGAGCCTAATATAGCAATCTGTTTTTTCTTCATTGAATTAAAATACAATATATTTAGAGGGGTCAATAGCACGCCCCTTGCACCAAAGTTCAAAGTGTAAATGTGGAACTATGCCCTGTTCATCTGTGTTACTCACCAATGCAATGGCTTCACCTGCTTTCACAGACTCTCCCTCTCGTTTTAAGAGTAGTCCACAATGCTTATAAATAGAGATAAAGTCTTGTGAATGTTGCACCTGAATCACATACCCAGCTTCAGCAGTATAAGCAGCCAATATAACTGTTCCATCGAGTGTTGAGAGAATGCTTTCATTGGGATTAGCTACAATATCTACACCAAAAGAGTTCTTATCATCCTCAAATGTAGAGGAGATAATACCACGAATAGGGCGAAAGAAGTTCAAGTCTCCTCCCGTAGCCTGTGTCACAGCAGTTGTTAAATTATAACGTTCAGACTCTTCGTACATTTTTTGAAACTCCTCTTCCTCTTTGCTTCGCTCCATCAACTCTTCAGAACGAACCATTGTAAGCGAATCAATAGACTGTACTGAGTCCACACGCACTTTCCCACTTAGAATATCTTGAATATTCATAATGTATCTGCTTTGCTTCTCTAGCACCTCTTGCAGCGAGTCAGAACGTAAAGTATTGCTTACAATTTCTGCACGCACATCACTATTCATATACCCTGGCAGATAATTTCTTAAGGGAGTAAAAGCAATAATGGTAGCTGCAATCGCAAAGATTACTATCACTGCTGTAAGCAAGACAGAAAGCCCATTCAGTTTAGAGACATGAATACCCACCACCTCTTCCAATGAATTTTCATTGAAAATAGTTAGTTTATATTTAAACTTAAAATTGCTCCAAAAAGCCTTTCTCTTCTTCATACAACTTTCTCTTCTTGATTTCTATTGCACCCCCTACTCCAAAAGTCCCTCGGGCATCTCCACAGTTAGAAGTCTATTCTTTTTATCTATATCGACAAAGAACTCTTCGTGCGCAGGAAGCATTATTTCGTTGTTCCCTTTTTCCACTGTAAAAAGGATATTCATCGTACTTTCATCTACACCCACTATTTCACCTAACTCTCCGTGATTTACATCGACCACCTGAAAGCCCAAGAAATATCCCCATGTAGAGATGTCATCACTCTCCTCCTCTTCAGGGATGAGTGACTTGGGAAAGAATACATCTACATTTGTAAAGAGACGTGCCTTTTCAGAAGTTTCAATACCCTCTAGCTTTACCAAAGCAGATGTTTCAGAGCGAAATCGATACTCTTCCAAAAAGAAAGGAACTAAAATGCCGTCCATTGGACAAACAAAATATTCACACTCTACTCGGTCAAAGACATCGTCTGTAAAGGTAAAAGAGAGCTCTCCTTTTACACCGTGGGGCTTATTGAACATCCCTATTTTAACAACCTCTTCTTGCTTTATCATATCTATCTTTTATTCTAATCTTGTTATTCGAGCACCTAGTGCCGTAAGGCGTTGCTCTATATTTTCATACCCACGGTCAATCTGTTCGATGTTGTGAATGCGACTAATACCATTTGCACTCATAGCAGCAATGAGTAGTGCAATACCTGCCCGAATATCAGGAGAACTCATATTGCCCCCACGCAAAGGGAACTTGCGATCGTGTCCGATAACCACAGCACGGTGCGGATCACACAATATGATTTGTGCCCCCATGTCAATTAGTTTATCTACAAAGAAAAGTCTACTTTCAAACATCTTTTGATGTATCAAGACACTTCCATGGGCTTGTGTAGCTACCACCAAAATAACACTCAATAGGTCGGGTGTTAATCCTGGCCACGGTGCATCAGCTATGGTCATAATAGATCCATCAATAAACGAATCGATTTCATAATGCGCTTGTGCAGGAATGAATAAGTCATCTCCTCTTTGCTCCAACTTGATACCTAATCGTCGGAAGCTATCTGGAATTATTCCTAGATTATCGAATGAAACATTCTTAATCGTTATTTCACTACCCGTCATAGCAGCCATACCAATAAAGCTACCCACTTCAATCATATCGGGCAAGACTCTATGTACACAGCCTCCAAGTTCTTTAACTCCCTCAATGGTAAGCAAATTTGAAGCGATGCCCGAAATCTTAGCTCCCATTTGATTCAACATCTTACAAAGCTGTTGCAAATATGGTTCACAAGCGGCATTATAGATGGTTGTTACCCCATCGGCCAATACAGCTGCCATTAAAATATTAGCAGTACCCGTTACAGAAGCCTCATCGAGTAACATATGAGCTCCCTTTAAGCCAGTAGCCGAAATGCGAAAGATACTCCGATCTTCTTCGTATGTAAAAGTCGCTCCCAACTTATGAATACCCACCATGTGTGTATCCAATCGGCGGCGCCCTATTTTATCTCCTCCAGGTTTAGCTATTAAAGCTTTCCCAAATCTTGCCACTAAAGGGCCGATTAACATAACCGAGCCACGTAGAGAGGCACACTTCTTTAAGAACTCATCACTCTCTAAATAGGATAGATGAAGTGCATCCGCTTGAAAGGTGTAAGAGTTTACCCCTTTTTTGTCTACCTTTACGCCCATATCGCGCAAAAGCTGAATCAAGTTGTTTACATCCAATATATTAGGAATGTTGTGGATTGTCACCTCTTCCGAAGTGAGGAGTGTAGCACAAAGTATTTGAAGCACTTCGTTCTTAGCACCCTGTGGATGAATTTCACCCTGAAGTCTATGTCCACCTTCGATTATAAATGAAGCCATAAAAAGTGCTGGTTAGTTAGTAGATTTACGACGAGAATTGTTGTTGTTATTGTTAGGGCGTTGCTGACGACGTGGGTTAAAATTGGGCTGTTCGCTTTTTAAACGAAGATCTTCAGGTGCCAATTGGATGGCTCCATCAGAAAGTTCACTTAGGTCTGCCACAATCTTTTGATCTTCTACCCCCTCTTTGTTCCAGTTTAAAAGCGAACGCTTCATCTGAACACCCAACATAGTCGTTAGTTGTTTACGTTCTGCCCCCTCTTCATAGGCAGCAGCTTTCTGAATCATCTGCTGCAAGAAGCGCCCATAATGGCGATAACGGATAGGAGTTTGTGGGTAACCCAATCGTTCTGGCTTGATTGACAAGCTCTCTTTTTGAATCACCTCGTATGGATAGTCTATATCCAGCTTAAAATCTGCCATGATAGCCAAGTGATCCCACAACTTGTGCTTAAAGTCAGGCACATCACGTAGGTGTGGAAACATCCCACCCATAATATTAATAATCGAATTGGCACAACGTTGGCGTTCTGCTCTATCCTCAATGGTTAAAGCGTGGTCAACCATGTTTTGTACACTCCGACCATATTCAGGTAGGGGCAGTATACGCTGCTGGGTATTATATTCCATAATTTACAATAAGTTTTTTGGTTTGGTAGCCACGAACTCTTTCAAATAGAAAGGCTCAAAATAGGCTACATCTTTAAAATCGTTTTGTGCTTTGGCTTTCTCTGCCAAAGGAAACATCCACTTTGCCAACGGACGAACATCTGTTAGAAAATGTGCATTGGGATGAGTTATCTTCTCGCGGCATTTAGCTGCTCCATTCCCAAAGAAATAAACAGGCTGTTTTTCAAGATACTCCAAATAGGAGTTCTCGTCAATAATATCGGCAGCCGTTTCGCGTACGACATTCAGCGCACGGTCGTAAATAGCCGAATAAACCTCCATTCGGCGTGCATCCAACATGGGGCAAAGCAACGCATTTTCGGGCAACTCTTCTTGCAACAACACAGGCACCGCAAGCACCTGAAGTGTAGGCAAACCAATCAAAGGCAAATTGCGACCGTAACAAACTCCCTTCGCCATAGATACGCCTATGCGTAATCCGGTGTAGGAACCCGGTCCACAACTTACTGCTACAGCATCTAGCATAATGCCTCTACTATCCACAAAAGAGAGCGCTTCATCTACAAATACGCCCAGTTTTACAGCATGAGAGGGACCCTCTAAATCTTCTTGGTAAAAGAGTGACAAGCCATCTTCGCTCACAGAGACGGAGCATACTTCTGTCGAAGTCTCTATATGTAATATACACGACATAGTCTATTCATCTTTAGATAATCGGCAAATATAAGAATTTATTCACGCTTCTTTTCCATAAATTGTCTACTTTTGCAAAAAACATATTACTTATGATACAATCGATGACTGGATATGGCAAAGCAACTGCCACATTCGGAGATAAAAAGATTCACGTAGAGATTAAATCGCTCAATAGCAAAGCACTCGACTTATCAACACGAATAACCCCCTTGTATCGCGAAAAAGAGATAGAGATTCGCTCAATGGTGGCAAAATCGCTAGAAAGAGGCAAGGTAGATTTTAGTCTATGGATAGAGAAAGAGGCAGGAAATACAGCAACTCCCATCAATACCGCGTTGGTAGAGAACTACTACCAACAGATTAAAACGATTGCAGAAACAGCCCACATTCCAATGCCACAAGATTGGTTTGCTACACTACTCAGAATGCCCGAAGTGATGACTAAAGTAGAGGTACAAGAGCTCACTGAAGAGGAGTGGAAAGCAGTACGCCAGGTCGTAGAGAGTGCTATCGAGCAATTAATGGCCTTCCGCACACAAGAGGGGGCAGGATTGGAAAAGCGTTTTACCCAAAACATAAACAAGATAGAGGAGTTAATGAACTCCATTACCCCTTATGAGGCAGAACGAGTAGCAAAGGTACGCGAACGCATAACTGACGCACTCACAAAAACCATTAGTGTAGATTACGATAAGAACCGCCTAGAGCAAGAGCTTATTTACTACATTGAAAAATTAGATATAAACGAAGAGAAACAACGCTTGGCTCATCACCTCAACTACTTCCGCGAAACCATGCTAAATGGACAGGGACAGGGGAAGAAGTTGGGCTTCATCGTACAAGAGATAGGACGTGAAATTAACACAACGGGTAGCAAATCAAACCATGCTGAGATGCAAAACATTGTGGTTCAAATGAAAGATGAATTGGAGCAAATCAAAGAGCAAGTGCTCAATATTATGTAATTGCAGAAAACGATATGGCAGGAAAACTTATTATTTTCTCAGCTCCATCGGGCTCGGGAAAATCAACAATCATAAACTACCTACTTACGCAAAACTTAAATTTGGCTTTCTCAGTATCGGCCACTAGCCGTGACCCACGAGGAGACGAACAACACGGAGTGGAATATTTCTTCTTGACTCCCGAAGAGTTTCGTACACGCATAGCCAATGGGGAATTCTTAGAGCACGAAGAGGTTTATCAAGACCGCTTCTATGGAACACTAAAGGCTCCTATAGAAAAACAGCTGAATGAAGGAGTGAATGTTGTATTTGATGTAGACGTAGTAGGCGGATGTAACATCAAAGAGTATTATGGCAAACGGGCACTCTCTATATTTGTAGAGCCACCTTCAGTAGAGGAGTTGCGCAAACGTTTGGTGGGAAGAGCTACCGATACGCCCGAAGTAATTGAAAGCCGTATAGCCAAAGCAGAGTTTGAACTAGGCTTTGCTTCTAAGTTTGATGTAGTGATTGTAAACGATGAGCTTGAGAAGGCACAAGCCGAGACACTAAAAGCTATCAACAACTTTATCAACAACGGTTAATAACTATCCGAACAATTGGTTAACAACTCTGTATCTTTCAGTAGGACAGCCTTATGGAAAATCAACAAAAGATTAAAACAGCCCTCTTCGGAGGGTCGTTTAACCCCATTCACATCGGCCATTTAGCACTAGCCAACTACTTGTGCGAATGGGGCGAAGTGGATGAGTTTTGGTTTTTAGTCTCCCCACAAAATCCATTGAAGGTGGATAAAAGCGACCTTTGGGAGGACCAATTTCGCTTGGAGTTGGTAAAAGCAGCAATCGCTAATTATCCCAAGTTTAAGCTGTGTGATATTGAATTCCAACTGCCTCGCCCCTCCTACACCATTCACACCCTACGGGCTTTGAGCCAACAATACCCCGACAGAGAGTTTACACTCATTATTGGTGCAGACAATTGGCAACTCTTCCCCCGCTGGTACGAAGCAGAAGAGATTCTAGCCAACTACTCCATACTCATCTATCCCCGCCCAGGCTTTGAAGTTGATGAGAGCAAACTACCTCAACAAGTAAGATTGGTGCAAACTCCATTAATAGAGGTTAGCTCTACCTTTATCCGAGAGAGTTTAGCAGCCGGAAAGGATGTACGTTATTTCTTGCATCCAGCTGTTTACGAAAAGATTCTCTCTACCACTACCCAATAGATTCTATTTCAACTGCCTCTGAGGGATTCATTGGTTACTGAGAGACCCATTCTTCAATCTATAGTTTTGCTTCAGCAACGATAGATTGGCTAAAAATAACTCCACGAGATAGAAACAACTCACTTTTAAATCTCCCAAAAATCCTCTATATTCTTCGCTTTTATCCCAAGATCTCTTAGGTTATAAACCGATAGATTTGCAAATAGAAAGGAGTGAATAATCCCCATTGAAGGGAGAGACTTCACGCAAGCAACTTTTTGTTTGAGTACAAGCACAAAATGGGATAAAGAGGGTGCACAAAAGTTGATTACTCTTTTTCGAGAAAAGAAGCTCTTATTTATACTGTTTCACCTAGGTGAGACGAGCGTTTCACCTAGGTGAAACAGTATAAATAAACTGATCTTTTTAAAACACTAGCCATTCACCTCTTTCGCTATTGCCGCACGAAGTTGCACCAATGCTTTTTCCAATACCGAACGAGGAGAGCCCACATTCAATCGCATAAAACCAACTCCCTCTTCGCCAAACATGGCACCATCGTTAAGCGCCAATCCCGCTTTTTCTTGAAAGAGCAACAACAACTCTTGCTGAGAAAGTCCCAATTCACGACAATCCATCCATACGAGGAAAGAAGCTTGAGGGCGCAAAGGTTTTATTTTCGGAAGGTAGCTGGTGCAATAATCGATAACAAACTCAATATTACCCTCTATATAGCGTAACATCTCCTTTCTCCACTCCTCGCCCTGACTAAAGGCAGCAATGGTAGCAATAGGAGCAAAAAGCGTGGGCTCATTCAATTCATTGGCACGCATCCAGCTATAAAGCTGCTCCCGTATTTGTTGATTGGGTATAATGGCATAAGAACTCACCACACCTGCCATATTAAATGTTTTCGAAGGTGCCCCAAAGGTGATACTGCAAGCTGCCGCCTCATCTGAAACAGTAGCAAAAGGGGTGAATTTATTCCCCCAAAGTGCCATATCACAATGAATCTCATCTGCCACTACTAAAATAGAGTGCTCGTAACAAAATTCAGCCAATTTTAAAAGCGTTTCTTTCTCCCATACAACGCCTGCGGGGTTGTGTGGGTTAGAGAGTATAAGCAAACGACACTTTTCATCAACCACTTGAGCCAAGTTCTCAAAATCCATTGAATAGCTTCCATCGGAATTCTCTTTCAAAGGATTGTAAACCACCTCTCGTTTGTTGTGGAGTGGTGTTAATCGAAATGGATGATATACAGGAGGTTGAATAATGACTTTCTCATCGGGCTTCACAAAGACGTTAACAGCAAAACCAATTCCCTTTACAATACCTGGAACATAGCTCATCCACTCCCTCTTCACTTCCCATTGGTGGTGGGTAGCTATCCACTCCATCACAGTAGGCCAATAGGCTTCAGGCTCTGAAGTATATCCCAAAACAGGATGTTCCAATCGCTTCTTTAGCGCATCAATAATAAAGGAAGGAGTTTCAAAATCCATGTCAGCTACCCAAAGTGGGATGAGATGGCTACTCCCGTAATGTTCTTGAATACCATCGACCTTTACCGAATCTGTTCCAACTCTATCAATAACTTTATCAAAATTATATTTCCCCATAACCTCTTTAATCAATTCGTTTTCTATTCTATCTTAAATGGTATAATCGGTATAATCAACAAGACCACTGCGCACAGCATATCGTATAGCCTCTTGAATATTCGAAACCTCTATTTTACGAAATATGTTTTTGCGATGTGTATTAACTGTATGAAAGCTAATATGCATCACATTGGCTATCTCCTTGGTACTCTTTCCTGTAGAAATCTGCTGAAGGACTCTCTTCTCAGAGGGAGTTAACAGCTCCTTTATCGAAGTACTGGAGAGGTTGCTTTGAGAAATCTCTGCTGCCAACGGACAGAGATAAACCTGAGAGTGAGTAGCTCGATGAATAGCCTCAGTTATCTGTTCAACTGAGTCGGACTTGGATACAATACTGATCGTTTCATCCTTTAATAGCACCTCACGAATCAGCGTACGGTTCAACTCCTCCGAGAATAGGATCCAAGAAGATTTGGGCAGACTCTTTTTTAAACAAAGCATCTGCGAGAAGGATTCAAAATTAAACAAGGCATAATCCAAAATAACAACAGCATGGGGATAAATCTCCAACTGAACACCCAAAGAATGGGCATCCGTTACCACCACAGTTGCTACATCTCCCAAGAGTTGTTTAAGGCCCAATCGGGTGATCTCTTGATTATCAGCAAGTAAGTAAATAGGATTCATAGGAAAGAGTTCATTGGTCAAAAATACCACAATTATGCGATTTCATACTCCATAAAAGAGCGCTATTTTTACATAAAAATTCAATCCCCATGAAAAAAATTGCAAAGAACCTAACAGAACTCATTGGTAACACCCCTCTATTGGAGTTAACCGCCACCGAAAAAGCTTATGCTACAGAGGCACAAATCATAGCAAAACTAGAATTTTTTAATCCAACAGGCAGCGTAAAAGACCGGATTGCATATGCTATGATAACGGATGCCGAAGAGAAAGGAAACCTCAAAAAAGGGGGAGTCATAATTGAACCTACTAGTGGGAATACAGGCATTGGACTTGCCTTCGTAGCAGCGTGCAAGGGATATCAATTAATTCTAACCATGCCCGATACGATGAGTGTAGAGCGCAGAATGTTAGTTAAAGCACTAGGTGCGCAGGTTGTTCTCACACCTGGTGCCGAAGGAATGAAGGGTGCTATCGAGAAAGCATACCAACTAAATCAAGAGATTGAGGGCTCGGTCATTCTAAACCAATTTGAAAATGAATCCAATCCACGCATCCATTACCATACCACTGCCGAAGAGATTTGGAGAGATAGTGATGGAAATGTAGATATAGTAGTAGGAGGTGTGGGAACAGGAGGAACCATTAGCGGAATTGGGAAACGTTTGAAAGAGTACAACCCAAACATTCAAGTTGTAGCAGTTGAACCTGCTGACTCACCTGTACTATCAGAAGGAAGAGTAGGAGCACATAAGATTCAAGGTATAGGTGCTGGATTCGTTCCTAAAATATTTGACAAAGAGGTGGTTGACACCATTCTCACCATAAAGAATGATGACGCAATTCAAACGGCAAGAGAGGTAGCCAAAAGAGAGGGATTACTAGTCGGTATCTCCTCGGGAGCAGCCCTAAGCGCAGCCATTAAGCTGGCAGTAGAACCTGCAAACAAGGGAAAACGCATTGTCGTAATCCTGCCTGATACAGGAGAGAGATATCTTTCAACTGTGCTCTATGCCTTTGAAGAGTATCCTCTATAACTAAAGCCTCACGTTTAAACTCTTAAATCAAGAGTAATCATTGGTGAACAAAAGCAGCAACGAAATCAAAGCAGGGTGTAAAAATATCTCATTTTTACACCCTGCTTCGTTGTAAATTCTATACATTTTACGAACTTTGCTAAAATATATAAGAAACAAAGGACCAATGAAACCCAATTCCATAGAAGCCTGGCTACTAGCAACTCGCCCTAAAACCTTAACAGGTGCTGCAACTCCCGTACTACTAGGTGCTGCTCTAGCCATGTCACAAGCTCAATTCCAGTTAATACCCACGCTGTTATGTTTCCTATTTGCAGCTACTATGCAGATAGATGCCAATTTAATTAATGACCTCTTTGATTACCTAAAAGGGGCCGATCGCTCTGACAGATTGGGACCTGAGCGTGCTTGTTCACAAGGGTGGATCAGCATAGAGGCGATGAAAAGAGCCATAGCAGCAACTACAATGTTTGCTTGTGCAATCGGGCTTGGTTTACTTTTCTACGGAGGATTGGAGTTGATACCTCTTGGAATACTCTGTGTCATCTTTGCCTTCCTTTATACAGCAGGACCCTACCCCCTTGCCTATCACGGTTGGGGCGACCTATTGGTCTGGATCTTTTTCGGAATAGTGCCGGTTGGAGGTACCTACTACGTGATGTGTCACAATTGGAGTTGGAGAGTTACTCTTGTCGCACTGGCTTGCGGCTGGGTTATTAACACCCTGCTAATGGTTAATAACTATCGAGATCGAAAAGAGGATGCTGCTAGTGGGAAGCGCACCGTTGTAGTAAGATGGGGTGCCAAAACAGGCAGTCTACTCTACCTCTTCCTAGGAATCGGCGCAAGTCTAATCTGCCTCTCACTAATCACAGAGGGACTTTTCTGGGCAGCTTTATTGCCGCAGTTCTATCTTCTTTTGCACTACTTCACGTGGCGAAAGATGGAAAAGATAGGAACGGGTAAAAAATTAAACAGCATATTGGGTGAAACTTCACGCAATATGCTGATATGGGGAGTACTATTAAGTACAGGATTGGTTCTTTCGGCACTCTACAATTAATTCAAACAATGGCTGTTTGCAAGAGTGGTTCCTAGGTCTCACATCCATTTAAAGAGAGAATTTCATCCATTCATCCTCTCAAATGGATAAGAGAGGAGCTTTTCAAAAAAGGGAAAGAGGAGAAAAGGGTGAATCAACTCTATCCTATCTTTTCGATAAGGACAGTCGCATAAGCAGCCATACCCTCTTGCAGACCTACAAATCCTAGTTTTTCAGTAGTAGTGGCCTTTATGGATATTTCATCCACCTCTACCGCCATAATACGAGCCAAAACAGCTTGCATACTAGGTATGTGTGGATTAATCTTAGGACGTTCGGCGCAGATTGTCGCATCGACATTACCTATCGAATAGCCCTTTTCATGAAGCAACGCTACGGTTCGTGCCAACAAGATTTTACTATCTATGTTTTTATATACGCCAGCTGTGTCGGGAAAATGGAAACCAATATCACGCAAGTTAGCAGCACCAAGCAGTGCATCACAAATGGCATGAATCAATACATCGGCATCCGAATGACCCAGCAACCCATGCGTATGTTCCAACAAAACACCTCCTAGCCAAAGTTCACGCCCCTCTACCAGTTGGTGCACATCGTATCCAAATCCTACTCGTATCTTCATCGCACGTAAAAATCAAGAAGCTTCTCTTCGCCTAAATAGCCCTCCAAGTGGTTACCTACCTTTACTGGACCTACACCAACGGGAGTTCCTGTATAAAGCAAATCACCAATCTTCAACGTATAGAATTGGCTAATGTAAGCGATGAGTTGGTCTATTTTAAAGATCATATCGGCTGTGTATCCTCTTTGCACACACACTCCATCAATATTGAGATGAAAGTGCAAATCGTCTACCGAGGCAAGTTTTTCAACAGGAACAAAATCACCTATTACCGCCGACCCATCAAATCCTTTACAAATCTCCCAAGGTTGACCTGCTTCTCGTAACTTTTTCTGCAAATCACGAGCCGTAAAGTCAATCCCAACGGTCACTGCATCGTAGTAGCGGTGAGCAAAACGGGGAGAGATATGCTTACCTAATCGGCTAATGCGCACAACTAACTCCGTTTCATACTCGATCTGTTCCGAAAAATCGGGAATAAAGAAGGGCTTGCTCTCTTTTAGAAGAGCTGAATCGGGTTTCATGAAAACCACAGGTGCAGTGGGTATCTTTTCATTCTCATGCAGCTCTTTGCAATGTGCCACATAATTCATTCCTATTGCAAATATTTTCATATACTACTCTTGATCTGCTACTAAACGATTAAACATAACAGCTAAATGCGCATAAAGTGACGTGTTTTGAACAACAATATCCTCAGGTACTCTGATACGGAAAGGGGTAAAATTCCAAACCGCCTTTATACCACCAGCAGTCATCTGATTCGTCACCTCCTGAGCAATGTTAATAGGAACAGTTAATATACCTATTTGCACATCATACTCTTTCATCTTCTCTTGAAATTCATCCGAATGAAAGATAGGAATTCCATTTATTTCAGTCCCTATCAGGTCAGGATTCACATCAAATGCTCCTACTATTTTTAGCCCAAAATGGTGTAGCCCCGAGTCACTCAACAAAGCTCCCCCCAAACTACCTACCCCAAATAAGAAAGCTTTGTGACTCTCTGTAAATCCCAAGAAGCGCTCAAGAACTTCAATGAGAGCATCTATTTCATACCCCACCCGCGTTCGACCTGAAATATTTACATAAGAAAGGTCTTTAGCTATTTGCGAAGAGTCAATATTTATTTGCTTGGATATTTGGGTAGAAGAGACATAGCTCTCCCCCCGCTCTTTCATGAGCTTTACATTCGACAAGTACCACGGTAACCTCCTTAAGGTGGGTTCAGGTACCTTCTCGCCCTGTTTATGCATCATCTTATCCTTTTTTAAATGGGCCACTTTATTTGCTTAATTGCAAATGTACATTTTTCCTATCAAGAATGAATGATTAGAGATAAAAATGTCAATCAAAAGTAACACTCAACTCATCTACGATTAGCAAACTACGGCTGCCACCCGTAAAATAATCTCCATACTTACTAGCTGTACAAACCATGACCAAAAACTTAGGTGTACGGTTAGTAGAACGGTATTTCAATTCCAACTCAAGCTTCTGATAAGCCGGCATAGGGTCACCACTCTGAAAAGAGGCATAAGCAATAATATTGGGATCTTTCGGGTCAAAAAGTTTACGATCGTCTTTCGCAGTACGTATCTCTACAGGATTATCCCAATCACCCAATGCCACAAAGATTTGACAAGTATCCGGATTATTCTCATGCACAATTCCCTTCAATTCGTCAGCTACATAGTTTATGGGTTGGGGAGTGTATTTGTAATAAATGGTTGCCTTAGTAGGAAAAGAGCTGTAAGGACGACCAAAATTAACCACCCCATCCGTACCGACAGTTCTGAGATATTCACCTACAAATAGATTACCCGGTGCAAATTTACCAATACCCCAAACACCTATAAAATCAGACTCTAGCTTAGCAGCCTTTCCTGTAGGGTTAACCTCACAAGGATCCTCTATAGGACTCGTTAGAATTTTGCCTAACGTAGCTGCACCTTGGTTCCCTGTATCCCAAAATGAGTTGGACCCCTCTTTCCAAGGATTCCATACTTTTTTTAAACCATACCGACCTTCATGCCAATAATCAAATCCTCCATCGGTTATGGGAGTAGCAGTAGCCGTTTTAAAAGAGACTATTTCACCATAATTTTCACCCGACTGAGCACGATATTCATAAGTTGTGAGAGGTTTAAGTCCAGACAAACGAGTTGAAAAAGATCCATCCTTGTCAATTATTTCTGTAGTTACTTTCTGCCATTTTAGATCACCTGACTCACGATATTCAAAGGACTTTGGAAGATTTTTCTTTCCCAATCCCTTCAACCAAGCCACCTTTGTCCAAGCATCGGCTGGTTCAGTAAACACCTCTTTTTCTACTTGAATCACAGAAATTGTCCAAGTCTCCGTCCGACCATGATAGGTAACATCTACGGTTTTACTACCATCTTTAAAAGAACCACTTAATTGCTCCATGGTACGCGAATATGTAGCCCCTTCAGGACCTAGCTTCATTCTAGTAATTTGAATATGCTCTAAATCATGATTCTTCCCTACATGAACAGTGACAGTATGAGAGGCCACATCAAATAGAGAAACACCAATTTCATCTTCAACCACAAAGAAACGCGCAATCTCTTGTACTGCTATAATCATCCAATTATAAGTTTGATAGAGAGAGAGGCTTGCCAAATAGGGGACAGACAAGTCAATGGTATCTAGTGGTGTAAGCGTTGACTGTGCCCCCTCAGTTACCGATATTTTTTTCAACGGCACCTTTTGAATATCAACCTCTTCAGAGAGAGAGAGAGTCACTGTTCTATCATTTGTATTTATCACCGAACTTCCCAACTGTCCCTCTACCTCGAATTGCAAAATTTGAAGTCGAACGATTGGATACGGTATATCATTCTTAATACAACTACTTAGCACGAAAAGAGAAAATAAAATGCTAAGTAAAACGATTCTTTTTACGATTCTTATCATAAACATAGAGTTATTCCAAAGTTAATATTTAGTAGACTAATTTTAAAATCGGCACCACTGGTTCGGTGTGATCCTTCAACAGTTCCATCCTCGTTTCGCTGTTTTTCTGAACGGAATTTCATACCAATAATGCCTAAAGAAAGTTCCGCAGAAACATTTTGCATAATATAAATCGCAAGGCCTGGACTCATTTGTAACCTAAACTCATTTATATTTGTCCGTGTAGTTTGCCTAAGTTCATTTTCTCCTCTTTTTAATGTAGAGAATCCCGTTTTATAAGAGAGAGTCGTTTCACTAAAGAAACCAAAGCGTTTTCTAGTGTCTATCCCTACATAAGAGCGGTGAACCAATGCCATACTGTATAAATTTTCACTGTAATAAAAATCATTTAAGGAGAAATCTAAATCCTCCATGATGTTTATATCTAAATGTTCTAAACTCACCAACAACTGCTCGTAACCAAGCTTAGCTCCCAAAAACTGATTGTCTTTGTAAACATATCCGACAAAAGGATTAAAACCATAACTTTTTGCATTTGTGTCCAAGTTGCCTATAATAGAAAAGGCACTTATATCTTCACTCTCGTAATTAATATAAGAGGCAGTCATCCCAAATAGCCATTTACCTTTAGGCAAAAAACGATAATTAAGAATGCTTCTATCAAATCGACCTACAATCGGAGTTTTTATAAGGTCAGAACTATCTATCACACTAGGTTGATTGACTGAAATATAGACAGTGTCATAGATTACCTTGTAAATGGTATCAGCCACCTCTACTCGTTTATAATCTGGTGTTGAGTGATTTGACAGCGATTCAATGACTTCATAGATTACCTCGTTAATGCTATCAACCACCTCTACTCGTCTATAATCTGGTGCTGACTGATTTGAAAACAATTTGACAAGTCCCTCATTTTGGGAAAAAGCTCCCGCACATTGCACTATAAACAAAAGAGAAAAAACGATTTTCTTTATTACATTCATAAAAATTACAAATAAAAAGCCATTCCAAAACTGATGGAAAAGACATTGATTTTAAAATTAGCCACAGTTAAAGAACTCTCTGCCATGTGAATTTGATCGGTTACCTGACGAACTTTGTCTATACTGAAACCCAACACACCTATACCCACCTCTACTGCCATGAAATTGTTGATAAAAGCAACCAAACCAGGTGAAAGCCCCAAACCAATTGAAGTACGCGTCTCGTAAGTTCCAGTGAGTTTCTCTCCTGAACCCCTTACCATCTTAGCCTGCCCTCTCTCAACGGAGAGTTGAAATTCATTATAAAGGGCAAATCTACGGCTTGTTCCTATATTGATATAGTTACGTAGTAGCGCTGTTGCCCCATAAGAGTGATTTAATGAGTAGACATCATTCAAGTCAAAGCTACTATCTTCATTGAATTTAATATTCATCGATGTGATATCAGTTAGGCTTCGTTTATAAAAGAAACGCCCACCTGCCGCTAGATTATCTTTAAAAGAATAAGCTATCATCGGACTCACTTTGAAGGCATACCCTTCGGTATTGATCCCCTCAATCACCAAAAATTTGTAGTTATTATCCGAAGATGCCGAATAAGAGAAGGTGCTACCCGCAATCCACTGCCCTTTAGGCACAAAGGTACTGTGCTCTATTTTACGTATAAATCCCCCTGCTGATGCAGATAGATAGCATAACGTAAAAAGAAAAAACACGAAAGTTCTCATTGTTTTACTCATAAATAAATTTAAATCGCCTATCCATATAATACTTGATGCACTGCCCGAGAAGTTGTCGCCAGACTTACTTGCAGAACTGACTAGTACCATAGAGGTAGAATTTCAGTTTCTAAAATAGTTTATTGGTGTTTCAAAGTGAATCATTTTATCCGTAGTGTGGCTACAATTAAACTCACTATCCCTATGCGAAGACAGTTCCCCCTTCTTTTTACTAATCAATATTACTTAACACCACAAGAGCATTTACATGCAAACCACAAATCAGCTAATTACACAATCAGCTTCACTTGTTTTAGTAAAAAAAAGAGATTGCCTATAGGTGTCTCTATTACACTATTGGACAAAAAACAATAAAGACATAAGGTTTTACAAAATAAGAGTGCAAATATACATAAAATTATGATATCTTTGCTTTATTACAACCCAAATTACGCAACAACAATTAAAAATAGACCAATTGCAATAAGTTTTATATACAAAAGTAACGTAATATATGAAGAAGAATGACTGGAAAGAGCGGCTGAATGTAGTATACTCCACCAACCCCGATTTCAATTACAACTATTCGGACGAGGAGGAGAGTGAGACTCTCAACAAAAAACAGCAAAAACTGCGTGTTAGTATAGAAAAAAAAGGAAGAGGTGGAAAAACAGCTACACTCGTTTCAGGGTTTATAGGAAACGAAGAAGAGCTTAAAGAGTTAGGTAAAATGCTAAAAACCAAATGCGGTGTAGGTGGTTCTGCCAAAGAGGGAGAAATCATTATACAAGGCGAATTAAAACAGCGAGTCATTGAGCTTCTTAAGCAAGAAGGATATTCACAAACGAAGTAGAGATACAAAAAGCCCCATTCTTCATTGAAGAATGGGGCTTTTAACTATTTAAAATACGATTTTACTCAGCACGCAAAGTAAAACGTTTGAATGCAGTAACTGTCAAGTCAGCATCTACTTCTTTCAATACTTGCTCAACTGTTTTTTTACCATCCATGATGTACTCTTGCTTCAACAAACAAACTTCTTTGTAGAATTTGCTCATACGACCTTCAGCAATCTTTTGAACCATCGCTTCAGGAATGTTTGCAGACTTTTCAGCAGCAACAGTCGCTTTCAATTGACGAATCTCTTCAGCTTGTGCTTCAGTGATGCTACCTTTCATGATACCTTCATTAAGGTGCTCTTCATTTTCAGCAATATAGAGGTTAAAACCAGCTTTCTTCAAAGCAGCTTCAACCGCTTTTTGTACTTGCTCAGCTTTTGTTTTGTCAATTGCTACTTGAATCTCAGCTTGTTTAACTTCTTCAGTTATACCAGCTTCGTCAATAGCTAATGGGCTCATTGCAGCAATTTGCATAACAATGTTTTTAGCTACAGTAGCATCGCAAGGCTTGTTGAATGCAGCCATTGTACAAAGTTGGCTCTTGTTTTGGTGATTGTAGATAGCTACTTCACCCTCTACTACAGAATAACCATCTAATTCCATTTTCTCACCAGAGATACCGCTACGATCAGTAACAGCCTCTTGTACAGTGCCACTACCCATAGGAAGAGCAAGGATTTCTTCAAGAGTTTGGCATTTGTTTGCAATCGCCAAATCAAGTACAGATTGAGCCAAAGCAACAAAATCAGCACCTTGAGCTACGAAGTCTGTTTCGCATTTCAAAGCAAGAATAGCAGCAAATTTTCCTTCTGCTTTAACCAACACACAACCTTCAGAAGCATCACGATCAGAACGTTTTGCAGCCAAAGCTTGTCCTCTTTTACGGATAATCTCCATTGCTTTGTCAATATCGCCTTCCGCTTCTGTCAAAGCATTTTTACAGTCCATCATACCAGCTCCGCTCAATTTGCGAAGTTTGGTGATATCAGCCATAGTTACAGCCATAGTATTCTTTATATTTTAATGTTAGAAATGTCGTTATAAAATAGTTAAGAGCTGAGGCTAGAGATTTGAGAGTTGCCGATCACTCTCAAATATCCACTCTCAACTCTTAAAGGTATATTAAGCCTCTTCGCCTTCAGCAACAGGAGCAACTTCTGCGCCTTCTTCAGTGCGAGCTTTTGTAGTTCTTTTTCTACCACCAGCTTTGTTTTCGCCAGCAGCTTCCATGTCTACTTTCTCAGCTTTTCTTTCTTCCAAACCTTCTGCCATTGCAGCGCAACAAGCAGCCAAGATTACATCTACAGATTTTGTAGCATCATCATTTGCTGGGATTACGAAATCAATATTTGAAGGATCAGAGTTTGTATCAACGATAGCAAATACAGGTATACCTAGACGGTTTGCTTCGCGTACTGCGATGTGCTCTTTCATTACGTCAATTACGAAAAGTGCAGAAGGAAGACGAGTCAAATCAGCGATTGAACCCAAGTTCTTCTCCAACTTTGCACGTTGACGAGAAATTTGCAACACCTCTCTCTTAGAAAGGTTAGAATAGGTACCATCGAGAGTCAACTTGTCGATAGTAGACATCTTCTTAACAGCTTTACGGATTGTTGGGAAGTTGGTAAGCATACCACCTGGCCAGCGCTCAATAACGTAAGGCATATTTACAGCTGCAGCCTTCTCAGCTACAACCTCTTTAGCTTGTTTCTTAGTAGCAACAAATAGGATTTTCTTTCCTGCTTTTGCAATTTGTTTTAGCGCTTCGGCAGCATCTTCTACCTTAGCTACTGTTTTATGAAGGTCAATGATATGAATACCATTGCGTTCCATGAAAATATAAGGAGCCATTGCTGGATTCCACTTTCTCTTAAGGTGTCCGAAGTGGCATCCGGCTTCCAATAATGTATCAAAACTAGTTCTTGACATCTTGTTATTCTTTAAATCGTTTACTTTCTTTTTTGTTTTTCTCAACCAACCAGCGGGTAGTCTGCTACCGGGTAGAGTCCCGTTGGTTTAGATACTAAACGCCTCTTAACCAGCTCTAAGTAAAACCGGATATTAACGTTTACTGAACTGGAATCTACGACGTGCTTTTGGACGACCTGGTTTCTTACGCTCAACAGAACGAGAGTCACGAGTCATAAAGCCTTCAGCACGAAGAGCTTTCTTGTCTTCAGCATTGATTTTAACCAAAGCACGAGCGATAGCTAGACGCAAAGCTTGTGATTGACCTGTAAAACCACCACCATTCAAATTTACTTTGATATCGTATTTTTCAGCAACCTCTAATTTGTTCAAAGGTTGTTTCACAACGTACTGAAGAATAGTTGATGGAAAGTACTCTGTAAGGTCTCTCTTATTAATAGTAATCTTTCCAGTACCTTCGCTTACGAAAATACGCGCGATAGCACGCTTACGTCTACCTAATGCATTTACTACTTCCATATCTATTATTTAAGTATGTTAATATCAATTGACTTAGGACATTGTGCTTCGTGCTTGTGCTCGCTACCAGCGTACACATACAAGTTACCCAAAATTTTAGCTCCTAGACGGTTCTTAGGAAGCATACCCTTTATCACTTTTTTCATTAATCTCTCTTCGCCGTTTGGTTTTGCAAGCAAACGCTCAGGAGTTATTTCTCTTTGTCCACCAGGATAGCCTGTATAGCTCAAGTACACTTTATCAGTCATCTTGTTTCCGGTAAATCTAACTTTGTCTGCATTGATAATGATCACATTATCACCACAATCTACGTGAGGAGTAAAGTTCGGTTTGTACTTTCCTCTCAACAGTTTCGCAACTTTCGCACCGAGACGGCCTACAACCTGATCGGTAGCATCAACTACGACCCATTCTTTAGTCGCAGTTACTTTGTTTGCAGAAATGGTCTTGTAACTTAAAGTATCCACTCTTAAATCTTTTTAAATGTTAACTACTAAAAAACAATTATTCTCAACAACTTCAACAACTCTCGGACAAAGAGCCATTAAAGCACTAAGAATTAATATTTTATCAATCTCTTGATAATAATCGGCTCGCAAAGGTACGTCTTTTCTATGAACTAACAAACAAATCCAACCTTTTTTTGGAAGTAAAGCAACTGATTCATAGCTTGTATAAAGAGCAGAAAGCACTTAAAAAGGACTCTTTCGACTCAAGAACTCAAACCCCACGAGCCGAGTTACAGAAAAGAAGAAGAGATGTTTTCGGCATGAATAGACTCCGCTCTATAAAGAAGTTAGTGATTGAAAACTACACTTCCCGTTAGTAAATTTACAACGCCCTATTAGGTATCATAGACAACACATACCCACAGCAAAAGAGCCTATTCCATAGAATAGGCTCTTTTGTAAAAAGTAAGCTGATTTAAAACTCAGCGTTGCGAGGCGTACGAGGGAATGGAACCACGTCTCTAATATTCGACATACCTGTTACGAAGAGCAACAGACGCTCAAAGCCCAATCCAAAACCAGCGTGTGGACAAGTTCCAAACTTACGAGTATCTAAATACCACCACATATCTTTGGCAGGAATCTCCATCTCTTCAATACGAGTTAGCAATTTATCGTAATCCGCTTCACGCTCCGATCCACCGATAATCTCACCAATTTTAGGGAACAAGACATCCATAGCTCGCACGGTTTTGCCATCCTCATTTTGTTTCATATAGAAAGCCTTAATCTCTTTCGGATAATCAGTCAAAATAACAGGACGTTTAAAGTGCTCTTCAACCAAGAAGCGCTCGTGCTCAGAAGCCAAGTCAGCACCCCAATATACAGGAAACTCAAACTTATGACCACCTGCAACAGCCGCCTCAAGAATAGCAACCCCCTCTGTATATGGCAAACGCACGAAATCCTCTTTCAACACACCTTCCAAACGTTCAATCAAACCCTTGTCAAACATATCATTCAAGAACTTCACATCATCACGACAATTATCCAAAGCCCATTTCACACAATATTTGATAAACTCTTCAGCCAAGTCCATATTATCAATAATATCATTGAAAGCAACTTCAGGCTCAATCATCCAAAATTCAGCCAAGTGACGAGGCGTATTTGAATTCTCAGCACGGAAAGTAGGACCAAAGGTGTAAATAGAGCCCATTGCTGTAGCTGCCAATTCCCCCTCCAACTGTCCCGAAACAGTCAAGCTCGTTGGTTTGCCAAAGAAATCATTTTCATAATTGATAGAACCTGCTTCATCTTTCTTTAAATCATACAAATTCATAGTAGTCACTTGGAACATTTGACCAGCACCTTCGCAATCTGAACCCGTAATAATGGGTGTATGAAAATAGAAAAACCCACGTTCGTGAAAGAAGTTATGAATAGCCATTGCCATGTTGTGACGAATGCGAAAAACAGCCCCAAAAGTATTGGTACGCGGACGCAAGTGCGCTATTTCACGCAAGAACTCCATAGAGTGCCCTTTCTTTTGCAAAGGGTAGCTATTATCACAAGTACCTAGCACCTCTATTTCACGTGCTTGAATTTCGGCAGCTTGTCCCGAACCGATTGATTCGGTCAACTCTCCATTTACACTTAAGCAAGCACCTGTAGTTATGAGCTTAAGCATCTCTTCGTCAAACCCCTCTAAGTTAACAACAATCTGTACATTATTTATTGTAGAACCATCATTCAAGGCTACAAAGTTCACCTGTTTGCTACCACGGCGGGTACGTACCCATCCTTTCACATTGACCATAGCACCAAAGTCTTTGCGCTGTAGAAGGTCTACAATTTTCGTTCTACTAATTTTCTCCATTGTCTTATTAATCTATTTATGTAACAAACAAAATAACAACGTGGGCATAACCTATAAAATCATTGCATGCAAGAGTTGCATACAATGATTTTACAAAAGGAAGCTACTACGCTCTTTTCTCGTACATTACCATTATAATGTATAATTTATATCTTTTCGACTATTCAAAAGAACCCATACGAAGCACATTCACCTCTTGTTCTGTTAAGTGTCTCCAATCTCCACGACGTAAGTTCTTTTTTGTCAGTCCCGCAAAGTAGACACGGTCTAGCTTCATTACGCGATAACCTAAAGATTCGAATATACGACGAACAATACGGTTCTTTCCTGAGTGAATCTCAATTCCGACTTGTGATCTATCTACATCTGAAGCATAACTTACTTCATCCGCTTTTATCTCGCCATCATCCAAAGTAATACCCGTTGCAATCTGCTCCAAGTCAGCTTTAGTCACATTTTTATCGCAAAAAACATGATAAACTTTCTTCTTCAAAAATTTAGGGTGCGTAAGTTTTGACGCCAAATCCCCATCATTTGTAAGCAATAGAACACCCGTTGTATTACGGTCCAAACGTCCTACTGGATAGATACGCTCTGCACAAGCATTTTTTACAAAATCCATTACCGTTCTACGCTCTTGAGGATCATCTGAAGTCGTTACGCAATCTTTGGGTTTGTTAAGCAATACATATACTTTACGTTCGATGCTCACTACATCATCATGGAATTTCACCTCATCCGTGCGTTGAACCTTAGTTCCCAATTCTACGACTACTTCACCATTCACCATTACAGCACCTGAAGTAATAAATTCATCCGCCTCACGACGCGAACAAACACCCGCATTTGCCAAATATTTATTCAAACGAATAGGTTCATTCGGATCAGTCAATAAATCCTTATATTCTATTCGTTTCTTTAAGCTATACTTAGCATTGGGATCGTAATCAGCACTACGTGGACGAACTGTACGGTCATAGCTACGGTTATCTTCGTAACGAGGACGATAGGGACGAGCACCACCATCGCGATTATACCCACCCTCGTTGTAGCGTGGGCGATAAGAACGTTGTTCGCCACCCGCTTCGTTGTTGTAGCGATTTTGGTTATAGGCAGGACGATCGCCATAAGAGCGGTTTGGCATTGGACGATCACCGTTGTTATAAGCAGGACGATCACCACCACGGTTGTAACCACCCTCTCTGTTATATCCACCTCCCTGAGGACGTGGTTGATAGGGACGTTGAGCACCACCCTCGCGATTAAAGCCACCTTCACGGCCATAACCACCGTTTTGAGGACGGTCTCCACCTTCATAACGAGGGCGGTAAGAGCGTTGTGAATCGCCACCCGCTTCTCCATTAGGAGTAAAACGAGGACGAGCAGGACGCTCATCACTATTGTATCGGTTGTACGCTGGGCGCTCACCGTTGTTGTAAGCTGGACGATCGCCGCCGTTATATCTAGGACGATCATTGTTGTAAGGACGGTAAGGACGATCACCGCCCCCTTCGTTGTTGTAATTAGTACGAGGACGATATGGACGCTGTTCGCCATCATTATTGTATCTATTATACGGAGTCTCTTGATTATAAGATTTGTAACCACCCTCACGGCTTACATTTTGATTTTCTTCCTTAACAGAACCTTCGGGTCTGTTTTCTTTTTCTGTACTCATTTTCTTTCTTTAATTAATTTATATAATATCGCCCTCTCGGGCTTTTTTTAAATACTCTACCTAATAGAACAATTAAATCCCAGTATAGTTGTGCGGTGTTATCGCTTTCAACTCTTTTTTAACATCTTCGCAGACATCCAACTCTTCAATAAACGCCTTGATAGATGCTTCATTTATTCCCTCGTTTGTACGAGTCAATGCTTTCAAAGCTTCATAAGGATTTGGATAAGCCTCACGGCGAAGAATTGTTTGTATAGCCTCTGCCACTACGCTCCAACAGTTATCTAAATCAGCAGAGATAGCCGATTCATTTAGCAACAACTTGCGTAAACCTTTCAAAGCACTTTGCATAGCAATCACGGTATGACCAAAAGGGACACCGACATTGCGAAGCACAGTCGAATCTGTTAAATCACGTTGCAAACGCGAAATAGGCAATTTAGCTGAAAGATGTTCAAATATAGAGTTTGCTATACCTAGATTTCCTTCCGCATTTTCAAAGTCGATCGGATTCACCTTATGTGGCATAGCGCTAGAACCAACTTCACCTGCTTTTATTTTTTGTTTGAAATAGTCCATAGAGATGTATTGCCAGAAGTCACGATTCATATCAATCAATATGGTATTGATACGCTTCATAGCATCAAACAACGATCCCAAATTATCGTAGTTGGCAATTTGTGTCGTATAAACTTCACGCTCCAAACCTAGCTTCTCAGCTACAAATCGGTTACCAAATGCACTCCAATCCAATTGTGGATAGGCTACATGGTGTGCATTATAGTTACCAGTAGCTCCACCAAATTTCGCTGTTATAGGAGATGCTTTAAGCTGTGCTAACTGTTGCTGCAAGCGATAAGCAAAAACCATAATCTCTTTACCCAAACGAGTTGGAGAAGCAGGCTGCCCGTGTGTTTTTGCCAACATCGGTATAGTTTCCCATTCAGTCGCATAACTCTTTAGCTGCGCGATAACCTCTTCTATCAATGGATAATAGACTGCATTCAATGCATCTTTTATAGACAAGGGAACGGATGTATTATTAATATCTTGTGATGTAAGACCAAAATGGATAAACTCTTTGCAAGCCTCCAAATCACCCAATTTATCAAACTCCTCTTTTATGAAATACTCAACGGCTTTCACATCGTGATTTGTCACTCCCTCAATCGCTTTAACACGTTCTGCATCAGCTAACGAAAAGTTCTGATAGATGGCACGCAAAGAGGCGAATCTCGTTCTATCAAAATCCTTCAACTGAGGCAAAGGAAGTTCACACAAGGTGATAAAATATTCTATTTCAACTTGTACACGGTATTTAATCAGTGCAAATTCTGAAAAATAATCAGCCAAAGCGTCCGCTTTTCCACGGTAACGACCATCGATAGGAGAAATGGCTGTGAGTAAATCGAGCTTCATAATAGTTCTTGTAAATGTATATATGGGGTGCAAAATTAAATATTATTCTTGATTTTAGCACATTAAAAGCTATAAAGTTTATGACTTACACCTAAAAAAAACAATTACACGATTGCAACGTAACCTTTTTGTTACAAGCATTTTGCACTCTATTCAAAATACATTTTCTACCTACTGCTACAATTGTAGGGAGAATCCGCGCTGCTTTACTAATCTAGCCTTAGAATTAAAAGCCAACCATTCATCTGATGAAATTACAAATCAAACATGCAACTAGCTCCGCCAAATCTCAAATAAGAAACAACACACTATGAACCATTTTAAACCGACGTAGCACCTCATTCCAACTGTTAGTGAATAAAATGCGATGGATTCAATAGAAAATATCACTTCCCTGCTACCCACTATTTCTTACAGCAGCCATCTAGATAATCCTAAAAAGGAGAAAGTATATTAGCACTTAAGCAAAGAGAGACTCTCCCCTACCTAAAACAAAAAAGAAAAAAAGGTTCAAACCTTCACCACCACTGGTAATTAGCTAGTTACGGTGAAGAAAGAGCAAGAATAATCTTCACCAAAACTTCACCAACGCTTTTCTAATATTCAGAACAGATAAGAATAAAAAGCTACGATTTACTATTGACGATTCTTGTGATCAAAGAGAAAACAACTTGTTCTTAATCACAGAATAAGTAAAGAAACTTGCCTTCCTACCGAGATAAAACCTTCGTCTCCCCCTGTTGAGATAATAACTTTACAAATCGATTGGCATACGAGGCAGGTGACCTAAAAAAAAGGAATCAGATTGCCCGAAAATAACCCCCAACAGAGAACCAAGTCCAAATCATTCAACTTAACCACGTGATTCTTTTACTCTACGAACAAAGGGCAACAGAGCGTTTTCAACGCCTGAATGGCCCTCGATAAGTTAAAATAAAAAGAGCAAATTAATAGCTAACAAAACCCATTTATTAAGAATAAACCTCTTTAAAAAGATGAATTATCACTATATTTGCCTTACTTTTTAAACAATTCACTAAACTAAACTATCATGAGAAAAATTTCATTCATCTTTTCATTTATACTACTCTCTACCCTCTTTGTACAGGGACAGGTAGCTAAATATGTGTTTTACTTTATTGGAGATGGAATGGGAGTCAACCAAATTATGGCAACCGAAATGTACGATGCTGAGCTACAAGGAGAAATCGGCATTAACCCTCTCTGTTTTACACAGTTCCCATACGAGTCTACAGCTACCACTTACTCAACAGCTAATAGCATAACTGACTCGTCAGCAGCTGGAACAGCATTGGCAACGGGTGTCAAAACAAAAAACGGCGCACTAGCCGTTGAAGCCGATTTAGTAACCCCCATTAGCAGCATAGCAACTTGGGCACAACAAAAAGGGAGTCGAGTAGGGATCGGGACAAGTGTAAGCATAGACCATGCCACACCCGCTGCTTTCTATGCACACCAAGGTAGTCGTAAGAATTATTATCCAATAGGGCTGGACCTAATTACAGCTAATTTCGATTTTTACGCCGGATCGGACTTTCTTGATCCTACCAACAAAAAATCAAAATCGGGTGATAGCAGAAGCCTCTATGAATTGTCAAAAGAGGCAGGATATACCATCACACGTAGCTACAAAGAGTATCAGAAACAGGCAAAGAAGAGCAAAAAAATGATTCTTTTTCAACCCGAAAGTGCAACAGATAAGTCAGCCATACCATATGCCATAGACCGTCAAAAGGGCGATTTATCACTCGAAGATATCACACGTGCAGGGATCAACTTTCTATCAAAAGATAAATCAAAAGGATTTTTCTTAATGATAGAGGGAGGGAAAATAGATTGGGCATGCCATGCCAATGATGCAGCAACTACGATTCGCGAAATAATAGATTTTGACAACTCCATCAAAATAGCTTACGAGTTTTATCAACAACACCCAGACGAAACATTAATTGTGGTCACAGCTGACCATGAAACAGGTGGATTGGTATTAGGCAAAGGACCTTATACACTAAATCTAAAAGCGCTAAAGCACCAAAAAGCAAGCGAAAATGAATTTACCAAAAACATTGCTGCCCTCAGAAAAAAACACAAAAATGAAATCGTTCCATGGGAGGCAGTTAAGCAAGCTCTAAAAGAATCATTTGGTTTTTGGGGCTCTATTGAACTAAGCAAGGAGCAAGAAGATAGATTAAAAAACATCTACACACAAACCTTTGAGGAACAATCAACAGAAGTTCATCAAAGCGAATACCAAAAAGCAGAACTAATCGCATCTGAAGCACGAGACATAATGAGTGACATAGCCCACCTAGGCTGGGGCAGCCAAGGACACTCCGCAGGATACGTTCCCATATATGCCATTGGCGTAGGCGCTGAACTCTTCCAAGGAAGAATGGATAACATCGACATCCCGGTTCACATTGGAAAAGCAGCTGGATATATCGACTAATCAAATTTAAGATAATAAGTCAACCTATCAAAGTCTTTCTCAGCAAACTCCTCATAGAGAGATAGCTGAGAAAGACTTTCTATTTTCCCCCGCTTCTTACGATGCTCTACAATCACTTTGGCTTGATAAAAATTAAGATAAGGATGCGCACGAAGCCTATCTAAACTAGCAACATTCACATCTAAAAATGGAATAGGAAACTCCTTTACCACAAACCATTTCCACAAATCGGTTGATAGATAGGCTATCTCTTCCAACTGTCTGACAGAGTAAAATCCTCCCAAACGCTCGCGGTAAACCACCACCATACGAGCTATAGCCGAACCAATTCCTGGTATTTTCTTCAATTCAGTTGTGTCAGCACTATTCAAGTCTACTAAAACACCTTCCGGGTACTTAAAATAGCGCAATGAGTCGGCTGCCTTTTCCAAAGCAAGAGAGTCGCCAAGAGCAACCTTCCGCTTGAAAGGCAGAAAAGAATCCGATATTTCAATAAAAGGTTTGAGCTCTGCAAAAAGAGTTTCAGACAATCCATAGATACGACCAAAAGCCTCAGGTGTTGGAAACTTTCCACCCGCCTTCCGATAATTTAAAATTCGACTTATCAGCCAAATAGGCAACCCCATCTCATACAATTGCAAAGAATCAACTGAATTGGGATCAAAACGAGTAGGGGTAATCTCTCTCTGTTTCCATTTTAAATGAACTTTGGCTTGCTCCTTCTCTGCTCTCTTTTCTCCAACAGAAGCTAAGAAAAGAGATATTTCATCTGATTCATGAGGGGCTTCACCCTGACCCTCGGACTGACTCTCGCCATAAGCTGAAAAAAGATGTAAAATTACCACTAGCAAAAGCAAGGACAACAAGAGCAGAAGCACCCTGCGTTCTCCTTTTGAGTAGTAAAAATACCCCCTCCACATAGATTAAAAATGAATCCAACCCAATTCAGAGAAAAAGATAACAGCGATAGCTAAAGGTGCTACATATTTTAGAATGAAAATATATGTAGAGAAGAAATATATTTTCAATTTACCATCGTTGGAGAGCTCCGAGTAAGAGATGGAGCGATCTAAATACCAACCCACAAAGATAGAGATTAACATACCCCCCAATGGCAACATTATTTTGGCTGTGAAAAAATCGAACAAATCAAAAAAGCCCAAATTAAATAACGTAACGTGTTTCAAGACACCCAAAGAGAGCGAGCAAACGATACCTAGAATAATGCAACAAGAGGTTACATAGATAGCTGCACGCTGACGTGTTATTTTTAATCGAGTATGCAAAGATTCAGTCACAACCTCATGCATGGAGATAGTAGAGGTCAAAGCAGCCACAGCCAATAAGGAGTAGAATAGAACAGAAAAAAGATAAGCCAAGATAGGCAAGCTACTAAAAGCTTGTTGGAACACATTGGGCAATGTAATAAAGATAAGCGAGGGACCTGCATCTGGCTTAATCCCTACTGAAAAAGCAGCTGGGAAGATTATCAAACTGGAAATTATAGCCACAAAGGTATCGATGCTAGCGACACTCAAAGCTGTTCTTGCCAGATTGGTATCCGAGCGAAAATAGGAAGCATAGGTAGTAAGACAGCCCATACCCAAACTCAAGGAAAAAAAAGCTTGTCCCATAGCACCAAGCAAGACCTTCCCCGTTACTTTACTAAAATCAGGGTGCATTAAAAATTCTACACCGTGTATAGCATTGGGAAGCATCATTGAACAGACAGCGAGAACAAGAATCAAGATAAACAAAATAGGCATCATTGCTTTTGAATAGTCCTCAATCCCTTTTTTCACCCCTTTTACGATTATAAAATGGGTAATGAGCAAGAAAATGACTAGAAAAAGCAAGGGCTCATAAGGATGTTGGGAAAAAGAAGAGAAAGCCGCGATAAAATCGTCTGGCGATTGATTGGTAAAACCATTTAATCCCGCCTTTAAAGTATACTTAAGAGTCCAACCAGCTACAACTGAATAGTAGCTTAAAATAAGGAAAACGACCCCAACGGTAGTGTAACCCAACCATTTCCAAGCAGTACCAGGTGCTAATTCCTGAAAAGCAGCCCCTACCCCTGCTCTTGATTTTCTACCTATCGTAAACTCAGCAAGCATAAGAGGAAAACCTAGAAAAAGGATAAACAAGAGGTAAACAAAAATGAATGCAGCACCCCCATAATTTCCAACTTCATAAGGAAACCTCCAAATATTACCCAAACCAACTGCAGACCCAGCCGTAGCCAATACACCACCTAATTTACTCCCAAAACTTGTTCTTGCACCCATATCCTAGCACCTATTGATTAGTATGAAAATATTTTTAAAGTTGCGAAACTATAAAATTATTTGTAACTTTTGGCAAAAAACAGAAAGATTAATGCAAGTCTATTACTACCTAACTAACTATCCATTCTCATTATGCACCCTTCTTGCTATTGGATACCTCTCTTTTTTCACGCCTCCTCAAACTGAACTCAGCGAAATTAACAACTTTGATAAATTGGCCCACATTGCCATGTATGGCGGATTATGCACCCTTTTATGGATTGAATATCTGCGTTGCCATTCTACGTTTAGTTGGAGGAAAGCAACACCCATACTCCTGTTATTTCCCCTGCTATTAAGCGGTATCATTGAGCTTCTTCAAGCCTATTGCACAACAAATAGAGGTGGTGAATGGCTAGATTTTGGAGCAAATGCATTGGGAATATCCATTGCGTCACTAATCGGGTACACCCTACTACTCCCATTTATTCACAAAAAATAAATTCCAAATGCTCTAGAGAAGAGACAGATGGAATTTATTGGACTAAAGAATGATAGCCTATCAATTCAATGCTTTGAAGCGAGCCCTACGCTAGAATCCTTCGTAAGTCATAGAACAGCTCTATTGTCGCTATTGACAAAAGAATCCATCTAGGCAAATCCTAATGATACAACCATTCGAGTTGACAACTTAAGTAGCCTGAGGAGTTAGTATCTATAATCTTTCAACTCTTCTCTCAGCTGTATACGTGTGAGATGGATGCGGCTCTTTATAGTACCTAAAGGGATACTCAACTTTTCAGCTATTTCGCGATACTTAAAGCCAGCCACATACATTGCAAAGGGAATTCGATACTCTTTAGGGAGAGAGTTTACAACTTTATGCATCTCCCTCAAATCATAATTTCCCTCAACAGAGTCACAAAAAACATTTCGAGCCAAATTCAATTGCAACAGACTATTGGTGTAAAAGAGGTAGTCTTGATCACGAATCGCTTTACGATAACTATTAATAAAAGTATTGCGCATTATCGTATAAATCCACCCTCTGAAATTGGTATTAATTTCATATTTATCCTCATTCTTCAAGGCTTTTAGAGTGGTTTCCTGTAACAAGTCGTTTGCATCGTCCTCATTAGATGTTAGTTTTAATGCAAATCGAAGTAGTTCTGACTGAATAGTCAGTAAATGCTGTGCGAAATTAAGAGTTTTCATCTGATTTAATTTATTGTACTTTGTAAACACTTATTAGAGTTGAATCACAATGCAATATTAATGGTTAGTTAACAAAACCACAGGATGAAAACAAATGAAAATAGGGGCAAAAAATATCATTGTTTAATATACCCCCTTAAAAAAAACTTTATCCCCCTATTATGAAGGAAAACCCTACGTTTTCCCTAACGAAAAAATAGATTTATTTCACCAAATATTTCTATTCAATCCAGGAAGAGTAGGGTGCTTTTAGCAAAAAAACGTTATAATAACGCACCTCGCCAGTCACCTCTTTCCCGATGAAATCAGGCTTTTTATACACTTCTGCCTCATTAGCTAGCTCTACCTCAGCAATGACAAGGCCTCTATTTTCGCCGAAGAATTCATCAACCTCAAAAGTGTGATTTCCACTTTGCACCAAATAACGCACTTTATCAATGACCCCCTTATCACACAATTTCAAGAGTTCTTCTGCTTCTAAAAGTGGTATTTCTTGCTCCCATTCATAACGAGAAAGCCCACTTTCAGTAGCTTTTCCCTTTATGGTTAAGTACCCTTTTTCTCCACGAATACGTACACGAACTGTATTTCCACTGCTGCTATTGGAAATATACCCTTGTACGATTCGGCTTGAGGAGTAAGCCTCTTTTTTATAGCTATCATCAACTACTAAAAATTTTCGTTCTATTTCTTGTCCCATATCGATTCTGAATTAAAAAAAAAGTCTCGCTAATTAAACTTAGCGAGACTTACTTTATGCGTAAATGGCGTAGAAGAGTAATAAAGTAAGTGCTAATGCCATAAATACAATAAAAACAGCTTTAATCACTTTTTCTGCTTTAGCCTCTTCACGTTTACTAATGTGTGAAGTGCGTTTGTTTTTTACCATAGTATTTTAATTTTAGAATGAAGCATACTTTTTCAAGTGTGAATCCTCAAAAATACAATTCAACAAGTAGAAAAACAAATAATGAGGGATAAATCAACTTTCGTTGCCCGAAAATTCCATCAGATAAGCTTTAATAAAGCCATCTATTTTTCCATCCATAACACCACCTACATCCGATGTCTGAAAGTTGGTGCGATGGTCTTTCACTCGACGGTCATCAAAGACATAACTTCGTATTTGAGAACCCCACTCTATCTTCATCTTTCCAGCCTCTACCTTGGCCTGCTCTTCCATGCGGTGTTGAAACTCTTTTTCATAGAGGATTGAACGCAATTGACGCATAGCATTCTCTTTATTCTTGGGTTGATCACGTGTTTCGGTGTTTTCTATCAAGATCTCCTCTTCAGCACCGTTATAAGGATCTTTATATTGGTAACGAAGACGTACTCCTGACTCCACCTTATTTACATTTTGACCTCCTGCTCCGCCCGAACGGAACGTGTCCCATGAGATGCGAGCCACTTCAATATTTACCTCAATGCTATCATCCACTAAGGGAGTTACGAACACAGATGCAAAAGAGGTCATTCGCTTTCCTTGTGCATTGAAAGGAGATACACGCACCAATCGGTGTACTCCATTCTCCCCTTTTAAATAACCGTAAGAGAAACTACCCTCGATGTTGATGGTTACCGTTTTTATTCCAGCCTCATCCCCCTCTTGAATATTAGCAATACTCACCTTATATCCATTTGTTTCACCCCAACGCATATACATACGCATAAGCATGGATGCCCAATCTTGACTTTCTGTACCTCCTGCACCCGAATTGATTTTCAAGACACAGTCCATTTGGTCTGCCTCTTGGCGTAGCATATTTTTAAGTTCTAAAGCTTCTAACGTAGTAAATGCTTTTTGATAAGCATGGTCAACTTCCTCTTCCGTCACCAATTCATCTTTGTAAAAATCGAAAGAGAGTTCCAATTCATCTGCCAAAGTTTTCACCTCTTTGTATCCCTCTATCCATTTCTGAAGATCTTTTATTTTTTTCATCTGTACTTCAGCCTTCTTTGCATCTTCCCAAAAACCTGGGGCCTGCGTACGAAGTTGTTCTTCCTCTACCTGAACTAACTTGTTCTCTATATCCAAATAGCGTTCAAGCGCTGCTGCACGCTCACTAACCTCTTTCAGTTGCTCTATTGTTATCATAATTTACTCCTATTTTAAGGTACAAAGATAGTTCAAATCTACTGACTACCAAAGAAAAAAAAATCTTCAAGTCGTTTCCGACTCAAAGATTTTCTTAATATGTTCAAAACTGCTTTTACCTATTCGGCATACATTTTCTCAATCTGCTCTGCAAAGTTTTTACTCAAAACATTACGTTTTATTTTTAGTGTATTTGTCAACTCCCCCTTCTCCATACTGAAAGGTTGGGGCAATAACACAAAACGTTTTATCCGTTCGTAGTTTGCAAACTGTTGCTGAAGGGTATCAATACGCAATTTAAATAGTTCAATAATCTGCGGTTTCTCCAAAAGTTCCTCTATTGAATTGTAGCTTATCTCATTTTTTGCAGCGTATTGCTTCACCAAATTATATTCAGGAACAATCAAAGCTGACACAAACTTGCGCTGATCAGCTATAACTGAAATTTGGTCAATATATCTATCCACAACCAACGTTGATTCAATAGCTTGTGGGGCAATGTATTTCCCATTTGATGTTTTAAATAGGTCTTTAATACGGTCAGTTAGAAAAAGAACTCCATCTTTCATATAACCCGCATCACCTGTACGGAACCAGCCATCTTCCGTAAAAGAAGCTTTTGTTATTGCCTCTTTTTTATAATATCCTTTCACAATGGTAGCTCCACGAAGTAAGATTTCATTATCTTCTCCAAACTTTATTTCCACCGCAGGCATAGCACGTCCAGCAGAACCTATCTCATAATCATCTACCCACTGGCAAGAGGCTGTAGCCGTAGACTCAGTAAGGCCATAACCACATACCATATTAATGCCCACAGAGTGCACAAACTCCTCTACTTTGGCAGGAATAGCTGCTCCGGCTGTAGGAAAGAAGTTGCCATTCTCTAGCCCTAATGTTTTTTTAAGCAAGCTATAGATGGTTCTATCGTAAAATTTGTATTTCAACTGAAGCATCAACGGCGGTTTTTTCCCAGCACGCAGATAATCAATGTTATGCTCTTTTCCCACACGAATAGCATCAAGCATCATTTTACGCTTCATCCCCGTAGTCTCATTTATCTTCTCGGTTACACCCGAATAAATTTTCTCCCAAAAACGTGGAACGCTACACATCAATGTAGGACGAATCTCTCTAATGGTCTTCTGAATATCAGCAGGTCGAAGATTGATACAGATTTGGCAACCTCTGTGCAAACAGTAGTAGTCCCACGTACGCTCAAAAACGTGTGTTAAAGGCAAAAAAGCCATTACTACATCTTTATCACTCATAGTAGGAAGTAGAACATCGTGTGCAGGGAAGGCTGCTTCATAATTCGAGTGATGCAACATAACCCCTTTTGACTCTCCCGTAGTACCTGAAGTATATAAAATATTAGCTAAATCCTCTGGAGTTGACTCTGCCGTACGTTTTTCAACTTCTGTTTGATGCTGCTTTGCTTCACCCAACTTTAAAAATTCATCAAAATAGATGGAGTTAGAATCTTCGTCAGCCAATTTTACACTTCTGTCAAAGATTATAAGCTGCTTCAAATTTCCGCCCAATCCTAATACGCGATATGCTACATCATATTGATATTGCTCACCTACAAACATATACTCTATCTCTGCATCCTGAACAATGTAATGTACTTGACTTTCAGAACTGGTTGCGTAAAAAGGAACGGTTACCAAGCGACAACCAAAGGCTCCAAAGTCTACAAAAAGACATTCGGGCATATTTTGCGAGAATATTCCTATGTTTTGTTGTTCAGTCAGTCCCAATTCAACTAAAGAGTTGGCAACAACCGATACAATCTGCGAAACGCGATTCCAATGAATGGGCATCCACGTTCCAGTTTCGTAGTCTCTGTACTTTAACACAACACGCTCGCCATACTTGGCAGCTTGTCTGTGAATTAGGTCTGACAATAGTGTCTTACTCATTATTCTTCTAATTTGATTACGTGGCAAAGGTATGGTTTTGTTTGGAATTATCCACAAACGAACTCTCTTTTTTTTACCATCATATCAAATAGTTAGCCATTTAACTCCAAAACAAATGGTTGTTTATACAACCTCTCACTCCTGGTGAAAAAGACTTAATTAGGAAATTAAACCACCCCTCTTTTGAAAGAGAACAATTACACCCTTTTTAAATTCACACAGATATATCTCAAATTTTTTATGTAAATTTGTGGTTCAAAAACAAGAAAAACAGATGATTGATTTATCTTACCATATCTCTGAGGCACTAAGTTTATTAGAGTCTTTGATACAAATTCCCTCAATTAGCCGAGAAGAGGAGAAAGCGGCTGACTTCTTACAAAACTACATTGAAACGTGTGGCATCGTAACAGGTCGTTCAGGAAACAACGTTTGGTGCATGACTCCCAAGTTTGAGTTAAACAAACCTACAATTCTTTTAAATTCTCACATAGATACTGTAAAACCAGTAAATGGATGGCGCAAAAAACCCTTCATGCCCAAAGTTGAGAATGGCAAAATCTTTGGATTGGGAAGTAATGATGCAGGAGGAAGCTTAGTCTCCCTACTACAGACATATCGCTACCTATCAACTACCCAACAAGCCTACAATCTTATCTTTCTAGCATCGTGTGAGGAGGAAATTTCAGGCACAAATGGAATTGAAAGTGTACTGCCACTCTTACCACCTATTGCATTGGGCATTGTCGGTGAACCTACCGCTATGCAACCAGCCATTGCCGAAAAGGGATTGATGGTATTGGATGTTACTGCTCGTGGAAAAGCTGGGCATGCGGCACGAGAAGAGGGAGAGAATGCTATTTATAAAATGTGGGACGATATTCAGTGGTTTCGCAACCACCGATTTGAAAAAGAGTCCCCCCTATTGGGAAGTGTCAAAATGAATGTCACACAAATCAATGCAGGCATACAACACAATGTCATTCCAGACATTTGTACATGTGTAGTTGATGTGCGTAGCAACGAATGTTACTCCAATGAGGAGCTGTGTCAAGAGATTGCCCGAAACCTAAAAAGCGAAGTAAAAGCTCGTTCGTTCCGACTAAACTCCTCACGCATCTCTACAGACCATCCATTTGTGCAACGTGCCATCAAATTGGGAAGCACCCCTTTTGGATCACCTACCCTCTCCGATCAAACTTTTATGAATTTCCCCTCATTAAAAATTGGACCTGGCAAATCAATGCGCTCACATACAGCTGACGAATTTATATTTGTACACGAAATAGAAGAGGCAGTAACGCGGTATGTCCAACTATTGGATGGGCTTCAACTCTAATTTGATTGTCCGATGTTAGTTTATGAATGATTGGTGCAAAGAGTATTCTAAAGCAAGAGTAACACAAATCCAAATTCCCTAAGGAGATACTACAAATCCTAAAAGAATAAATTCGGAGTAAACAACAGAAAACAACCAACCAATTAAAATAGATTTAAGTAGACAAACACAGTTTAGTTATGTCACTCGTTTTTAAATACCCCTTTTGGGCACTTTCAAACCTCGAATAAGAAAATTCGCTTGACCTAAATGAAAATGGAAAATCTACTTTATTACCAAAAATACCACTCTCTAGTAACATAATAAAAAGAACTTGGTATACTTCTTATTGCAAAAGATTAGCTTTGTGGACTGACCAGTCAAAAACAATTGACAAAATGATCCTAGCTTATTTTTAAACATTACGTAAAACCTTAATAATAACTCCATCGTTATGAAGAAAGAGAAAAAAAAATTACCACTCATCCTTGCACTTTGCGGAGCAGTTGCTTCACTCTCCCTACTGGGAGGTTGTGGAGAAGCAAACTCACAGGAGTGCTCAAACAAGTACACACGTGGAATCGGGCAATATCCCGGTAATGCAGATGAGAACTTTTCACCCCAACTCGTTGAGGAGAGAGATACCTATCGAAATCTAGCCCGCTTACGAACAGCTTTTAGCTCTTCTAGTCACGATTACAACCTAACGTCACAACTCGTTACTGATGGTATTGTAACTGACAAGCAACCTCAATATTTAGAGTTATCAACTCCAGAAGGAGCACTACCTAGACGCGAACGAGAGTGGATGGTAGACGAAGGTCCCTATTCAAGAAACATTTTCTTGGGTGAAGATACCTATTTCCAATTTACACTAAACAATTACAGCAAATCGACCTCTAAACTATCATTGGTGGGAACTCTCATCTATGACGAATCAGTAGCGAAAGAGGGATATGCCATTATATGTCAAGGTTCTAATGACGGAACAACTTGGGAAGAACTTGGTAAGTTAGCAGGAAAAGACCTCCCAGGGAAAGCACTCTCTTACCGGGTACCCGTAACAGACCCCAACAAGCAGATTGACGAACAAGTGGATATGCCTGTTCGGAAATTGGAGGAGACCATAACCTTTAAGCGAGAGGCAAGTTATTCAAACTACCGTGTAGTACTTAAAATGAAAGGTGCATACAGCTGGACATTCACAGCAGCAGACTTCTTTAACAAAGAGGGATTGGTAGAGATGAAACCATCGCAATACTTTACAAGTGCTTGGATGAGTGCCACTGCAGGTGAAGAGTGGCTATATATAGACCTAGGCAGCCAATCAGAGATAGAGAAAGTCAATTTGCATTGGATTAACAAAGCTACAAAAGGTAGAATAGAGATATCTAACGATGCTAAAAGCTGGAAAACAGTAGCTGAACTTCCTGGTGGAGAGAATCCAAAGGATGAAATCGTGCTAGACAGCAAGAAAAAAGCAAGATATGTCCGCCTCTTTATGCAAGAAGCCAAAGATAACAAACTATATATCTTAAGCGAATTTGAAATCTTTGGCAAGGGAGGATTGCTTCCTAAAGCAGCTTCAATGCCAGCAGCTTCAAATAATAAGATGTATCTATCGGGAGGAGAGTGGAAAATAGAACGTGCTTCGGAAGTTGCAGCAAGCGGAAGCGAGATCTCGACAACTGCATTCACTCCTGAAGGATGGGTTATAGCAACTGTGCCAGGGACTGTTTTAAGTAGTTATAAAAATGTAGGTGCGGTTGCAGATCCTAACTATGCAGACAACCAACACTACATTTCAGAATCATTCTTTAACTCTAACTTCTGGTATCGCGACGAATTCGACATTCCTGCCGACTTTAAGCAAGAACGAATTTTCTTAAACTTTGATGGGATAAATTGGAAAGCCAACATCTTTGTAAACGGAAAACAAGTAGGTCGCATAGAGGGTGCATTCAAACGAGGTAAGTTTGATGTGACAGATGTGGTTACTCCAGGCAAGAATGTAATAGCGGTAGAGATTATCAAAAACAGCCACATTGGTGCTATCAAAGAGAAGAATGCACAAAGTACTGACTTTAATGGAGGTATCCTAGGGGCAGACAATCCCACTTTCCATGCTACTATAGGCTGGGACTGGATTCCAACGATGCGTGGACGTAACATTGGTATTTGGAACGATGTCTTTTTAACAACAACAGGAAAAGTTACCGTTGCCGATCCATTAATTGAATCTACACTTCCTCTACCCGACACAACCTCTGTTAAATTAACGGCAGAAGTTCTTGTGAAAAATCACGATGCCAACAGCGTAAAAGGTATTGTAGAGGGAAGAATAGGAGATATCACCTTCCAAAAAGAGGTAGAACTAGCTAGTGGTGAAGAGAAAGCAGTGGTGTTTGATGCAAAAGAGTTTGAACAACTTCACATGCAAAATCCCCATTTGTGGTGGCCCAAAGGATATGGAGAAGCCTATCTATACGATGCCAACTTTACATTCAAAATAGATGGCAAAGTTTCAGATAGCAGAGATTTCAAAGCAGGTATTCGCCAAATGACCTTCAATGAAGATAATCAAATATTGAGTCTTTTCATAAACGGTCGTCGCTACATAGGTCGCGGTGGAAACTGGGGATTCAGCGAATCAAACCTCAACTACCGTGCTCGTGAATATGATATTGCCGTAGCTTACCACGCGGATATGAACTTTACCATCTTACGCAACTGGGTAGGTATGATAGGTGATGAGGAGCTATACGAGGCGTGTGACAGACACGGAATTATGGTATGGCAAGACTTTTGGTTGGCAAATCCAGCGGATGGACCCGATCCTTACTATCCTGAGATGTTCATTGACAATGCACAAGATTATGTAAAACGTATTCGTAGCCATGCCTCTATTGCCATCTATTGTGGACGTAACGAAGGTTTCCCACCCGAAACAATTGACAAAGCATTGCGTCAAATCGTTAAAGAGAGCCATCCAGGTATTCATTACATCTCTAGCTCGGCCGATGATGTAGTAAGTGGACACGGCCCTTACCGCATGCTTCCTGCTAAGGTATACTTTACGCTTGAAACAGGTAATGACAAGTTCCACAGTGAGCGAGGCATGCCCAATGTCTTAACGTATGAAAGTATGCTTCGCACCTTCTCACCCGAAGGCATCTGGCCACAAGGAGATGAGTGGGGAACGCATGACTATACACGCGAAGGTGCACAAGGATGTACCTCATTCAATGAGATTATCGCCTTGGGTTATGGTGAACCAAAAAGTGCAAAAGAGTTCTCTGAATTGGCACAGTTTGTAAACTATGACGGACATCGCAGTCTATTCGAATCGAGAAGTCAAAACCGTAAAGGGTTACTTATGTGGATGAGTCACTCTTGCTGGCCTTCAATGGTATGGCAAACCTATGACTACTTTTTCGAGCCAACTGCTGCCTACTTCGCTATTAAGAAAGCTTCTGAACCGTTGCACATCCAGTGGAATCCTGCAACTGATGAGGTTGAGGTAGTCAACTACAGTGCTGGAAATCGCAAAGGATTGGTAGCTAAGGTGCAAGTTATGAACATGGATGCTTCTGTCGTTTGGGAGAAAGAGGTTAAAATAGATAGCGACGAAGATACAACCAACAAGTGCATCAAACTTGAATTCCCAGAGGCTCTATCGAAGGTACACTTTATCAAGATGGTGTTGACAGAAGGAGATAAGATAATTTCTGATAACTTCTACCACAGAAGTAAAGAGGAGAACAACTACCAAGATTTGCAGAAACTACCTAAAGTGAAGTTGAAATCAACAATAACTACAAATCAAGAGTCTGATGGCAATTGGAGTGGTAAAGTTATTCTCGAGAATACAACTTCAACCCCTGCACTAATGATACGCATCAATGTAGTAGGTAAAAAAGATGGAATACAGTTTTTACCAATCTTCTATTCTGACAACTACTTTGCATTGCTTCCTGGTGAGAAGAAGGAGGTTACCTTCCATTGGAAAAATGAAGATACTAGAGGTGAGAAACCGAATGTACAATTCTCTGGATACAATGTAACAGAGAAAAAATAAACCATAAAGAGATTCTCTACCAAAACGATTAATAGGCAAAAAGCCTATTAATCGTTCCATCGGCCATCCGCTCAATCCCATCGTAGGGCGTAAATGAGAGAGATAAAGCTGATAGAATATGGATAAATGAGAGACAGAAGAGCTAATCACTCTCCTCTTTTGAATGCAAAAAAGCTCCTGATGTTTTTTAAAAACATCAGGAGCTTTTGTATAAACCCTGCGGTTGTTTAGGTACAAACGAACGTAAGATTTATCTCTTCTTTAGTTCTTCCAATTAACGGCTCACCCGATAAACCCTGGGGACTACGCATATCGTTTCGTTAGCCTAAAGAGGAAGAACTTCACATCAATTATTCCTCTTAAGCTTGCCCTAAGCCTACCATTGTCGTCAAACCAACAAGAAGGCAGAGTTTATCATTTAGGAGGAGGAGATGGTAAGGAACAAAACAACTGTTCCAACAAATAGAGCCATTAGATTCTCTGGCATAGTGAGACAATGGCTTGCAGCATCTACCGAAGTGGCAACCATCTACCACCAACTTTATTGTCTAATCTTATTTTAGGTCGAGACCAAAATGGTTTTTCAGCATTTCCCTTTTCACTATCCTTTCACTTTTATAATCGCTGCTTTATCAGGCACCCCACCCCTCTCTATCTAAATTGCGGTAGCCAATAGCCTCTCCCAAATGGGCAGCAGTTACAGCATCACTCCCATCTAAATCAGCAATGGTTCGAGCAACCTTTAGAATGCGGTCGTAAGCACGTGCAGAGAGATGGAACCGATTCATTGCAGTACGAAGTAACTCAAGAGCCTTCTCGTCGGGCTGTGCATAAAGACGAATTAATTTAGAGCCCATTTGTGCATTGCAATAGACCCCTTCGTGATCTTTAAAACGCTCTTCTTGCCTCATTCTTGCTGCTACAACTCGTTTCCGAATGGCCTCGCTTGCCTCAGAGGCAGTTTTTTCTGATAGCTTTTCAAAAGGAACAGGAACTATTTCAACTTGTATGTCAACCCTATCAAGCAGGGGACCTGATACACGGTTCATGTAGCGCTGTACATGCCCTGGTGAACAGACACAGGGACGAGTCGGGTGATTGTAGTAACCACAAGGGCAGGGATTCATTGAGGCAATTAACATAAAACTAGCAGGATAGTCCAAGCTATATTTAGCACGTGATACAGTAATCCTTCTATCCTCCAAAGGCTGGCGAAGTACTTCCAGCACAGAACGACCAAATTCAGGAAGTTCATCAAGGAAAAGCACACCGTTGTGTGCCAAACTAATTTCACCCGGCTGAGGATGCGCACCCCCTCCTACCATAGCCACCTGCGAGATGGTGTGGTGTGGACTTCTAAAAGGGCGGGTAGCAATCAGAGAACTATCGGTGGCTAGTTTCCCTGAGATAGAGTGTATCTTGGTCGTTTCTAAGCTTTCAGCTAAACTCAACGGAGGAAGAATACCGGGTAAACGCTGCGCCATCATCGATTTACCACTTCCGGGAGCGCCAACCATCACCAAATTATGTCCTCCACTGGCAGCCACTTCCAGTGCACGTTTAACACTCTCCTGTCCACGTACTTCCGAAAAATCGTGAAGCCATTTGCTTTGATGTGCGTAAAACTCGGCTCGCGTATCTACCTCTGTGGCTTCTAAAGGAGCAACCCCATTAAAGAAATCAATAACCTCTTTAATGGTTTCAACTCCATATACATTCAGGTTATTGACCACAGCTGCCTCACGGGCATTCTGTTTGGGAAGAATAAATCCTTCGAAACCCTCTTTACGGGCATTGATAGCGATCGAGAGTGCACCTTTGATCGGTTGTAAGCTACCGTCTAAACTAAGCTCTCCAATAATCATGTAGCGAGAAAGCTTCTCATCGGAGACCATTTTGGCCGCTGCTAATATACCAATCGCTAGGGGTAAATCATAAGAAGATCCCTCCTTTCGAATGTCAGCAGGTGCCATATTGACCACGATTTGGCAAGTGGGGAATTTATATCCATGCACCTGTAAAGCAGATATTATGCGTTCGTGGCTCTCCTTGACAGCCGAGTCTGGAAGCCCCACCAAAAAAAACTTGATACCTCGCGAACTATTTACTTCAATTGTAATTTTAGTCGCATCAATTCCTTGTATGGCTGCTCCGTAGACTTTTACTAACATAACTATCTCTTTTTAGATTTCCGTTCTTTGGCTTTTCTAGCTGCTTGTTCTTTCTCGCGTTTTTTATCAATCGCGATTAGCTCTTTAACCTTAGTGACTAACGAATCTCCCACTATATCCTTGGCACGAATACGTTTGTCTGGACCAATTAAGAGAGTCGCTGGTAGTCGCGTAATACGCTGCTGCTTTATCAATTCATCTTCCCACCCTGTAAAGTTACATACCTGCTTCCAGCGCAAAGTATCAGTAGGTAGTGCATGAAGCCACTCCTCACGGTTCATATCAAGCGAGTAACCATATAGGTTGAAATTCTCTTTCTTTAATTGTTGGTGAACAGAAACTAACGAATCTTGTAGTGAACAGCTTTCGCTGTCCCAACTCGCCCAAAAGTAAACCAACGTATACCCCTTCTTAAGAGTGCCCCAATCCAGTGTGGTACCCTCTTTATCCTTGCCAGGCAAATTATAAATCACGTCGCTACGTTTCGGTTTCTTATCTCCCAATTTAGTCTGCAACATAATGGCATAATAGGTATCTTCGACCTTACCATTTAAGCCCTGAATCAAAGAAGAGATCTCTTCTTCATCAGGATTCTCTTGATTAATAAAGAAATGCTCTAATAGGTAAAGGGTAGCATAAGAAGAAGGGTTCTCTTTTATAAATTGTTTTGCAAAGAGCTTAATTGAGTCATTTTGTCCCTCCAATTCATGAAGTCTAGTAAAAATAAAATTCATTCTTTCATTATCCTCTGCACCCACTATTTTGAAATCCTCTTTACTCCCAGAAAGAGTTACAACACCTCCAACATGAGCAAAAATAGGAATAACCGTTTCACGGTCAACCAAGAGTGAGAAGAGGGTCAACGTATCCAATTGGGGAGTATACTCAAACTTTCCATGATCGGCCACAATCGTATCAAGTTTATAATAGGGTTCGTGGTAAGAAACCAACAAGGTATCGGATTGCAATCCTACAAGTTCTCCTTGAAGTTTAAACGAATATTTCTCTGTACAGCTAAAAAAAGTAGAGAGAGATAAGAATATGCAAAAAAGAATTTTCTTCATCTGATTTAATTTACCCTGCGAAAATAGCTTTTTTCGAGCTAATGCTTCTATAATTGAGATGTAAAATAGAGATTTAAATAAAAAAAAGGCAGAGAAATCCATAGTGGACTCTCTGCCTTAAGTTAGAATCGGATGATTCTATTATTGAATCGAGCTAGCGAATTTTGAGAATTCACGGTCGTTAGCAGCCAAAGTAGCGATAGAAGCATCTTTTGCAACTGCACTCTTAATGCTGCTGCTTACCAAAGAAGCATTGTTTGTTCTAGCACCTACGATAGCCATCAAATAGTCAGTGATAGCATCTGGGTTTTGAACTGCAGACAAAGTTGCTTTTGCTTTGTTGTAGTCTTTAACCAAGATTTGAGCTTGAGCTGCACTGTTTGTTTTAGCATCACCAAATGCACTAACAGCTCTTTCGTATTGACCTTGTTTGATGTAAAGGATACCTAATGCTTCGTTAGCAGCATTAGCGCCTGTAGCTTGACCTAAATAAGTTTCAGCACCTGCAACATTACCTTTTACCAATTCACTCAAACCAAGGTTAGCGTTTACTTCAGGAGCACTAGGAGCTTTAGCAGCAGCTTGTTTGAAAAGAGATTCAGCTTTAGCAACATCACCAGCAGCATAAGCCAATTGACCCAAGTTGTTGTAAGCACGGAAATCGTTAGGATATTGTTTAGCTGTAGCAGCATAAATAAGACCTTTACGAACTACGTCGTTAGTCAATGTAGCAGCATAAAGCAACTCTTCAACGCTCAATACAGAAGGATCAGCATTGAAAGCTTCGTTGATTTCAGCATCGCTACGACCTACGATGTCATAGTTAGCGATCAAACGAGAACGACGCAATTGAGGAAGAATTGTGTTAGCCAAATCAGAATAAACTGAAGAGATGTTTTTGATTTCATTTTCTCTTACCTCTGGATCTTGGTACATAGAGATAACACGAAGAATCAAATCTTTGTCTTGCAAGTTAGATGCAGAAACCAATTGTTGGAAACCGTCCCAATCTTGAGCTGTGTATTTAGCGTCTACATCAGTAGATACTTTCGCTTTTTTCAACTCTTTGTTTAGGTACTTAGTTGTGTTTCCTTCACGGCTTTCTGCCAAACCTGAGTTCAATTTAACACCACCGTCTGGAGAAGCGTAAGCGTTCACTTCGATGTTATTAAGTTGGAAATTCTTTTGATCTGCATTTACTTCAGCAATTTTTGCATGAAACTCTTTCATTTGATCAGAAGTCAACTCAGCTGAACGCAAGTTAGCTTGTTGAATAAGGAACATAATGTTAGCTTCTTGAGCTTGTTTGATAATGCGTTGGAAAGCATCACTTGCATAAGAAGTGTTAGCACTACCTGCTGTAGCTAGTTCAGCAGTAGCCAATACACCATCAGCAATCTTCACTGAAGGCACAGAATAAGTTTTACCTTTTCTAGTAATTTTGATATCCAAATACAATTCAGAGTTAGCCATTTCTGGAACGTAATCAAAAGAAGCCTTCATTGTATAGTTACCACCTCCTTTATAAGAGATCTTTTGACCATTACCTTTTACTTTCTCACCTTGGAAAGTAGCAGATTGACCTTTAACCTCTCCGTTACTCCAACGAATAACAGGTGTTACCTCTACTGAAGCGTTTTTCTTCATGTACTTAACTGGAAAGCTTCCATTAATAGTTACAGGAACTTTACCACCGACTGCTTCCAACACTTCTGGGTTTGTTGTAAAATGATCTGCAGATAATCCACCCATCTTACTACATGCTGAAAAAGCAAGAACTAACAAAGCCACTACGGGCAAATACAACTTTTTAATCATGGTTCTTTTTATTATTAAAATGATTTATATATGTTATCATACAAAGCAGTAACAACGTACCACCTCAATTAGTTGCCACAAAGATAAATAAAACAACGAAATAATATGTTTTTTAGCAAGCTCTTTTGTACAGATTAGAATTAATTAGCAAAAAAAAACCCGAAAACCGGCATCTACTTCTCTCTAAATCGAATATTACGTGGATGATGTTCTATAATTTCAGCCCGAAGCATCTGCCGATCAACATGAGTATAAATTTCTGTTGTGCATATAGTTTCATGCCCTAACATCACTTGAATAGCTCGTAAATTAGCACCTCCTTCCAATAAATGTGTCGCAAAAGAGTGACGAAAGGTGTGTGGACTTATGTTTTTATGCAATCCGATAGCCTCGGCTACCTTTTTAACGATACAAAAAACCATAATACGAGAGATGTTTTTCCCTCGCTTACTTATAAATAGGTAATCCTCATAACCAGGCTTTGCTTCAGCCTGCCAAGAATCACTCAAATAGAGCTCTATCTCACGAATTGCTTTGGGAGAAATAGGAACAAGCCGTTGCTTACTCCCTTTCCCATCAACCTGAATAAAGCCCTCTTTAAAGTAGAGGTTCGAATGTTTTAAGTTACACAACTCGGATATACGCAATCCACAACTATACAAGGTTTCCAATATAGCTCTATTCCGCTGCCCCTCTTTCGTCCCCAAATCAACATTTCCAATAAGCCTATCAATTTCATCCAATGTTAGGAACACAGGTAATTTCATTCCTAGCCTAGGAGACTCTATAAGTTCAGTCGGATCACTATCCAAATAATCTTCTAACAACAGAAAACGATAAAAGGATCGAATCCCCGACAAAATACGAGCTTGCGAACGTGCATACACATCCAAATCACGCAGCCCTGCCAAGAACTGTTCGATATCCTCCATCTTTGCATCTAGGAAATCAACCTTTGCTTGAGAGAGATAAGTTAACAGCTTGGACAAATCGGCTAAATAAGCCTCCACCGTGTTGGAAGAAAGAGATTTTTCCAATTTCAAATATTGCGTGTATTTCACGAATATCTTATTACTAACATCTTTGTTTTTCATTATTTTTCTTACCTTTGCACTATCTTTGGTCAGCAAAGGTAAGAAATGTTTAGAATTGGGTAGATTATGAAAATACAAATTATCAATGGCCCCAACATTAATTTACTAGGGAAGCGTGAGCCATCCATATATGGTGGCACCTCTTTTGAAGAGTATTATGTGGAGTTAGAAAATGCATTTCCTACAATAGAGTTCCATTACTACCAATCGAATGTAGAGGGAGAACTTATTAACAAGATCCACGAAGTAGGATTCGACTACGACGGGATTGTGCTTAACGCAGGCGCTTACACTCACACCTCCATTGCTTTACAAGATGCTATCCGTGCTATTACAGCATCAACGATAGAAGTGCACATCTCGAATGTGCATGCCCGCGAGTCATTTCGCCATCACTCAATGATAGCAAGTGCATGCAAGGGGGTTATTTGTGGTTTTGGCCTTCACTCCTACCGACTAGCCATAGAGGCTTTACTTATGAAATAAAAAAGTACATAATATTAAACTTAAGGTGATAAGAATATGATGTTGAAAAAAACAAAAATTGTAGCTTCCATTTCGGATGAGCGTTGCGAAGTAGAGTTTGTTAGAGACCTTTTCAAGGCAGGTATGAATGTAGCTCGTATGAACACTGCTCACGCTTCTCGTGAAGGGTTTGAAAAGCTAATTGCCAATGTACGTGAGGTGTCTAACCGCATTGGAATTCTAATGGATACAAAAGGTCCAGAGGTTCGTACTACTGCGTTAGTTAACAAAGAACAAGTACTCTACCAAATAGGGGACAGAGTTAAAATTGTTGGAAACCCAGAACAAGAGAGTTGCCGTGAGTGTATCTCTGTTTCTTATCCTGGCTTTGTTAATGATTTAAATGTAGGTGGATGTGTCTTGATTGACGATGGTGACTTAGAGTTATCAGTTATCGAAAAAACAGACGACTGTCTAATCTGCGAAGTACAAAATGTAGCCACATTGGGTAGCCGCAAAAGCGTGAATGTACCAGGTGTTCGCATCAACCTACCTTCGCTTACAGAGAAAGACCGTAACAACATTCTATATGCAATCGAAAAGGATATTGACTTCATTGCACACTCTTTTGTTCGCAATGCACAAGATGTACTTGACATTCGTGAGATATTGGATGCACACGGAAGTGATATCAAAATCATTGCTAAAATTGAGAACCAAGAGGGTGTTGATAACATCGACGAAATCTTAGAGGTTGCCGATGGAGTGATGGTAGCTCGTGGAGACTTAGGAATCGAAATTCCACAAGAGTGTGTTCCTGGCATACAACGTATTCTTATCAAGAAATCAATTCTTGCTAAGAAACCTGTTATTGTAGCAACACAAATGCTTCACACCATGATTAAAAATCCACGTCCTACACGTGCAGAGGTTACAGATATTGCAAATGCAATCTACTACCGCACAGACGCATTGATGTTGAGTGGAGAGACAGCTTATGGTAAATACCCAGTAGAAGCGGTAAAAACGATGGCAGAAATTGCTGCACAAGCTGAAAAAGATAAATTGGCAGAAAACGACATCCGTATTCCTGCAAATGAAAATAGAAATGATGTGACTGCCTTCTTAGCTGAAAAAGCGGTAAGAGCAACCAATCAACTAAACATTCGCGCTATCATTACAGACAGCTTTAGTGGACGCACAGCACGCAATCTTGCTGCTTTCCGTGCAGCTGTTCCTGTATTGGCTATCTGCTACAAAGAGAAAACAATGAGACATCTAGCTCTTTCATACGGAGTAGAAGCTATCTATATGCCTGAAAAAGCAAATGGACAAGCATACTACTTTGCTGCACTTCGCAAGCTATTGACAGATGGTTCATTGACAGAATCTGAAATGGTTGCTTACTTGAGTAGTGGTAAACAAGGTACAAACACCTCATTCCTTGAAATCAATGGAGTAGAAGATGTACTTAAACATGAAGAAGAGTATGTACTTCCTAACAGCAATCGCTATTTGTAAGAATGAAAGAAAATGATGCCATTGACGAATACATCCTGCAACATATAGATCCCGAATCGGACTATTTAAAGGATTTGTATCGTGATACGCATATTAAATTGCTACGTCCCCGTATGGCTTCTGGCCATTTACAGGGGCGTATGCTTAAAATGCTAGTTCAGATGATTAAGCCCAAACAGGTTCTAGAGATTGGAACCTATAGCGGCTATTCTGCGCTTTGTTTAGCAGAGGGACTGAGCGAAAGTGGGGCTATGCTTCATACTTTTGAAATCAATGATGAACAAGAAGAGTTCACCCGGCCTTGGCTCGAGAAATCACCCTTTGCTGATAAAATAAAGTTTTATATTGGAGATGCGCTAGAGCAACTACCTCACATGGATATTTGTTTTGATTTGGCATTTGTAGATGGTGACAAAAGAAAATACCTAGAGTATTACGAACTTGTTCTGGAGATGTTGTCAACAGGTGGATACATCATAGCAGATAACACCCTTTGGGATGGACATGTAATAAAAGAAAATCATCCTACTGACCAACAAACGATTGGGATAAAACGTTTTAATGATTTTGTAGCGCAAGACAAGCGTGTAGAAAAAGTAATCCTTCCATTGCGAGATGGATTGACGATTATAAGAAAGAAATAAAGATATAAAGATATAAAAGGTATGGAAACAACCAGACAAAACAAAGTGGCTCGTTTGATTCAAAAGGAATTGAGCGAGATTTTTTTGCTCCAAGCAAAGGCAATGAACGGTGTATTGGTATCGGTAAGTGCAGTACGCATTAGCCCCGATATGAGCATTGCAAGAGCTTACTTAAGCATATTCCCTTCAAACCGTGGAGAAGAGATTGTAAAGAACATGAATGGCAATACAAAATCAATCCGATTTGAGCTAGGCGGACGCGTAAGACACCAACTCCGAATCATACCTGAACTCAAGTTCTTCGTTGATGATTCATTGGACTATGTAGAGCGCATCGATGAACTATTGAAAAAGTAGTCTGCCAATGAACTTCTCCTTTTATATAGCTAAGCGCTATCTCTTCTCAAAAAAATCCCACAACGCTATCAATATTATCTCAGGCATATCGGTGTGTGGAGTAACTTTAGCTACCTTAGCATTGGTCTGTACCCTTTCGGTTTTTAATGGATTTCAAGAGCTAGTAGCCACCTTCTTTACTGCTTTTGATCCAGAACTAAAGATTACAGCAGCAAGTGGTAAAGTATTTGATGGAGATGATTCCCGAATTTTACAACTCAAGGAGTTACCTGAAATCGCTATCTTATCTGAATCACTTGAAGAAAATGCCATGATTCAATACCTAGATAGACAAGCGATGGTAACGATCAAGGGTGTAGAGGAGAATTTCGAGCAACTGACTAAGATAGATAGCATCTTGTATGGAAGGGGAGCTTTTTCTCTGAAAGATGAACATTTCAACTATGCCACACTTGGCATAGAGCTAACCTCTATATTGGGAACAGGCATTCGCTTCCTAGACCCACTCGTAGTTTATGCACCCAAACGAGGATCACAAATAAACTTAGCAAACCCTGCTACAAGCTTTCAAAAAAGAGAGCTTTATGGCAGTGGGGTTGCTTTCGCTGTCAATCAGCAAAAATATGACGCTTCATACCTGCTAACCTCAATAGACTTTGTCCGTGACCTATTTCAATACAACAGCGAAGTAAGTTCGATTGAATTAAAGCTACAACCTAACGCCAACAGTAAAAAGGTCCAGAAGGAGATTAAAAAGTTATTGGGTGATGACTTTAAGGTAGAAGATAGATACGAACAACAAACGGATACATTTCGTATTATGGAGATAGAGAAGCTCATCTCTTACATCTTCCTCACATTTATTCTACTCATTGCTTGCTTTAATGTCGTCGGTTCACTTTCGATGCTCATCATCGAGAAACAAAAGGATGTAGCAACTCTTCGCAGTCTAGGGGCCAACAATCAAATGATTGCCTCTATATTCCTACTAGAAGGGTGGATGATTGCCTTCTTTGGCGCATTGATAGGAATTATTTTAGGAGTCACTTTTTGCCTATTACAACAAACATTTGGATTCATCACATTGGGAGGATCTAGTGGAAATGGGCACTTTGTTGTGGATGCCTACCCCATCAGCGTACATGTAACAGACCTATTAGTCATTTTCTTCACCGTGCTACTCACTGGATTAATCACCGTTTGGTATCCTGTTCGTTTTTTAAGCAAGCAACTTTTAGCACCCAAGTCATAAAAGAACGATTGCTATCCGGGGAAAAAGGGAACAAACGATTGTCGCCTGACAATCAACACCTTATAAAGGATCCTCGAAAGGGGCTCCTCTTTTCCAGCTAATAATTTCCTATCATAGGAAAATCAAGTAATTTCCTAATATCGCTATCTGGGAAAGGAGATGGAGCTATTACATCATCTGAGAATCAACAGCTTACAAAAATACATCAGAAGAGGGCTCCTCTTTTTATTGGCTAATAATCTTGTAAAAAACTCAACAGAATAGACCTAAATGGAAGTTTATTTGCTCTCGAACGGGTTCTATTGTAGGAAAATCAAGCAATTTTCTAAAGGCATTAAGTTCTATCGGAGAGCAATAATCTTCTAACAACAGTAACTTTTATCGGACAGTAATACGAAAGAATCAGCCCAGCGAAATACTCTTTACTTGAAGATTGTTTCGTGAAAAGAATATAGAAGCAGATTCTATAAATTTCTGTTCACTCTCTGTTGTAAAAAAGCTACGCTGCCCCCCTTTCGTACAACGGCTTTCCATCTCAGGATGACGTTTTAAGTAGTCAGAGAGACTCTGTGCCACATATTCACCTTGAGGAATCAGCCGTATGTGAGAAGGGGTATATTTGCGAATTTTCTCTAGCAGCAATGGATAGTGCGTACAGCCTAAAATAATTGTATCAATAGCGGGATCTTTCTCTAAAAGCTGGCATATATATTTTTGTACAAAATAATCAGAACCAGCCGCTGCATGCTCTCTATTTTCAACCAAAGGAACCCACATGGGGCAAGATTCACCAGTCACCGTTAATTGGGGATAGAGCTTTTCTATTTCGAGCTCATAAGAGTGGGATAAGATGGTACCTGTAGTGGCTAATACGCCAATATGACCATTGCGAGTCAACCCTCCCACAACTTCAGCAGTAGGCCGGATAACACCTAAAACTCGGTTATCTATATTCAGCTTGGGTAAATCATTTTGTTGAATGGTTCGAAGTGCTTTAGCAGAGGCAGTATTACATGCCAAGATGACCAAGGGACAACCCCAATCAAACATCTGCTTGACTGCCTGCAACGTAAATTCATACACCAACTCAAAAGAGCGCGTCCCATAAGGTGTCCTAGCATTGTCACCCAAATAAAGATAGTCATATTGTGGCATTAAATGGCAGATCTCTTCTAGAATGGTAAGACCACCATATCCTGAATCAAAGAGACCGATTGGCCCACTTTGCAAAGTGTTTCGTTCATTCATAAATAAAAACCAGTGGTGGAATTAAACAACCATTATCTAATACTTAAAAGTTGCGCATAGCCATAATTTGTAATCTATTAGATCTCTCTAAACATTTAATAGATTATAAATCATCCTATGCGCAACTTATATGCAATATTCGCAAAATTTCTAGATATCTGCAAGGAAATCTCCTTTAAATTGGTAAACAATAGGAGAATATTCCTACCGTGGCGTTTACTACATTTCATATTTAAAGATTCCTAATCTCACCTCTAGCCATCAGTAAAGTGATAGAGGTCAAATAACCTCTCTAAGTATGCACCAAAAATTTCACCAAAGGGCTAGCCAAACAGCTGTAAAAAAAATAGTTCAATCTTCCTATTTCCACTCGACATGTACTTTGTCCGCATTGGCTGCCTTAGCTCCAGAAAAACAATCTGATTTATCCACTTTATCTGGAGAACCGTAAGTGTAGTTCCACAAAGAGGGGAAGAAACTATCTGTTAGGTCAACCCCGGTGGAGGAACCAACATTGCTAAATGCACCAGCAAAATTAATACTATCTGTCACTAACTTAAATCGCTCTTCTGTTTCTTTCTCTTCGTTACAAAAAATATTGCGACTTACTATTGCTTTCTCACAACCTTCGAACACGCCTTCAAAGTCAGTTGCCTCCAGATTATTATGAAACAATCCGCTTGGAATGGCCTTTAGTTCTTTACAACCCATAAATGCAGTTCCAAAACTTTTTGCTGCTGTATTGTATTTAAATAAATCTCCTGGGATATTTTGCAAAGAATAACAACTAGCAAATACGGCAGAAAAGTCTTCTACAGCTACATTGTATTTAAATAAATCCGCAGGGATACTTTGCAAAGAAAAACAATACATAAACCCATAGAGAAACGATCGTGACCCTGTATTCAGCAGTGGAGTATCTATGGATATAAGTGAGACATCCGCAGGAAGGTCAGTCTCCCTTCTTTTTCCTTCAGGATATGCACGGATTCTAGGTATTTGTTCTTTTTGAAAATCTGTTTGTGAGCTAGTAACGGTAACGATATATCTCCCTTCTTTGTATGTATGGCTAAATAGTGATTTCGACAAGTCGCTACGCCCTGGAGCAGTCATACTACTTCCATCCCCCCAATCAACGGTAAGTACGTAATCACCTGTTGTACCCTCGTTAATAAAAGGAATACGAAAAGTCTGCCAATCCGCTTCTTCACAATCATGAGCCTCGCTTATTTCAACAGTAAAGACCATTTTAGGTTCTTTCTCTTTTGGTGGTTGGTTGTCATCCATCACATCGCCTTTGGTACAGCTACTGACAATTAAAGCCAAGACAACAATGGGGAAAATGAATAATTTTCTCATCTTTTTTTAAAATTTTTAGTGTTAATAGAATATAGAGGTGAAGATGCTTAACCAAACTAATCCTCTCGTCCTTTAATTTACTTTTACACAGATTTTTTTCTGTAATTTTGCAAATATAATACTTTATAAATAAAAAAACACACTTATGTAAAAAAAACGCGCTTACGTAAAAAATAGATACTCCCTTTATATACATTCCTGAAGTTTCTGCCACCTCAAAAGAAATCCCCTTACTTGATTATTGCTATCTAGCAAAAAACAAACCGTAATATTAACTGATTACCAATAAATTGCTGAGACTTTTAGAGGGAGGGGGCTCTTTTTAAAAGCTAATCTTTTAAATTATTGCCATCTGATAAAAAAGGGAACGATTCATCATATCATTTGAAAATCAATAGATGCTAAGGCTCCTTAAAAAGGGGATTGTCTTTTCATTAGCTAATATTTTTTTAAGAAACTCAACAGAATAGGCCTAAATTGAAACTTATATTCCCTCTAATAGATTCTACTATAGAAAAATCAAGCGATATGCTAAAAGCATTGATTTTTGCAGGAGAGCAATATTACTTGATAAATAGGCATAGAAAGAGTCAAAGATGTAAAATAGATCACCCATAAGCCCTAGGGGCTACGCATATAATTTCGTTAGCCTAAAGAAGAAGACGAACTCTATATCAATTACGGCTCACCCGTAAAATGTTGTGGAATGGTATTCTTTTTATTCATTTTGTCATCTGTTTATCAATCCCTTTTATTAGTATGCTATTACCCTTTTAGAGAGCCTGAAACTCTCTTCTACTTAAAATAAAAGAACAAAAAAAAGCTTCAATCCTTCACACAGCCTAACTATCAATAGGTTATGGTGAAGAGAGCAGAATATAGTCTTCACCAAATCTTCACTGAAGAATCTTTATTGACCCCATTTTGCTTGGAGGCAACTTTCTCAGGTGAGCCATGAAAGCTTGAACTTCTTCAACAACCATGTGACTAATGTATCGACAGAATGTTTTAATGAAAAGCTAAAAAAGTTTAGGGCAGATTTAAGAAGGGGTGAATGATGTACCGTATCCATCCGAATTCTGCCGTTGCCTGTGCAATATCGCCTCAATAGTACTTCCGGTACTATTTCTAGTCTGTCCGATAGTTTTTTGGTAGTAGCTTTTTAATTTCTTCTTCCGTAGAATCTTGTTTGATTTTTTCT
>JBOFMR010000172.1:0-1334 GCA_051658485.1 Phocaeicola sp.
TTCTTCGCTTGGGAAGTCTAGGAATACTCTCATATGTACTTCTTTTGCTTCTTTAGCCATAAAAGCTCCTATGTAATACATTGGTTTGATTGCTTCTCCTGCGTTTACTGTTTGCACTGATTCAATTGGTTTGCCTGAAGCATCTGTTAGTACGTTGTTGTCTAGGTCTACTAGTTGAATGTGGACTGAGCCTTTTTGTGAAACTGAATTTGCATCGAATAAAGTTGGTTTGAATTGCATCCCTACGATGAACATTGTTCCTCCGCTTTGATTTGGATCGTCTGTTGGGTCAATGTCTTGCACTATGATTGACTTTTTAACGTCATCTTTGTAAACGAACTCTCCGCCTTTTATGTGGGTGTTTCCAAAATATAATCTACTGTTTGGAAAGGAAGAGTTTAAAGTGTATTCTGTGCCTAAACTTAACATTATCCCCTCGTTGTGAGATGGAAGGCTTGGTGGAAGAACTATAATTGCAGATGTTCCTGCGTTTCTTAATTCTAAGCCCATTGTTTCAAGCGTTTTCGCTGTGAACTTGTTTCCGTCTGTGCCTACCATCTCTAGTTTGTCGGGGAAGGTAAGAATTAAGTTTTTACTTATTGGGTCTTGTACTGCGTCTACTCCGCCATCTAGGTCTATGTCTAGAATGTTTGCAAAACTATCGTTTCCTTTGTTGAACCCTATACCATAGTTGTGAGATTGAGATGTTGGTAGAAACTCGTAACCGTTTTGGCTTGGAATGAAATATCCGGATAAACCGTTTTCTACGATTTCAATGCTTTGTGGCGATCCATTTATAAATTCTCCTTTTGCAGGTTTTATTGTTAATTTAGTGTTGGTTACTCCGTCACTGTTTAGCTTTGAAATTAGCACCTTTATGCCATCCTTGTAGCTTGGCAAAGGTTGGATTATCTCTTGACCTGATGATGTGAATTGCAGCGTTAAGTAAACGTATTCGCTACCTAAGGCTTTAATGTTGGCTGCTTCTTGCTGTTCTTGGTAATCAAGTGAGCTTCTTACTTCTCTCTCGTCAAGGTCTATTCTTTTTGATAGGTCTTTTATAACCATTGAGTTTTGAAGAGTAATGTTGAAAGCGTCAGGGTTTACGTTTGAGAAGTCTTTGTTTAGCTTTGTTACACCGAATACTCCTCCTTGTTGTGCTAGTTCTGCCATCTCGGGTGCATTCGCTAGAGCTGTTGAGAATGCTTGTGCATCCATCTTGTTGTAGCCTAAGGATTTTAGTTTGGCTTCGATGTTTGCGTCTGATAGGTCTTTAGCTATTATATCTCTAACGAACTGTTCAGTAATTCCTGCTGGTTCAATCATTCCTTGAC
>JBOFMR010000173.1:0-1636 GCA_051658485.1 Phocaeicola sp.
ATCAAAGTCATAGATATATACATACCCATTATCAAGTCTTGTGATAATCTTCTTTAGGACAAGTTCCGCATCTCGATTTGGCCGAAATCCACATGAGTTGTCATGGAATACCGTTTCTTCAAAGAATGGTTCTAGTTTCGTTTTCAACGCCTGTTGAATGATTCTATCTTTAATCGTTGGAATCCCTAGGGGTCTTCGCTTTCCATTCTTCTTTGGAATATACTTCCTTTGTACTGGACTTGGTTTATATGTTTTCGTTTTTAGCTCTGTAAAGATTAGACTCAAGTTCTCATCCAGGTTTTCTTCAAACTCTTGGATGCTTACTTTATCAATCCCGGCACAGCCTCGATTTTCTTTCACTTTCTTCCAAGCTAACTCTAGAGTTTCTTGTTTAAGCAGTAATCCGTATACGGAAAATAACTTGTGTTTTAATGGTTCATTCATTTAATGTTTATCCTCTTTCTTCTACTGTGAGTTATCCTATATTGATACTCCTATTTGGTGCAATACAGTTATCATACTTGCAGTGATATGTACTTGAAGTTCGTGAGGTCATCTCCCTTCCGTCCACCAAGTTTCCAAGGTCTCATACGTACTATGAAGATGTCTGACTTCTCTACTAGTATGCCTCGATTTCGCTACGCTTATACTTGGCTACCCATTAAATAGTAGAGATCTCACAAGGTCATCATACATTCTTTTACTAACATGCTTTGGACTTTCACTCCATACATTATATCTTGGTGCTTCGCAATCTTCCCAGTCAATCATAGGACTTCCCTTATTTTTCGCTAGGTCGTCAGCTGTATAGAGCCATAACATCTTACAATGGTTCAACCACTGTTCAGGCCTATTAGTTTGCATAGGGTCATCCCCTAGTAATTTCCTCCGCACAACATCTCACGATGATGCACTTAATTTTGCTTACCACGCGGTTGCGCCCTTGGTGGTCGGGGTAATTCTCCCCTATAAGATTGATATTCTTCTAAGCACCCTTAGTTTTCTTGAGTTCTTAAGGTTGGTCTACCTATATCGAATATCATACTGTATGACTGCTTGTCACACAAAAAAGGAGTGCTGTACCATAAAGGCACGCACTCCAAATTTACTTTACAGAATGTGGGGTATGAATTACCCCAAGTTAATCTAGACCCCAAGGGTTGTATACCCCAAGTTATTTTAGATTACCTATTTTATTTTGATTGTATAAATCAAGAGAATTTAATCTCTTTGAAATATATCTCTAGTATAGATTTTTTCTTTTACATCATCTAAAACACTATCATAACGATTTGCCACAATCGCTTGTGACAATTTCTTAAACTTAGATAGATCATTTACAATCTCGCTAGCAAAGAACGTTGATCCATTTTCCAATGATGGTTCGTAAATAATTATCTTAGCACCTTTTGATTTTAATCGCTTCATAACACCTTGGATGCTACTTTGTCTAAAGTTATCAGAATTAGCCTTCATGGTTAAACGATAAATACCAACAACTGTTTCATGTTCTTTACTTTTATCCCAAACTTCATCATATGTATGGCCACCAGCAATCTCGAGGACTCTTGCAGCAATAAAATCTTTTCTAGTACGGTTACTTTCAACTATAGCGCTCATCATATTTTGAGGAACT
>JBOFMR010000174.1:0-2295 GCA_051658485.1 Phocaeicola sp.
CCAATTGACAATAATTTAATCGATTTAATCATAAATTTAAATTTTTAAAGTGTTGAAAAATAAATTAAAAAAAACAAGACTTGCTTTTCTTCTAAATATAGCTACTAGTCTATAGGATAGTACTTTGATCTAATCATGCGAATCATACCAAAATATACTTATTCAAAAAGCGTGTTTACTATTCCAAAGCTAGTATAAAAAAGTTTATCAGCATACTCTTGTTGTAATTTTTCTGTGATTTTAGGTTAAAAAGTGTTTGCCGACAATTGTTTACCTAAAAAAATGCAACAGGTATTTGTTTTTTTTTAAAAAGTGCATTCTAGAATAGATTTGTTTTAGTTTCAATGCATTCATAGCTATTAACTCTGCTGCTGTCCTCTATTTATGTGTAGCGAGGGTGATTGCTTTATTTATGAACTTAACATTGAAATAGCTCTATTTAGTGATGTCTCTTTTTCTCTCCCTTCTCCGTAACTCCCTTTCTTTAGTGTATCCCGTTTATGCTGCACACTCAATTCCACCATACGCAAAAAAGCTGTTTTGAAGCTCATTCATTATGAGATTCAAAACAGCTTTTAAATCGTTGTTTTAGTAAAATTCGACTCTCTGGGTTTTGATTTATCTAGCGGTTGTTAGTATCGCTAGATGGATTAGATAAGTCGAATGGAGTTATTCAAAGATGAGTTTATTATTGAGGAACGCATCTAACAGGCATACCGTATGATGAAGCTTCGGTAGTAAAAGAAGGGGAAGGACCACCTATTTCCTTAAACTCTAGGGCGTAGAATCTATTTTGATCTTGTGTCTTTGACCATAAATATCCCCACTCAGTAAGGTTTAAATCGCCTCGTTCTTTGGAAAGCATGCCTGTAGTAGGAAAAAATTCCCCACCAGTCTCTCCTTCTTTAGCACCTGGTCCCATGTAGTATCCATTTTTGCCATCAAGAGTTGTCCATCCTGATTTTTCGTTTGCAAAGTTTACATTTTCATCTTTGGTTGGCGTACGCCATGTCCCATTATCGGGTAATCTGCCGGCAGCGAGTTCTTCCCGAATATGTTTTTGTGTAATGCCTACAAGTTTACATGGGTCTCCTTGACCATGCTTCATCCCGTTTACGTTGAAGCCATAAACTGGAGCCCAAGATGTATCCCAACTTGATACTGTCGTTGTTGGATTGAACACAATTTGTGGAGCTCCTGTATTAGACCAAGCAACAACAGAACCAAATTGGAAGAAAGCTATTTGAGCCGTAGGATCTTTTGTAAGTTCAAGTGTTGCTTCATCACCTGTTCCTTCTACATAGATACGAGTTCCATTAGGAGTAAATTTAGCTGTAAATGTTTGCTCGTTTACTGCGAGTTGCGACTTAACATACAAAAAAGATCCATCTGTAGAGATATAGACATCTTCTGTATCTACAGTTGATGTAATTTGTATACCATCTTTATTGTACCAACCATCAAGTGTATAATGTGTATTTGCTGTAGCTTTTACTTCTATGTATTCGTCTTTAATTGCAGATTCAGATTCCTTATTAATTGTACCTCCAGCTGTTGCTTTAAAGTTCACCGTGTAAACAGGAGTGAATTTAGCTTCATAAGTCTTTCCATCTACAGCTTCTGACATTTGGATAGACAATTTCAGCCCATCTTCAGAAACATAAGCAGTTGCTGTAGTGTCTTTTGATTCAATTCTTGTGGTGTCAAGCCACCAACCTGCAAAATTATAACTAGAGTCTGCTTTAGCTGTTGAATGTACATAAGATCCTTCAGAAGATTTTCCTGATGGTTCATCTACACTGCCTCCTGCTTCTGCTTGAAATGTTACAGTGTAAAGAATTTCAGCAAACTTGGCTATGAAATTTTTATTGGAAGTATTTGCTGTGAATTTCACAGTTAGTTCGTTGTCTTTAACTGTCCAATCGTCGGAGTCTGTAAGTTTATTTACCAAGTCATCTGTTTTAAACCAACCAGCAAAATTAAAAGTACCAGTTGGACTTGCTGTGGAAGTAATCTCTGTACCTTCCTCACCCGTTTGCGATCCATCCTTAGTTACTGTACCGCCTTTTTCAGCTGAAAACCCAATTGTAAACTTTTGTTTCGGTTCTGGGGTTGGGTCTTCTTTTGAACAACTACTCATAGCCAAGGCTCCCAAGAAACCAATTGACAATAATTTAATCGATTTAATCATAAATTTAAATTTTTAAAGTGTTGAAAAATAAATTAAAAAAAACAAGACTTGCTTTTCTTCTAAATATAGCTACTAGTCTATAGGATAGTACTTTGATCTAATCA
>JBOFMR010000175.1:0-2159 GCA_051658485.1 Phocaeicola sp.
AGCAAGCTGATATTTCTCCTAATTGATGCGTTCCTTTCGATTTAAGTGCAAAATAGAATTGAATATATAGGCAGATACGTATTGACTTAAAAAAGTTCCTTAAATCGCCTTATTTTGAAGCTCGCCCAAAAATAACCCATAAGGTGCCGTCCAGGATGCTGCATCCTGGACGAGCTACTCCCATATTTTCACAAATTTTAACACGCACAAAAAAAGCTCCTCTTCCCTTCTCTTTTTGCTTTGCTTTTTTTTTCCTCTTGCTTTGCTTTTTTTCCCTCTTGTTTTGATTTGAGAAAGGATAAAAAAGCTCATTTTTCGGCTATTTTTCCCTTGCTTGTTTAACTAGCATAGCTTGTATATGCTTATCAATTTTTTTCGTTAACAAAAAATACACGTGGTTATCAGTTAGTTAACCTCTACATTTAACACGCAACTACGACTTTTATAGTACTAAATACGACTTTTATAGTACTAATATAGCTTTAAACTACGACTTTTATAGTACTAATATATCCATAATACGTCTTTTATTTGTAAAAGTCGTACAATGGATATATATTTGCCAAATCATTTAAAAAATAGGGCTATGGAACAAGTGAAACAGCGCAAAAACAACGGTGCTACAATTAGCAATAAGGACCAGATTCAAAGTTATATCCTTACTACTGCAAAGTATGACTTCAATGTTTATGAAAAAAGGTTGCTTTATCGGCTTGTTGAAATCGCACAAAGTGAAATTGAAGGTTTGTCCTTCAAGGATGGTAGAGATATAAGGAAAATACAGCATCAGTTATCAGGCAAGGTAGACATAGTTTTACCTGTCGCATCTCTATTATCTGGAGAAGATGATAAAAATTATTTGGCTGTAAAAAAGGCTATGACTTCTCTTGCCAAAAAGGGATTTGAATACGAGGACTCAGAAGTATGGCAATATATCAATATTATATCCAATCCAGAAATAAAAAAAAGGTCCTCGTTTTTAACCGTTACTGTTCATCCCCGAATCTGGAATGTAATACTTGACTTCTCTAAGGGCTTCCGCAAGTATGAGCTTGCCACTGCAATGCAATTCAAATCAACCTACTCAATGCGCTTCTATGAGCTTCTCAGCGGACAGAAAACAAAACTAACATACTCTCTAGAATATCTCAAAGAGATGTTTATGGTTGCCGATAAGTATACAAAAACGAATGATTTTATTCGCAAGGTTATTGAGCCAGCAAAAAAGGAGCTTGATGAAAAATCCCCCTATTCTTTTGATTTCTCCGCAAACAAGGAGGGAAGAAAGATTGTAAGTATAAGTTTTACCCCGATTTTCCACCCAGCTAATAGAGATGAAAGCCTTCAGGGAAAAGAATTGCAAAAACAAACATCTCTGTCTTGGCAACTCAACAGAGCGGTAATAGACTATCTCCAAAACTCGATCGGATTGAACAAACAACAAATTAATGCGAATAGGGATTTGTTCGTAACGGCACAGCAGGTATTACCCGATATACTCGGAGATTTCGCCATTTTGCACGCAAAAAGTAGAGATAAAACCAATCCAATAGGCTGGTTCATTAATGCTATCAAGGGCAGAATTAAAGATGCACAATTCGAATAAATATCTTGATTTTTTTTTCCAATTATTGCCATTTTAATTGTTTTTTTGATAGCTATTTATTTGATACACAAACATATAGCTATTTTGGCAATTGCCAGACAATTGTTTGCCAAAATCTTATATAGCTGATATTCAGTTATATAAGATTTTGCAAGAGGTAAAAACGCAACTCTGTGGCGTTTCCTCTTGCTTCCCCATTCTCCCCTGAATTATCGCCCGCAATCATATCAGAATCAGACCCCTAGAATGACAATGATAGGGGGGTGAGTCGGAATGTGATGGAGGGTGATGATGAGGGGGGGAAGGGGGAAGCCTCCTCTTACTGCCGTGAGCTGCTCCCGTCCAATCTTGTCGAAGGGAACAAGAGGGAGAAAAAAGGGCTTAAAAATGAGGCGCACGAATGTAAGTACTTGCAGCAAGCTGATATTTCTCCTAATTGATGCGTTCCTTTCGATTTAAGTGCAAAATAGAATTGAATATATAGGCAGATACGTATTGACTTAAAAAAGTTCCTTAAATCGCCTTATTTTGAAGCTCGCCCAAAAATAACCCA
>JBOFMR010000176.1:0-41179 GCA_051658485.1 Phocaeicola sp.
GGTTATCGAAATGTTTTTTGGCTTGCAACAGCAGCGAACCCGAGCCCGCAGCAGGGTCGTAAATCTTGTTGACACGCGTCTGCTTGTGCATAGCTAGTTGAGCAATGAGCTTAGAGACCTGTTGTGGAGTAAAGAACTCACCACCCGACTTACCAGCATTGGCAGCGTAGTTGGAGATAAGGAACTCGTAAGCATCGCCAAAGAGGTCGATTTGGTTCTCCTGGAAGTCGCCGAACTTAAGCCCATCTACCCCGTTTAGCACAGCTGCCAAACGGCTGTTTTTGTTCTCCACCGTATTGCCCAGACGGGTGCTGGTGGTATCGAAGTCAGCAAAAAGTCCTTTGATATCCTCTTCCGAGGGGTAGCCACTGGCCGAACGTTCGATGGCATCGAAAATGGCTTTTAGGTCTGTATTGAGGTTTGGATTGCTATTAGCCTCCTTTACCACATTCACAAAAAGTTGGCTGGGGTAGATAAAGTATCCTTTGGTTTTAACCGCATCCTCTTTAATCTCGGGAGTGATTACCTCATCGGGCAGGGTGGCATAGGCTACGCTTGCATCGCCTGCCTCTATGTAGTTGGTAAAGTTCTCGCTTATGAAGCGATAGAAAAGAGATCCCAATACAAATTGTTTAAAATCCCATCCATCTACCGATCCACGTACATCGTTGGCTATCTTCCATATTTGAGCCTGTAATTCAGCTCGTTGGTTTATATTTGTCATCTATGCTTCTTTTAATTATTTCCTGCTAATTGATTGAGTCTGCTAAAATAGCCCAAAAAAATCAGATTAGCCCCCTCTAGGGGAGTGATTTACTCACGAAGCCCCTTGCTTTATCACAACAAATTTTAAACTTTCAACCCTTTATTCCTTTCTTTACTAGGGTTATTCTTTCTAATCGAAGCACCAAACTCTAGAAATTTTTGCCTAAACCATTTCAATATATCAACCCCATCAATGCTCAGGCTGTACTTATTTGGTTCTTTGGGGTCTGATTCCATTTTAACCAAAGCATTAGGGGTTTCAAAGTTACACTTGTATTCATCCGAATATAATTTACCCTTAAATATGATAGAACCTTTATTCAAAAGTTCCCTAATCTGGACAATGTTAAATCCTATTTTCGAACAAACGGTTTCGATATCTAATGCCTTTTTGACCAATGGGAATAGCACAAAAATCTTATCTTGCAGTTTTCTATACTCTAAAATTTCACCCTTTAGCTTTGTCTCTCTCTGTTGGAATTTATTCGCATAGTCTTTAATTTGCATTAAAGCCTCTGTTTTAACAGTATCTATGCGCTTCTGAAACTGAACATTAGATTTAGTCAATATATTAACCTGCTCTTTAAGCTGGATATTTTCTTCCTCTATTTTCACTAATTTAGGAGTACCTAATATCGAATTAAGCCCATCAATCAATTTTGAGCCCATATCCGCTGCTGAGTTCTTAAATTTCTCTTTACTTATATTACTTTTTAATTGTGACAATTCTTCTAAAGCATCTTTTTTCTTCCCTACTAGATTAGAAATATTGTCCTGAATACTTGCAGATTGACCTACTAGATCTTTGTAATACTGAGAAGTAGAAATATGCTTAGCCTTTGAACCATCAATGCCACGTTCTAATCCGTATTTTGTCATGGCTCCTGCATAAGATGTTTGATATTCTTTTAATTTGTGCCTTCTCATCACATCATCTGCACACAAGCGAACTGTATTTGCTGCTTTAGTACGATATTTCTTTTTCGTTGAAACATTCTCTTTTTTTTTCTTTAAACGTTCACCAGTTACAATTGGAATCATCGTTGCGTGAATGTGAGGAGTGGTTTCATCCATGTGGAGTACAGCTGAAACAATATTCTCTGCTCCATAAACCTGTTGAAGCCATTTTAAAGTATCTTGACACCATTCATCTAGTTGTCCTACTTGTTCTATCCGCTGCATATCCTCTGGGCTACCAGAAGCAAGAATACGAATCGCTTTAACTTGATTTTTCCCAATTTTTCTTTTAATTCCAGCTATCTCTAAACGATGCTTAATAGCTTCTGTTCGATTATTTACACCTGGCGGAAATTCGATTAACTCCTTGTTTAAATAAGTTCGTGTTGGAATAACATTCTTAGGAATAATGGTTCGTTCTATGTGAGCGGACATACCACTATCAGACCCAGATGCTTTTTGCAAGTGCAAAACTACTTTTCCCATATTTTTATGAAATAAAATATTAGTATTGAAAGATTCATATGCGGTAACACATGGCTTTAATTGGGGAGTACAGAGGGGTGAGAACCCCTTGGCTTATTGGGATTTTTAGCGCAACTTGTTGTGCGGCTCGAAAAATCCCCTAATAAGCTAGTACTTTTTTCTTTTAAAAAGTACTTCCCTACCTCCACGACCATTTGAAACCTCCATTTGGTTTTGGCAATATTGTACTGAAGTGTTTATTTAACGACTCGTTACCTCCTACTTTCTACAATTCTCTGTACCCCAACTTTACGACAATTACACAAGTAGTCATTAAGGTCATTATAACCTGAATAAAATGTTGAAGCATCATGAACACAAAGGCTATATTCATCACGAAGTTCTTGATAGGCCTTTACTCCAGCACTATCATTGTCGAAAAAACAATAAATATCTTCATAATCTGCCAGTGAATATAGACTTTTTGCGAGATTGGACACTGAATTCAAAATAATATAATCCTGACCTTCCAAGCATGGTATCTCTGTAGAACACTCTTCTCTGAGAGTTAAATAGGATAAATAGTCTATAAAGCCCTCAAATACATAGCATGTCGTGTTCTGTTTCTCCCGTTTCTTAATATAAGATATATCTTTAGGTGAGATGCAAGCCTTAAAATATTTGTTACGTATTTCATAACCACTAGAAACATTTGGGAAAGCAATCGCATAATATTGTCTACCGCTATACTTAAAATGCGCCTCCTTACATTCTTTTTTCGCCAGCCCTATATCAATACATCTAGTTTCTAGATAAGCGATTAGAGCTAGCGAAGCGAGTGGTACGATTTCTAATTCTTGAAAACTAAGATCAGTATTAGACTGCTGGCGAAAAGAAACAAAGGACGATCGTATATGTGATGCTCGATTCTCAATCTGTCTAAGTAAATATGATACATTATTTGTTTGATACAATTCAGCAGCTAATGCTATAATATTTCCTCCTTTTCCTATTCCAAAATCGTACCATAGGTTTCGCTCCATATTTAGTTTAAATGATGGAAGTTTTTCTTCTCGAAAGGGAGAAATATACCATAGACTCTTTCCACACTGCTTAACTGGCTTGTATCCAACAGCATACAGATAATCTGATATACTAATCTGCTTAGCTATCTCTATATTAATCATAATTTGTGAATTGATTTGATAAGCTTGTATCTAGTTATATAGATACAAGCTTATTTGGTACAACAACCTAACTTTACTTTATTGTCGTAGATATACTACGGTCTTAAAGTAAAGTGGTCTAACTGCATAAGAAGGTTACTTTACTTTTTTCTTAGATATAGGCATCCTGAATAAAGTGAAGTGTTTTCAAATAGATGCTAATAATGAAAATCAGTCATAAATGTATACTTCTTTCCATTTTCCTGTACAACCATTCGCTTGTTTCGCAGCAAAGTAATAAGCAACGCTACTTTATTATTATTCAACTTTACTCCCACGGAAGCATAAGCACTTATCAAAGCTACACCCAAATCTTTGTAACCGTATTCATCTTTCAAACCAAAAGCAACCTCCAATGCTATACGGTGTTGTTGCTCGGTGATATGTGTGTAGGGATTAAACTCCTCCTTAGGAGGTCTACCTGCTTTATTTACCTGCGGTTGGTAATTGTCTAACAGTTCTGGAAGAGCCTTATCATTGATGCGAAATGCAAAAGGTTCAAAGTCCATAGCTCGTATATGTATAGCTGATACCTTACTGATGTCACTATTGCTTTTATCCTTTTCAACAAGTAAGATTGTTTCTGCCTTATTGCTCAATTCTGTACCAATATGCCCTCTAGCATTCTCGTCACCTTTATTCTGATGCAATATCGTATGAATATGTATCTGCCTTTCATCAGTCCATTGCATAAGTTTGGAAATTATATACGTTGATTCAGTGGGACTATTGATATCGTACACCAAATCGCGAATACCATCTATTACCACAACTCCTAAATTCGGCGTATTATAAATAGCTTGTTCTATAGCAGCTATTCGCTCTTTTGGAGTGTATTTACGCAAGGCTAGAAACTCTAGGTTCTCATTATCTATATTTGTAGGCAATCCTGCCATATACAGGATACGTTCCATTACCTTAAGACAATGATAAGGACTTTGTTCTGTATCTACATAGAGAATCTTTTGCTTCCCATCTGGTAATTCTGCCTCGTACATAAGTACTTTCCCATTTCTCAATGCAGCAGCCACAATAGCAGAAACGTTAAAAGTCTTTTTACTCTTTGCCTTACCAATGGAGGCACTGAAATTCCCTAAAGTTCCAATAACAGTTTCATTTGCTTTTAGAATCTCGGGGTCTTTATCACACTTCATTGTAATAGTCAACTTGGATAATTGCCAAATAAGGATAGCATTTTCTTTAGTAACCCCTGCTACAGTTCTATCGTTATCTTCCATTATCATTTTCTTAATGGTAGATTGACAACATAGTTTTGTGCCTCATTTGCAATTTTTGCCTGTGTCTTTACTGAGTTCTGGCGAAGCCAGCCTTCTAACTCTGACTTCTCGAAATATAGCATCTTTCCCTGCGGCTTATAGTGAGGAATAAGATTGCCTGAAGTTAGTTTATAAAGGTAACTTTTTGATAGGTTAAGGAATTTACTAGCTTCTTCAAAACTAAGTACATTCTTTGAAATGAATAACATTTTTTCGAGTTCAGATACTCGAACTTCTAAATTTCGTTCCATATTACTTTCAGATTAAATAAAATAACATGAAGGTGCACCCTCCTTTATTGCTGTTAACAAGGGCAAATTTAGATATTGAGAAAAAAACAAACATTGATTATATGTTGATAGCTCAACACGAACAACACTTTTGCAGTTTTTTTATGTATTTATCGATGATTTCGCTTTCTTTAGGCGCACATAATTTAACCCTATCTACCGTAGAAGATAAGACTTCTTTTGTTACAGGGGTATCTGCTCCTACAGCAAGTATTAACTTTTTATTATAAACAGGTGCCTGCCAATATTTTGTAATATATTTATTCTTATATAGCTCAATCATAAGATGACAAAACAAACTGATATTTTGGAATTTCAATCCAGGAATACATTCAGCTTTAAAAAAGGTTACAAGAATTTCTTCAGTAATAACAACAGTAAAAATACCTACTTCATTTACACAAGCAACTAATAATCCAATTTGTTGCAAAGTTAATTTTGACTCAAATGATATTTTTTTTTTGCTGGATTTTGTACTCTTGTTTTCATTTTCCAACTTCACTCTTTGCTTATCTTTGGGTTGCAACTCATCTATTCGTTTCTGTAAACCTTCAAGATACTTTGAATTTGCAACAAACTGGATTATTGAGGAGAAGTAAGGAAGGTCTTTGTCATAGTGTACAGGACAAATCTTATATTTATTCATATTAAAACCTGCAGATTGAAAATGAAAATATTTGCTCCTTTCAACGGAAGTTAATTCTTCAAGGAATAAGCTTTCCCACAAAAAATCAGGTACATTCATACCCCTATCAATCGAATTTAGCTCATGAATATTCTGACGCATTTCAGTAAGAAAATTTATAACACGAAATACTTCTAGATTGAGGTACTCTCTAGTCTGTCCATTAGTCATGTATTCTTGCTTACGAGACAAAACAGACATCTGTTCATTGTACTCATAATCTATGCAACTATCCAAGACTCTTTGCATTTCCAGCAAATTTTTCTTTCCGCAGATTTTCATAGTGATTCTTTTTAAAGGTGATCATTATGACAAAAATAGAAAAAACGGTTTGAGTTAAACAGATAATTCTGAAAGAAAAAGAGAAAAAAAGAAAATAACCAAACAATGGGATAAGAGTTCTTTTAGTTGAATTCTAAAAAAAAGGAGGTTGGATTAAAAATCTCGAAATAAGCTAGGGTTTTATTTGAGTCAGTAAAGCACTCGTGAAAAAAGCAAGCTCCGTAAATGAATTAGAGTAACGGTTAAAATATAAGGTCGAAGTCGCTTCTCAGTGAAGCATAAAAAGACTCTGTGAAACTTCTTCTTCGCGTCAAACACCGAGATTGATAGGCGATCGTCCAAAATAGGACAAAGAAAATCGTTAATAAAACACAAACAGAAGTGCCCTTAAACAAAGAAAGTACACTTTGTTGCGGATTTGCTATTTAGTACACTTTTAGTACACCTTGATAAAAGGGAAACGCCTCAAAATCAAGCGATTAAGAGGCGTTTTGCGTACCCAGACCCGGGGTCGAACCGGGATGGAAATAAATCCACTGGTGTTTGAGACCAGCGCGTCTACCGATTCCGCCATCTGGGCATCTTTCCGTTTCCCGATTATTCATCGTTTGTTTCTTGATTGCGAGTGCAAAGGTATTACTTTATTTCATATGCGCAAACTAATTCGAAGTTTTTTTTCAAAAAAAAGAGTTTTAAGGCCTTTTCTTAATCTGGCAAGAGGTTAAATCTAAAATAACTCTTATCTTAGCTGAAACTTTATAAATCACAAATAAGCCATGAACAACAACAATCACTTCTGCATTATTATGGGGGGAGGAATAGGCAGCCGATTTTGGCCATTTAGCCGGACCAACCTACCTAAGCAGTTCTTAGACTTCTTTGGAACAGGTCAAACGCTCATACAGCAAACTTACGAACGGTACAAGAAGATTATTCCCCAACAAAATATTTATGTTACAACGCAAATAGGATATAAAGAGCTAGTCAAAGAACAACTGCCCGAATTAAGCGAAAATCAAATCATCATTGAAGAGGTGCGTAAAAGTACAGCGCCTTCGATTGCTCAGGCAGCATACTATATAAAAAAGATAAATCCTAATGCAAATATTGTAGTTGCCCCATCCGACCACCTCATTTTAAAAGAGGATGCCTTTAAAGAGGCTATTGTGACAGGATTGGCTTTTGTTGAAAAATCACCGCAACTGCTGACTTTGGGAATTAAACCCAACCGCCCTGAAACAGGATATGGATATATACAAATAGATGAAGAGAGAGATGGTGACTTTTTCAAGGCCAAGACTTTTATCGAGAAGCCTCAACTGGAGTTTGCCGAAGTTTTCATTCAAAGCAATGAGTTTTATTGGAATTCGGGTATCTTCTTGTGGAACGTAAACACCATACTTAAAGCATTTAAGGATATTATGCCCGAAATGCTTGAAAAGATAGAGAGTGAAGAGAATGTATTTAGCACCTGCCCCAATATCTCCATCGACTACGGAATTATGGAAAAAGCGGACAATGTCTATGTGCAAATATGTGATTTTGGATGGGCCGATTTAGGTACATGGAATTCACTCTATGAAAACTTTCCTAAAGACGAAAATAAAAATGTTGTTGTCAACAGTCACACATTATGCTACAACGCAAAAAATAACATCATCGCTGGAGATAAAGAGATGCTTATCGTTGTGGACGACTTAGATGGATATTTAGTAGCTTCATCCGAAAATGCGCTACTCATTTGCAAGAAAGAGAACGAAGCAGCAATACGTAAATATGTAAATGATATCAAGTTCAAACTTGGTGATCGATTTGTATAAATCTAGAGAGACCCTTTATCTCGTTCAAAAAAAGAGTGAGAAGCAGTGTTTTAATTCTGCTTCTCACTCTTTTTTTGAATAATGTGAATATTACACAAGTACGTTTTACTCTTCAACAAGTGTAAAATCAAGCTGCTTACGCTCTAAATTAGCTTTTGCCACTTGAATACGTATAGGATCTCCTAAACTATATTTCTTGTGATGACGACGTCCTATTACACAATAGTTCTTTTCATCAAAATCATAATAATCATCTCCTAAATCACGCATAGGAATCATTCCTTCGCATTTGCTCTCATTCACCTCTACGTAAAGACCCCATTCTGTGACACCTGAAATTACTCCATCAAACTCTTGACCCAAGCGATCTTTCATATACTCCACTTGCTTATACTTGGTCGATGCCCGTTCGGCATTGGCAGCTATCTGCTCCATCGCCGAGCTATGTTCACACATCTCTTCATATTTCTCTTCGCTCACACTACGTCCTCCATCCAGATACTTAGTAAGCAGGCTATGCACCATCATATCAGGGAAACGACGAATAGGCGAAGTAAAATGGGTATAGTGCTCAAATGCCAAACCATAGTGTCCAATATTATGCACCGAATAACGAGCTTTTTGCATAGCTCTTAGCGAAATCGTTTCAATCAGATTCTCCTCTTTCTTATCTTTAATATCGGCTAACAATCGGTTTATAGATTTAGAAACCTCTACTTTGCTACCCGAAGTGCGTATTTTGTAACCAAATTTATTAACAAAGGCACTCAAGTTTTCCAATTTCTCAGGGTCTGGTAAATCGTGAATACGATAAGGAAAAACTTTGGCCTTGCGATTACTAGGTACCTTTCCTATCAGCTCAGCTACGGCTTTATTGGCAAGTAGCATAAACTCTTCCACCAATTTGTGCGCCTCTTTAGACTCTTTAAAATAGACACTAAGAGGTTTACCTGTTTCATCAATCTCAAACTTCACCTCTACCCTATCAAAATTAATAGCACCTGCTCCAAGTCGTTTCGTACGAAGTTGCTGTGCAAGGGTATTTAACAATAAAACATCTTCCTTATAATCACCTTCAGCACCCTCTATAATCTCTTGTGCCTCTTCATAAGTGAAGCGGCGGTCGCTATCTATTACGGTGTGCTTGATGCGTACATTTTTAATCTCTGCCTGTTCATCGATATCAAAGATGGCCGAGTAAGCCAATTTCTCTTCATGAGGACGAAGCGAGCAGATAAAGTTACACAAACGCTCGGGAAGCATAGGGATTGTACGATCAACCAAGTAAACCGAAGTCGCTCGCTTTAATGCTTCATCGTAAATGATACTCTTCTCTTTTACATAGTGAGTCACATCAGCAATGTGTACACCAACTTCCCACAATCCTGGTTTAAGCATTCGAATAGAGAGTGCATCATCAAAGTCTTTAGCATCCTTGGGGTCAATAGTAAAGGTTGTCACCCCTCTAAAATCTTCTCGCTCCGCATAATCTTCTTCAGTTATTACTTCTGATATTTTATCTGCAGCCTTTTCTACCGCTTCAGGATAGACATAGGGAAGCCCAAACTCAGCCAATATGGCATGCATCTCGGTTGTATTTTCACCCGCTTGTCCTAAGATGTCAATGACTTGCCCGATAGGATTCTTGGCATCTTTGGGCCATTCTACCACTTTTACCACCGCCTTATCACCCGTTTTTCCACCTTTAAGTCGTTCGCGAGGGATAAAAATATCATTAGATAGGGTTCTATTTTCTGTCAGTAAGAAAGCGTAGGACTTATCAACTTTGAGTGTTCCCACAAAGGTGTCATTCGCACGCTCTATGATTTCGATAACCTCGCCTTCGGGCTCTCTATGCTTACGCTTGGCGCAAAGTGCCACTTTCACCTTGTCATTGTTCATGGCATGTGCTGCATTACGCTCTGCTACAAAGATAGCCTCACTCCCATCTTCGGGCAAAAAGAGATTTTTTCCATTGCTTTTTCGTTGGAAGATACCTATTAAAATCTGACCATGATCATTCAGTTTAAAGATCCCTTTTTCGATTTGCTGTATAAATCCATCTTCCAACATCTCTGCAACAATGTCTGCAGTAAGCATTTTCAATGGGTGCGCTGTAATATTTAGACCGTGAAAAAGTTGCTTTAGGCTAACAGTTTCATTGGTTCTGGAGTAGAAATAGTCCATTACGTGTCCCGCCAATTGACCTTTATTCATTCGTTTGCCTCCTTTTTTATCTTTTTTCTTAGCCATAATCTGAAGTTGTTGATGAATTTTATTATTTGTTACAAAGTAAACATTTTTCTGGAAAGAAGTGCACTATCACGTGCTAAAAGATTAACATAGGAGAGAATAAATAGTTGCAAGTAAATAGTAATTTGAGCACAAAAACGATTCGAGCCTCCTCCAAGAAGTTAAATAGACAACTAAAAAATATATTTATTTTTAGTTGAAGAAAAGAAAACAATTATTCTTTAAAGAATGTTATATATTTGTCGTAGCGTTAGCTTAAAAACAAATAGGAAGAGAAACAATAAAATGGTGAAAAAAATTTTAGTAACAGGTGCCAGTGGATTTATTGGTAGCTTTTTAGTAGAAGAGGGTTTGAGCCAAGGTATGGAAATATGGGCTGGTGTACGCAAAAGCAGTAGTCGTACCTATCTAACAGATGAGCGAATTCAATTTGCAGAGCTCAACTTGAATTCAGCCACTGAATTAAAAGAGCAAATGCATGCACACAAAAAAAAATATGGTAAATGGGACTATATTATTCATTGTGCAGGTGTGACTAAAGCACGTAGCCAAAAAGAGTTTGACCAAGGAAATGTCGATGCAACCCGCCACTTGATAGAATCTTTGTATGCACTAGATATGGTACCAGATCAGTTTCTTTTTATTAGTTCCCTGAGCGTCATGGGACCGATACAAGAAAATAGTTACCAACCCATTAGCACCAATAACTCTCCAAATCCGAACACAGCTTATGGAAGAAGCAAATGGGATTCAGAGCAATACATCCAATCACAAAGTGACTTCCCTTACGTTATATTTCGCCCTACTGGTGTCTATGGGCCGCGTGAAAAAGATTACTTCTTAATCGCAAAATCAATCCAAAGGCATCTTGATTTTTCTGTGGGATATAAACAACAGCTCATTACATTTGTTTATGTAAAAGACCTGGTTCAGTCGGTCTACCTAGCCATAAGGCATCAAGTGAAACAAAGAATCTATCTAGTGAGTGATGGAATCACCTACTCAGATCGTGCCTTTTCTGATTTGATCCAAAAAGAGTTAGGAATTTCATGGGTGATACACATCACCTGCCCACTCTTTATTTTAAAATATGTATCTTTACTAATCGAGCAGGTAGCTAAATTACTAGGAAAAGCAAGTACGCTGAACAGAGATAAATATAAGATAATGAAACAACGAAATTGGCAATGTGACATTACACCGTTGGTTAATGAATTGGGATATAAGCCCAACTATTTATTAACTGAAGGAATCAAAGAAAGCATTACTTGGTATAAAGAAAACAAATGGATTTAAATTTATTCAAACGAGTAGAGAGTGTCAAGGGCCTCTTTGCTGTAGAAAGCATTAGCTTAATCTACAATGCAATTACAACGATTATGGTTTTTACACTGTATAGCCATATGGAAAATCCTCAACTGATGTTATTGGAACGGTCTGGTATAGCCCTCGCTACCTTTACTTTGATTTATCTCTATCAAATCTATCCGTGCAAACTGACAGCTTTCATCCGCATGACAGTACAAATGGCTTTTTTAGCCTACTGGTACCCCGATACGTTTGAATTCAACCGCATTTTTCCAAACCTTGACCATCTATTTGCAACAGCAGAACAATACCTGTTTCAGTCGCAGCCAGCAGTGACCTTTAGCCAAACATTTCCATCTGTGTGGATTAGTGAGGCACTAAACATGGGCTACTTCTCCTACTACCCAATGATTGGAGTCGTAGCTATTTACTACTTCTTTTTCCGATTTGAATGGTTTGAGAAAGCTTCTTTTGTCATTGTGACCTCTTTCTTTATATACTACTTTATCTACATTATCATACCAGTCGCTGGTCCACAATTTTACTTTCCTGCCATTGGTATGGACAATGTGACGGCACAAAACTTTATCGCTCTTGGAAACTATTTCAGTCACAATGATATACTCTTTCCTGCACCGGGCTACGACCACGGGTTCTTTTACAACCTAGTAGAGGCTTCCCAAGAGGTAGGTGAACGACCTACAGCAGCTTTCCCCAGCTCGCACGTAGGAATAACCACCATCTTGATAATCATGACATACCGAGTCAATAAAATATTAGCCTACTGTATGGCACCTTTTTATCTCTTACTTTGTTTAGCTACAGTATATATTCAAGCGCATTATGCAATAGATGTACTGGCAGGGTGGATTAGTGCTGTAGCTATTTATTTAGGGGCTACATGGATGTACAAAAAATGGTTTGCCTCGGTTGACTTTCAATTGGTGCTGGAATAACAATAAAAAGCAACTCCCGACACCGATTAATAGAGTTTATACGCTTCAATTGCGCTAACTATTTATGCGGAATTAAAACAAATAACTCTATAAATCCTTTATTTATTTATAAATAGCAACGATAAGGAACAAAAAGAATAACAAAAAGGCTGTTCATACAAAGAATTAGGCTATTTTTGTAGGTTCAATTTGTATGCTTATAAAAAAGAATACTTGACTTGACTAGAATGGATCCAACAACATTACTTCGTACATTTTTCAGACATAGACAACAAGGGCTTAATCTCTATAATAGCCAAGCGGAAGCACTGCAAGCAAAGGTTCTTGCTCGGTTGCTAAAGGAGGCTGCACAAACAGAGTGGGGTCAAAAATATGGCTATAATGAAATAAGAAGTTACCAAACCTTTCAAGAAAGGGTTCCAATACAGACGTACGAGGATGTAAAACCCTATGTAAAGCGTATGCGCCAAGGGGAACAAGACATCTTATGCCCCGGTAGTGTTAATTGGTTTGCCAAATCTTCAGGAACAACAAATGACAAAAGCAAATTTATACCTGTCAGCAAACAAATACTGCGCGATACCCACTACAGAGGGGGAACCGATGCAGTAATACTCTACCTACAACAAAACCCTCAAAGCCGATTCTTTTCGGGAAAGGGACTCATATTAGGAGGTAGCCATGCACCTAACTACAACTTGAAAAACAGTTTAGTAGGTGATTTATCAGCTATACTAATAGAGAATGTCAGCCCTTTGGTAAATCTAATTCGTACCCCATCGAAAGAGATAGCACTACTCAGTGATTTTGAGGAGAAAATGGAACGAATTGCTCGCAGTACAGCCAACCAAAACATTACTAATATCTCTGGAGTACCCTCGTGGATGCTAGCAGTGGTTAAACGAGTGATGGAGATTAAAGGAGCAACCCATTTAAATGAAGTATGGCCCAATTTAGAGGTCTTTTTCCATGGAGGAGTCGCCTTTACACCCTACCGAGAGCAGTACAAAAACATTATTTCTGGCGATAAAATGCACTATATGGAGACCTATAATGCAAGCGAAGGCTTTTTTGGTCTGCAAAATGATTTTCAAGATCCAGCGATGATGCTAATGATAGACTATGGGGTGTTTTTTGAATTTATCCCAATGGAGGAGATCGACAAACCACATCCAAGAACCATCCAGCTCGTTGATGTTGAAATAAATAAGAACTATGCATTGGTCATTAGCACCTCAGGAGGATTGTGGAGATACCTAATTGGCGATACAATAAAGTTCACTAGCAAAAATCCTTATAAATTTGTAATCACAGGCCGTACCAAACATTTTATCAATGCCTTTGGCGAAGAGCTAATGATAGAAAATGCAGAAAAGGGGTTAGCTAAAGCATGTGCAGCAACAGGAGCCCAAATAGCAGACTATACAGCTGCACCTGTTTTTATGGATGCATCAGCAAAGTGTAGACACCAATGGTTGATTGAATTTGAAAAAATGCCAGACTCCTTAGAGCAATTTTGTACGTTACTAGACTCTTCTTTACAGGAAATAAACTCTGACTATGAAGCAAAACGTCATAAGAATCTGACTCTACAACCACTTGAAGTTGTAGTGGCCCGTAAAGCCCTCTTTCACGATTGGTTAAAGGAGAAAGGAAAGCTAGGTGGACAGCACAAGGTACCTAGACTAAGCAATGTGCGTAATTATATAGAAGAAATGCTAAGCCTGAACAACAAATAAAATGAACTGGAAAAAACATCAAGCCCTTATAGTGGTTGCATTAACCATTATCGTCTATTCATGTGCAAGTATGGGCCAACCTGACGGTGGACCTTATGACGAGACACCGCCTAAGTTTGTGCGTAGCACACCAGCACCCTTTACCACAAACAGCACTCATAAAAAGATAGTCATCGAATTTGATGAATATATAAAATTGGAAAAAGCGGCAGAGAAGATTATCATCTCCCCTCCCCAAATAGAACAACCCGAGATTAAAGCCAGTGGTAAACGAGTTCTCATCACGTTCATCGACTCGCTTAAAGCAAACACAACTTATACCATTGATTTTGCAGATGCAATCGTTGATAATAATGAGGGGAATCCATTAAATGATTTCTCCTTTACCTTTTCTACAGGAGAGATCATTGATACGCTTCAAGTATCAGGAACAGTCCTCAACGCAAGAGACTTGGAAGCGATCAAAAGCATTTCTGTCGGCTTGCATGACGATCTAAGTGATTCCGCTTTTACAGCCAAACCTTTCAAACGAGTATCACGCACAGACAGCCGTGGAAATTTTACCATCAGAGGTATCTCACCTGGTAAATACCGTATATATGCTTTAATGGATGGTAATCAAAACTATTTACACGATTCTAAAACAGAGATGATTGCCTTTAGCGATTCAATCATTGTACCTACATTTGAGGGAGTTGTACGTCAAGATACTATTTGGAAGACAGATAGCACAGCTATAGATACAATCTTATCAGTAGGCTATACCAAATACCTACCTAATGATATTATCTTACAGGCATTTAAAGAGGAGAACGATAGACAATATCTTACCAAAAGTGAGAGAGACAAAGAGAACCACTTCATCTTATCTTTTAGTGCCAAAGCAGATACATTACCAACCATCAAAGGATTAAACTTTGATGAGAAAGAGGCCTTTATTATCGAAAAGACGCCACGTAACGACTCTATTTGCTATTGGATAAAAGATTCTCTTATCTATCAAATGGATACATTGATGGTGCAATTGGACTATCTCTACACCGATACTCTTTTCCAATTGGTTCCTAAAACAGACACCCTTACATTAGCTAATAAGCTAAACAGGGAACAACGAGAAAGATTAGATAAAAAAGCGAAAGAGGAGAAAGAGAAAGAACACAAGAAAAAAGTGCGTGCACATAAGGAGGATGAAGTAGAAGTAGAAAAAACGAAATTCTTACCCATAAAGCTAGATGCACCTAGTAATATGGATATTAATCGCAATATTATTTTCTCTTTCGAAGAGCCAATCAGTTCAATAGACACAGCAGCATTCACACTTGAATTAAAGGTGGACACTTTGTGGAAGAGTGTACCATTCTTGATCCAAGAAGACCCTATTTCGCCAAGAACCTACCAGATTCTAGCAGAGTGGATGCCATCAAATGAATACCAGATTCAAATAGATTCGGCGGCTATCAAAGGAATTTATGGACTCCATACTGATGGAATAAAACAAACAGTAAAAATAAAATCGCTAGAAGAGTATGGAACTCTCCTGTTAAATGTAGTAGGAATCGACACAGATAAACCAACTATTGTTGAGTTAATCGATAATGCAGGAAAGGTATTAAAACAAGAAAGAGTAACAAAACAAGGAACAGCTGACCTCTATTTCTTAAATCCAGCTACTAAATATTACCTTCGTCTCTTCATAGATAGCAACAATAACGGAGTCTGGGATACAGGAAATTACGAAAACCATCTTCAACCCGAAGAGGTATTCTATTTCCCAAAAGTTTGGGAAATGAAAGCAAACTTCGAGTTTGATGAGACTTGGGATATTCGAAGTACTCCTATAGACAAACAGAAATTAGACGAAATAAAGAAACAGAAGCCCGAAGAGGCAAAGAAAATTAAAGATAGGAATAGAGAACGAGCAGAAAGATTGGGACGAGAATGAGAAAACAAATAAGTTTATTTTTTGCTCTTTGCTTAATTAGCATTGCAGCTAATGCACAGTGTGCCATTAAAAATGAATCGATACAGGCTGGCGAAGAGTTACTTTATAATTTAAAGTTCAACTGGAAATTTGTATGGGTAGATGCAGGTATAGCTAAACTTAATATGGAAGCAGTTACCTACAAAAAGAAGCCTTGTTACCGAAGTACTCTCATGGCAATTAGCAATAAGAGAGTGGACTTCTTCTTTAAAATGAGAGATACGATTACAACCATAACTTCCACTCAAACAGAACCTCTCTACTATAGGAAAGGGGCAGAAGAGGGGAAACGATATACCGTGGATGAATCGTGGTTTAACTACAAGGAAAATCAAACCATAGTCGACCAAAAACGATTCTACAGAGGTGGCGAAATAGTTCTTACTCAGACCAAACACGATGAGTGTGTTTACGATATGCTAAGCATTCTTATGCGAGCACGCTCTTTCAATCCCAATAACTATAAGAGTGGTGATAAAATCAACTTCTTAATGACCACTGGGACAAGTGTAGATGAGCAAACACTCATATACAGAGGTAAACAGATAGTGGCTGCTGAGAATGACACAAGATATCGCACACTCGTATTTTCATTAGTAGAATATCCCGATGGAAAAGAGAAAGAGCTTATCACCTTTTTTATTACAGACGATAAGAACTTGCTGCCAATACGTCTTGATCTCTATCTTAACTTTGGATCTGCAAAAGCTTACTTGAGTAATGTAAAGGGGAATAAATACCCATTTACATCCATAGTGAACTAAGTTCATAATAAATTAAAACGGCTAATGGAGAGAACCATTAGCCGTTTTAATTTATTATGACGTCAAATCATGTAGATAGTTACTATGCAATTCGGGAAAAATTATAAAAACCAATTAGCTTATATTGCTACCCGATAAGAGTGAATGTCTTTAGAAAATCACTTGACATTCCTATACATCGAATCTAATAGAGAATGAACAAGTTTCAATTTAGCTCTATTCTATTGAGCGAAGCAAAAAAACATTGGCTAGCAAAAGAACAAGCCCCTTTTACGAAGCCTCATCAAGCCATTGACCATCAGGTGATATAATGACTTGTACTCTTTTTACCATACCAAACAGCAATAATTAGCTTACACTAATCCCTGCTCCTTCAACTCCTCAGCTACATTTTCAAGCTCTTCATACCACACAGCACCAAACTTACGTACCAAAGGCTCTTTCAAGAATTTGAATACAGGTACATTCTCTTTTTGTCCGAATAAGACAGCTGCTTTACAAATATCCCAACAGTGGTAGTTGACTGCCTTATAAGGGCCGTAATCACCCACTCGAATGGGATACAAGTGACATGAAATAGGCTTATAGAAATCAGTTTTCCCTTCACGGTATGCTTTTTCAATGGCACAGTAACAATAGCCCTTCTCGTCATAACAAGTAAAAACACAATCTTTATTATTCACGATTGAGGTAACTAAATCACCCTCCTCATCGGTATAAACCACCCCTTGTTTATTAATCACGGCTCTAGCGGCAGTCGAGAGTTGATCCCATACGATAGGAAGTACCTCCTCAAGCTTAGTAACCTCCTCCTCTTCTACAGGAGCACCCGCATCGCCCTCAATGCAGCAAATGCCCTTGCAAGCATCAAGGTTACAGATAAATTTTTCCCGAATGACATCGAGTGAAATAACCACGTCATCTATTTGTATCATATATTCTTTTCTCTTTGTGGATTTGAATTTACAGAAAAGAGGATGTGAACCAAGTACACACCCTCTCTTACTTATGGTTCGTTGTGAACAGCCTCTTACTTGATTAAGATTTTACCCGTCATTTCGCTAGGTACTTCCATACCCATAATCTGAAGGATGGTTGGAGCAACATCGGCCAAGATACCATTCTCTACCGTTGCTGTTTTGTTCTCCGTTACATAGACGCAAGGTACAGGGTTCAATGAGTGTGCTGTATTTGCACTACCATCTTGATTCAAAGCGTTGTCAGCATTACCATGGTCAGCAATGATGATCACTTCGTAACCGTGTGCTTTAGCAGCCTCAACAGTCTCTTTCACACAGTTATCAACTGCCACTACTGCTTTCTCAATAGCACTGTATATACCTGTGTGACCCACCATATCGCCATTGGCGTAGTTTACCACTACAAAATCAAATTTCTCAGTAGCCAACGCCTCAACCAATTTGTCTTTTACTTCATAGGCACTCATTTCAGGTTGTAGGTCATAAGTTGCTACTTTAGGAGAAGCTACAAGAATACGCTCTTCACCATTGTATGGAGTTTCACGACCACCGTTGAAAAAGAAAGTAACGTGTGCATACTTTTCAGTTTCAGCAATGTGAAGTTGAGTCTTTCCTGCAGCAGCTAGGTACTCACCCAATGTATTTTGTACGTTGTCTTTATCAAACAAGATATGAACCCCTTTGAATGATGAATCGTAAGGAGTCATACAGTAAAACTGAAGCCCTGGGATAATGTTCATTCCAAAATCGGGGAAGTTCTCTTGAGTCAATACTTGAGTCAACTCTTTAGCACGGTCATTACGGTAGTTGAAGAAGATAACAACATCACCTTCGCTAATTTTAGCATCAACGGCACTGTTTACGATAGGCTTGATAAACTCATCGGTTACACCTTCATCGTAAGAAGCTTGCATAGCAGCTACCATATCTGTAGCAGGAGTACCAACACCGTTTACCATTACATCGTACGCCTCTTTAACACGTTCCCAACGCTTATCGCGGTCCATTGCAAAATAACGACCTACGATAGAACCGATGTGCGTACCTGTAGCAGCACATTGTGCAGTCAGTTGTTCGATAAATCCTTTACCACTTCTAGGGTCAGTATCACGACCATCCATAAAGCAGTGTACAAAGGTGTTGCTAATTCCATAAGTTTGAGCTATTTCACAAAGCTTAAAAAGGTGATCAAGTGAGCTATGTACCCCACCATCTGAAGTAAGGCCCAAAAGGTGTACCTTCTTGCCCTTCTCTTTTGCATAACTAAATGCAGCTACGATACCTGGGTTTTGAAGGATAGAGTTGTCAGAACAAGCACGATTGATTTTTACCAAATCTTGATACAATACACGTCCAGCACCAATATTCAAGTGACCTACTTCCGAGTTACCCATCTGTCCATCAGGCAAACCTACATCTTCTCCACTAGCTAATAGTTGAGAATTTGGGTAAGTAGAAGTTAAGTAATCCCAGTAAGGAGTTGCTGTATTGAAAATAACATCATTCTTTCCATGGCTGCCTATTCCCCAACCATCTAGAATCATTAAAAGGGCTTTTTTACTCATATCCTTATTCTGTTTAAAGTTTTTATTCATAGAATTCGTGCTACAAAGGTACAAAAAAGTTCAGTGAATTATTTCGATTCGGCCGCCAAAAAGTGATAAAGAGAAATCGAATATAACAAAAAAGGTCGGTTATAGCATTTCATCTATACCGACCTCTTTATCAACCCCTTTTTAAGAAGTTTAGTTCATCTGGAAACTATTAATTAATCTATCACATAGTTTACAGGAGTTTTTACACAGCGTACAGATACCGTTTTCTGACCAGAATGGCTCTGCATATAGAAGTGATTACGTGCATTGTTAAAACCAGCCTGATCCTTGCCATTGCTTACAGTAGCAAACAACCAATAACCAGAGTTAATGGAATGAGCTTCCGATTGATAGCCCATGCCGTTTAACACCAACGCTTCTCCCTCTTTATTTGTTATTTTCAAGTGATAAATGTCATCTATCGCAATTCCACTCTTTACAATTGGATTGCGACGGTAACGATCTACACTATATCTCTCTTTATTCACTAGATAAGCATTTTGATACTCCTCCATAGGAGCCAAACCTACCAACTGAACGACAGAAGCACCAATTAGAGTTTTCATCTCCTCTTCACTCGGTACTTGGTATCCAGGAGGGCAATGTGTATGCGTCGTAATGCTATTGATGGTACTGTTTTCAAAAGCAGAAGTAAAATCTGAATAACCTTCGTAAACCAATTTTCCTTGCTTATTTTTCACTAGATCCAATCCTTCGGGATTGGTACCACAATATTGGCTACCAGCATAAGCAATAAAAGCATTTCCATCACAGTTCTTCAAATAGCTCCACATATCAGCACGATCCATATCAAAACTGATTTGATCGTCGTACGCTTTCGAGTTACCACGCATATTAAATTTGCTCCAATAGTGCGATCCAAATTTCACAACAGGCAATGCACAACGTTGACGTGTAAAGGCATAATCTTCCTCTACTCCATCACTATACTCAATGGTAATCGTACTTGTTTGAAGTTGACCATGCGCATCTTTATCATTGGGCTTAAATCCACCTTCGATATTAAAGCGGCCACTTTTACGTTGCATCACAATCCATTGATACTCTCCTGGCGAATCCGATTGGATGGTATACGATTGTACAGTATAACCCTCTTTGACCCTAGCCAAGGTTCCATCTACATAGGTTGCATAATTCACATGTGCCCCTTCTGTGGCAGCCGTTTGCAATAGTTCAAGACGTAGAGGTTCTTGTACAACAACCAAAGCTTTGTCAAGAAACTCATTACTTCCACGCTCACCAAAGTAGATATTGCTGACCGAAGTACCTTCACCGATCGATTTAGCAGGAAGTGAAATTTGGAACTGATTGGCCAAATAGTCCATACCCACGATGCGCTTGATTTCGAGTGGTTCCCCTTGAAGTAACCAACCTGCTTCTATCTGCGAATCCAAACTAATAAGTAGCTTGGTTTTACATGCAGGCACGTATAGAGTATCTTTTGTAGCACTTACTCGCACATAAGTAGGTAGTTCAGATCTCTCTAAATCAAGTGCATAGTCAAAGCTATCAGGACCTACTATAATAATTCCCCCCTCTTGCCAAGGAGTAACAACAAGATCAGCATTCAACTCATCTCCTTCTCTAGAAAGAACCCAAGTATAAAGCGAGTCACTTTTCAAATCACTCTTTACCATCTCTTTACAAATGACACCAGACTTGGTAGAAGATGTATAAAAAGAGAAGTGAAGTGAGTTGCTTTCACCAGAAACTCGAATCGTCTCACTTGCACCTTGTTCATCAAAAATAAAAGAGCTCACTTTTGCCATTACTCCATTAGACAAATCACTTGCATCAGTAACCAAACAAGAATCGATCTTAAAAGGTGAAGATTGGTCCATCTTCAACCGAAAACCATACACTGATTCATGTTGATTTTGCAAAAGCACCTCATCCTCCATAGGAACCTCTTGCTGACTGCAACTACTCAGGGCGAAAGCAGATACAATCAATAAAATTATATATTTCATTTAAATTCATTTTTTAATTAATCAAATCAATAAGTACGCATTCCAAACTACATTTAAATCGTTGAGGAGGTAAAGAGTTCTACAAGAACTCCTCTGCCTCATCAAACCAATCAATTTGGAATTTGTACTCCATCTATTTTCTTAAATATTATCGCATTAATAGCGATTAGGGTTATTATTCGAATTCAAAATATCAGCACTAGGGACTGGGAAAGTGTGTACATTGGCTACATAGTACGCCGAAGTAATGGTACGATCCCAGAATCCAGAGCAGAGAGCACTGCTATGACTATAGCCAATACAGTGACCAAACTCGTGGAAATAGGTACCCGAGTAGTAAGTCGAATTGTAATGATTAAAGAAAGCAGGTTGCCAAACACCAAACGTAGCACCGCCACCTAATCCCGCAACACCACCACAAAGTCCCACTCTGAAGTTCTCTCTACTAAATAGTGCAGGGATAATGGTCGTTACATCCACAATATCTTCCTGTCCACCATTTCCCCATACTTGTCCTTGGTAGCTCTCTAAGTGCTCAGGATAACCTGGGGCGGAGAACATGTAAGCCATATTTGTCAAAGCAGCTATTGCCTCACGAATATGTACCGGGCGAATGCCGCGCCAGTTACCTGCAGGGCCACCGTCTGGTTGTGTAGGGTCGGCTCCATAGAGATGGAACCAAACTTTCCATCCTGGAATAATTTGCTTCAGCTGTTTCCAATAGGCATCGTCACACTCCATCTCTAGCTTTGAATTTAAAAGTGCTTGAAGATCGGCTGATGTCAATTTTACATGCTCGTTAGACTCCATAAGGAACTGTTTTCCCTCACCTAAATCATCCCATTGGAACCGAGCGTCACAGAAAGCAGGAATACTGTCATAGTGAGCTAATAAGACACGTTCACCATAGCGTTCACTCGATGACCAAACAGAAAAGTTTCGAATAGGACGCACTGAATAGAATCTGGTATGAATCGTTAAATTCTCTTCACCTTTTAACTGCAACAGCTGATTCATATGAAAAGAGCGATTTTCCGAATCGCAATAGAGATCATGATGCTCGCCATCTTGAAAAATAAGAGCCCTATCTTCCTGATCATAATAACTCGGAGTGATGTAAAGCGTACCTCCTTGCGCATCGGGGTGCGCTGAAAGATCCAATTTAATCTCCTCTTTTACACCTCCCTTATGGGGTATCTGAGTTACTAAATCCAACTGATATTGTTCACCTAAATGATTTTCTGTCGTAACTGTAAAGGTCGTAGCAACTGCCTCTTCACCCTGTTGTGGCATCAAGTAATAACTGTGATTAGTTAGAAAAGAGTGTTCACAAGAAGCTACACTCCCTGATCCTTCATACTGACCATCGACACGCATACTCGTATAAAACGGTACTGTTTCATCGATATCTAATCCAATATGTCTCAATGAGTTGCTCAATTGAAGCGAGCTAATCTGACGATTAACATCAACTCCAGCCAACACATAGCGAAGTTTAACTGATTGATGCATCACCGTTTCAGTAGTCACATCAAAAGTAGTACTGCTGTAGTAAAGTTGATCTTTCAACAATACCGGCACTTTACCTCCTTCGAACTCAAACCACAACTCATTGATATTCTGAATCGATTCATTTACATGGAGACCTTCTGCTTGAAGAGTCTCATCGTAAGCCAACACATAAAGTGTATAGCTTCCTAGAGGAAGTGGCTCGATAACAATAGTCGTTTGATCAGCGTGATAATCAGACTGAATCTCTTGAAGGATTGTTCCCGTATAATCGGCTATTTGGTAGCGCACTTGCAATGAAGGTAAGCTACGACTACGGCTAAGCGTACTATTCTCTAAATCGAGCTTGAAATAGATCTGATTGCCCATAAACTCGTGAGCAAATTCAGTTTTACATCCCGCAAAGGCTATGAGCATGAAACACGCAAGCATGCAGATGTATCTGCGGAGTAATAATATAGTTAATTTCATACTTTTATTAGAATTAGTCAAGAATGAAGTTGGTTGGAGATTTCACACAACGAATTGAACGAGTGTACGCACCAGGTCCACCAAGGTTACCATAAGTGATACTGTTATTTGCGAAGTTTAAGACAAAGTGTGAAAAGCCTGTTGTCACAATTGGAGTTATAAGTTGTCCCCAAGTAATCTGCGTCGCAGTATTTTGATTTCCAAATCCTAAGAAGACCATCTCTTCACCTTCATAAAACTTAACATCGACCAATTTAAAAAAACCTACATTTTTCAATTCAACTCCATCTACTATCACTGACTCGCGGGTATGTCTGTGTATGTTAAAACGGTTCTTATCGCTGTTTGAGGTACTATTCGGATCAGAAGCAGCTGGTGACACTGCAGATGAATAGAAAGGAGCGATAGCACCAGAAGCTGGGATAGTCATCTTTCCACCCGTATAGTAGATGTGTTGCCACTCACCCAAAGAAGGCATTTTATAACCTGGAGGACAATGTGCATCAGCCGCACCATTACTAATTTGCCCATCGGGTATATCACTGTATCCTTCGTAAAGCAAAGCCGGTACTTCACTCAATGGATCTCTCTTTAAATACAAGCCTTGTGTGCTAGTTCCACGATATTCTGCTCCTACATAGTAAGCAAATTCTTCGTCTGAACAAGTTTTCAGGTAGTCGTAAAACTCATTGCGTGGAATGTCATTATCAAATCCAATTTGATCAACATAACTTTTTGAATTTCCGCGCATATTGTATTTCGCCCAATACAATCCACCTTGTGTAATTACGGGGATTGAATGACGCTTACGACTCATTAAAAACTCCTCTTCTAGCCCATCCTCGTAAGTCACCTTCACAATACTGTTTTGTAATTGTCCTGTGGCTTCTACATCGTTAGGTTTAAAAGCACCCTCTAATAGATAACCCGACTCTGTCTGTTGCGAACGCACCCAATTAAATTGTTCATCGGTTGAGGTAGTTATAACAGAAGCAATAGCAGAAGCAGTAGCACTAATAGTAGCTAAATCACCATCGGTGTAATCGGGATAGATAATCTTATTTTGGCTAGTAGCTATACCTACATTTTCAAAGCGAGTACGATACCCTTTTCTTACAATAACGAGGTGCTTTTTATAATATTGCGATTCTGCCTTCCCTTTTACATAAAGATAGGTAGATGTTGTAGGTCTGTTAATCTCATTTTTATCAAGTGAGAAGTTGAACAAATTCCCCGTATAAGTAGCACGAGATGAAACAACAGGAGTCACTACCATTTGAGAATTCTCCACTTTAACCTCCGTTTCGGTAGGCGCATCAAGTGCCAATACAAAGGAACCACCAAAATTAGCATCAATGTAAAGTGTATCTCGTGTGGCACTAGCCGACACTTCTTTTGGAAAGAGTGAATTCTCCACATCAATTTTTACAGAGTAGTTATCGGGCTTCGCTTCAGAGCTTCCTCCCTCTTCCCATTCTAGAACATTTAGGTCAGCAAAGAAGATAGCCCCATTGCCATTGATACCTATTTGATAACGTGTATTACGTTTGACCTGAGCTGGAAGCGTTGTTTTAAGTTCGTGCTTTATGTTGTTTATTTGAGCATAAATGGTTATTTGTGGAGCAGCACCATTTGATTCATAGATATAAGCAGCCCCCTCAATACCATTGTCTAAGTTAGTAAACGCATCCTTACCTAACAAAAGCCTACGGTAGTTTATTGATTGGATAGGTTCTGAATTACCTGGTAACCAATAAGATTTATCAGCTAAGTTGCTAATAACACACGAATCCACAATTACATCTAGTTGAGTAATCTTTTTAAAATCAATTCTAGCCAATGAGCGAGTTAAGTTCAACTCTAGCACAGCATTTGCGATAGAGCCCAATTTGCGCTCGCCAGTATAATAAAGTTGAGGAAAATTCGTTTTAAAATCAACAGATGGAGTACATTCGTTGAGTAAGTCTGAATAATCGACTGGGAGTCTATCACTACCTAAGGAGTGATCACCTGCCACCAATAAGAGCTTGTCAGCCTTAAACTTATCGGTTGAAATTGGATAATAGCCTTCTGAGTCAGGCGATAGATTAGGAGACTTTTTAATTAGTAAATCGCCATCGTAAAGCAGTGAAGTTACGTTGGACAAAGAATTAGAAAGAGAAAGGCCATCGCTTCTAAGACTAAGCAGCGTACGAGATGCTACTGAGTTTTTTACAGCCTCCTCTTTTTCTTGACAAGAGAAGAATAGCGTGCCGCCTAAAAGCAGCAGGGCTAGTTTTTTAGTCATAACTTTTTTTTAAATTTGTTGATATTAATTATTTAATTATTGGTGTAAAAAAAACTTCTTACACACTCTTTTTTTACTTGAATAAAGCCTTATTATAAAAATAATCTGCCGTAAACACTCTTTACAATGGTAAAGCACAAATAATACAATTGTATAAAACGAACGAGCAAATATACGAATATAACGCAACAAACAAATAAAATAGTTAATTACAGATTCAGCTTTTAATATTTTATTGCTAAAATAAAAAAACAATTCTACCCTATAAATCCTAGCATTTTCATCATCTCTCTCATCATCATACAGAATAAATATTTACATGCAAAGCATTCATTCCAATAGATGTTAGAGGCGCCAAAATCAATGAAACTACACACAGGGCACCAAAAGCCGTTGTGAACATTGGTTTGGTCGGTAAAGAATCTATAAAAAAACAGAATAGAATCCCAACTTAGTAATTAAAATCACTCATTACATTGTTTTAAAAAGCACCCGCCCAAGAAAGAGATAAAAAAAATCACTCTCATCCCACAACAAGATAGTTGTAACGCGAATGACATATCTTAATTCTCTAAATAGGGAAATAGGTGCTAAAAAGGAAATAAAAGAGAACCCAAAAACTTGGTAAGCTCTAATTAAGTAATTAACAAGAACGATTACACCCTCTGGAATAACCAAGATGGAGGCTCTTATAAACTGCGGATAACCTACCAATCCTATCATCCATAAATCAATCGGATACAATTTACTCCTTTCAGTATGGGAATAGATAGCTTTAAAACATCACATCTATCCTTAGTCACTACCCATAAAGGGAGCGGCTGCCATTAAAAAGTACAGAACGAATGGATGAATGAATAGCTAGTAAGCTAGGTTACCTAAAAAGGTATTTCAAGCTGTGCCTCATCTTTTAGTAGCCTAAATGTAAGGCGGTGATAAGGGGTAACTCCATGCTGTGCTATAGCAGCACGGTGTTTAAGGGTAGGATACCCTTTATTTTTATTCCAATCATATACAGAATGGGCTTGGTGCAGCTCATTCATATAATCATCTCGATAGGTTTTAGCCAAGATGGAGGCTGCCGCTATCGATAGGTATTTACCGTCACCTTTAATTACAGTAGTGTGTGGAATATCTTCATACTTCTTGAAGCGATTTCCATCTATCAAGAGGTGCTCAGGTCGAACCGAAAGCTGCTCTACCGCACGGTGCATAGCCAAGAAAGAGGCATTGAGGATATTTATCTCATCAATTTCGGCTGGCGTAACAATACCTACTGCCCAAGCCAATGCTTCTCGCTCTATCACTTCGCGCAATTCGTAACGCTGACGCTCTGTTAGCTTCTTCGAATCATCGAGCCAAGCATGCTCAAAACCTGCGGGAAGAATAACAGCAGCAGCATAAACAGAGCCTGCTAAACAGCCGCGTCCTGCTTCGTCACAGCCTGCTTCTAAGATATCTTTGTGTAAATAGGGTAGCAACATAATGGGTACAAAAGTAGGTAAAAAAACTTGGTTTACAAACACGCTCAGAGAAATGCCCCCCTCTCCTTTTATCGAAAAACGGGTATAAATTCCAAAAAACAACGAGGAACGAATCACCGGGAACAAACCTTTTTGTTGATAAATAATAGCAAAGAACCCAAAGAGAGAACTTACCTTTGTAGACTTAAAGGAATCTATTATGATGATTATTATTGGAGTTATGGTTGCAGGGATAGGAGTAGGTTATCTTTTTCGAAAGTACCAAGCAACTTTTATAAACAAGATCATTACCCTACTGGTATGGATGCTCCTCTTTCTGCTGGGAGTAGAAGTGGGGGGAAATGAACAAATTAGTCAAGGGATATTCACCATTGGAGAAGAAGCTCTACTCATTACCATAGCTGCTCTACTAGGTAGCGTAATAGCTGCTTGGGGGCTGTGGCGTATCGTAAATAAAAAGGAGCAGAAGGGGACGAGCGTATGAAAGGTTCTCTTCTCATTATCGGCTTCTTCCTGCTGGGGTGCCTATGTGGCAATGGTGAGTGGATTCCCCTCAAACTGGCTGAAAGTGGAATCAGTTACTATGTACTCTGTGCACTGATGTTTAGTGTAGGTATTAGTATAGGCAACAATCCCCATACCATTCGAAACTTTCGAACACTCAATCCTCGATTGATGCTGCTCCCTGTTATGACCATCCTAGGCACGTTGGCAGGGTGTGCTGTGGCGTCTCTTTTTATCAGCCATCGCTCGCTTACCGATTGCCTTGCAGTAGGTTCCGGATTTGGCTACTACTCGCTATCTAGCATTTTTATTACTGAATATCGGGGTGCCGAATTAGGAACCGTTGCGCTGATATCGAATATTCTAAGAGAGATTATCACCCTTTTGTGTGCGCCACTCTTGGTGCGCTGGTTTGGTAGACTGGCTCCGATTTCGGCTGGTGGAGCTACTACGATGGATACTACCTTACCAATCATTACCCGTACGGCAGGCGAAGAGCTGGTAGTACTCTCTATCTTTCATGGATTTGTAGTAGACTTTAGCGTACCCTTTCTAGTGACACTCTTTTGTTCACTATAGGAGAAACCTTACGTAGGGAATTATAGCACCAATAAAGAGTTCTCCAACTATTATGCTTATCGAATCAACCTGGTTGACAAACTAGACGAAAGGAGAGAATAAAAGCAACTATTATTCGTTAATGCTATCACCATAACTTGCTGGAAAAGTCAGGTACTTTGATAAATGAAGAAAGAAGAATTCCCACAACTTACTACAAGAAAGTAGTAGCGTTGTGGGAATTAGTTCTGATTTTCACACCATAGAGGGCTGCTTAAAACATTTTCCGGACTCGTTCAATTCCTGCAACGAGTATATCAATCTCTTCAAAAGTGTTGTATAAACCAAATGAAGCACGCACAGTTCCTTCAATACCCAAACGACTCATTAAAGGTTGAGCACAATGGTGACCCGTACGAACTGCAATACCCAAACGATCTAATAATGTACCCAAATCGAGGTGGTGAATATCCCCCACCAAGAAAGAGATTACACTGCTTTTTTGCTCAGCTTCGCCAAAGATACGCATACCTTCAATCTCCTTCATACGCTGGGTAGCATACTCCGTCAAAGCGTGTTCGTGAGCAGCAATCTTATCCATACCCAAATTCGTAACATAATCGAGTGCTTTAGCTAGGGCTGTTGTACCAATGTAATCGGGTGTACCTGCTTCAAATTTAAAAGGAAGTTCATTAAAAGTAGTCTTCTCAAAACTAACGGTTTGAATCATCTCCCCTCCCCCTTGATAAGGAGGAAGTTTGTTTAACCACTCCTCTTTTCCATAAAGTACACCCACCCCTGTAGGTCCATAAATTTTATGCCCACTAAAGGCAAAGAAGTCGGCATCCAATGCTTGTACATCTACCAATGTATGAGGTACGCTTTGTGCACCATCAACCAATACGGGCACTCCGTGTGCATGAGCTATATCAATCATCTCCTTTACAGGGTTAATAGTACCCAACACGTTGCTTACCTGCATAACACTCACCAATTTGGTTCGCTCGCTAAAGAGGGCTTTGTACTCCTCCATCAAAAGCTCTCCCCGATCATTCATCGGGATTACTTTGATAGCAATGCCCCGTTTGGCTGCTTGTAACTGCCAAGGAACAATATTACTGTGGTGCTCCATCGTGGAGATGATCACCTCATCGCCTGCCTCCATCTCACCCTCAACAAACGAACTTGCCAATAGGTTGATGCTCTCTGTTGTACCTCTCGTGAAAATAATTTCGTGCGTATGCTTTGCATTGAGAAAGCGACGAACCGTTTCTCGTGACCCCTCGTGCAGCTCCGTAGCTTGTTGAGAAAGGAAGTGTACCCCACGATGCACATTGGCATTGACCGAATAATACTCTTCGGCTATTGCCTCCACCACACAACGTGGCTTCTGTGTAGTAGCTCCATTATCTAAATAGATAAGGGGTTTGCCGTAGACCTCTCTACCCAAAATAGGAAACTCTTGACGGATTTTCTGTATATCGTACATATTCTTTATCTATTCCATTAGTTGCATTCTACATCATTTACTGCAATGCATTACTTGCAGATGGCACACCCTTGGCATTTGTTCAAATCACCGCGAAAGCGTTTTTCAACCAACAAGTGGAGCCTATCTTTCAATGGTTCCAAACGGATGGTATCGATAACCTCGTTTACAAAGGCAAACATCAATAACAAGCGTGCCTCTTGGCGACCAATACCACGTTGTTGCATATAGAAGAGCGCCTTCTCATCCAACTGTCCTACAGTAGCTCCGTGCGAACACTTTACATCGTCTGCATAAATTTCCAATTGGGGTTGTGTATACATATGCGCCCTCTTCGTTACACAGATGTTGCGGTTGGTTTGTTGCGAGCTGGTGCGCTGTGCGCCAGGATGCACCACGATTCTACCCGTAAAGGCACCTACCGACTCATCATCTAGCACATATTTAAAAAGTTCCTTGCTGCTACAGTCACTTGCCAAATGCTCTATGGTGGTATGATTATCCACTCGCTCTTGTTTATCGGCTATAGCCATACCACAAAGAGTTATCTCTGCACCTGGTCCATGCAATACAACTTCAGTTGTGTTGCGAGTCGTACCGTTATGCAGTGTCATCCCATTGAGCAATACGTTGCTGTTGGCTTGTTGACTCACATAAAGATTACTGATGCGATTGGTACAGGTATGAGTCTCTTCCAATTCATACAAATCAAAGAGTGCATTCTCACCCACAAATACCTCAACAACTTGCGTAGCCAAGAAGTTTACCTCATCCATCGCATGGTCACACACCAATAGACGAGCCTCAGCACAATCCTCCACAATAATCAATACCCGGCGGTTCACCATAAAGTTCACATCAGCACGAAGAATATTGACCAACTGAATAGGCTTTTCAAGCACTACTCCTTTGGGAATGTAAAGCAATAGACCATCTTGTGCAAACGTTGTATTGAAGGCAGTTACCCCATCTTTCGAACAATCAGCTAATTTACCATAATACTTTTCAACCAATGCAGGATGTTGACTGGCCAACTCTTTCAAGCTACCTAGCAAAACTCCTTCTGGAAGATCCACTTTAGGAAGAGCTTTGTTGTAGAAGTGATCATTCTGCATAAAATAGAGCGAAGTACTCATATTGGGCACATCACATTTAAACACTTCGTACGGATTGACAGGTATCTCCAACCGATTTAGGTTCAATCCATAATCGGGTGCAAACATCTTCTGAATATCGGTATACTTGTATTTCTCTAATTTCCTCGTAGGAAATCCCAACTGCTGAAAGTGGCTGAATGCTTCGGCACGTAGCGCATTCAAAACGGGCGCACTGTGTTGAGCAATCATCCCTTCACACTGGGTATAGAGATCAATATATTGTTGTTCAATTCTCATACGACTACTCTCCTAGCTCTGCTTTAATCCAATCGTATCCACGCTCTTCCAATTCGAGTGCCAACTCAGGACCAGCTGTTTTCACAATACGTCCTTTATAAAGAACATGCACAATATCGGGTTTAATATAATCCAACAAACGTTGGTAGTGCGTAATAACGATGCAGCTTGTTTCAGGAGTTTTTAATTTATTGACTCCCTCAGCCACAATGCGTAAGGCATCAATATCTAACCCCGAATCAGTCTCATCAAGGATACTTAATTTGGGTTCCAACATAGCCATTTGGAATATCTCATTACGCTTCTTCTCACCACCCGAAAAGCCTTCATTAACCGAACGGTTAGCCAATTTATTGTCAAGTTCTACCACAGCACGCTTCTCGCGCATCAGTTTCAAAAACTCGCTCGCACTCAAAAGCTCTTTACCTTCATACTTACGCTTTTCATTCACCGCCGAACGCATAAAGTTCACCATGCTTACACCTGGAATCTCTACGGGATATTGGAAAGAGAGAAACATACCCTCGTGACTGCGATCTTCGGGGCTTAATTCCAACAGGTTTTTTCCCTCTAAAGTAACCGAACCTTTGGTCACTTCAAACGAAGGATTACCTACTAAGACCGACGACAAGGTACTCTTACCCGAACCGTTAGGTCCCATTATGGCATGTACCTCTCCCTTACCAATGGTGAGGTTTATGCCTTTCAATATCTCTTTGCCATTGATACTGGCATGTAAATCTTTTATCTCTAACATACTCTTTTCCTCTTTTAGTTATCATAAAAAAATGGTGATGTGGTCGAATCTATCTTATGAATGAAGAGAGTTTCATTCGTTCCATCATCATCCCAAATTCTTTTTCAGTTGCCACTCAAAAATTAGCCTACACTTCCTTCTAATGAAATAGCCAGAAGCTTTTGAGCCTCTACTGCAAACTCCATAGGTAGTTTGTTTAGTACCTCCTTCGCATAGCCATTCACAATAAGTCCAATGGCATCTTCCGTAGGAATACCTCTTTGGTTGCAATAAAAAAGTTGGTCTTCACTTATCTTGCTAGTAGTAGCTTCATGCTCTACCACCGCTGTATCGTTGTGAATATCCATGTAGGGAAAGGTGTGTGCCCCACAGTTACTACCTAGAAGTAACGAATCACACTGACTATAGTTGCGTGCACCCTCAGCTTTTTCGGCTACACGAACCAATCCCCGGTAAGAGTTTTGGCTCTTCCCGGCACTAATCCCTTTACTTACAATGGTACTGCGCGTATTTTTACCCAAATGTATCATCTTGGTACCCGTATCAGCCTGTTGGTAATTGTTGGTAACAGCCACTGAATAGAACTCAGAGATAGAGTTATCACCACTCAAGATGCAGCTAGGATATTTCCACGTAACGGCAGAGCCGGTTTCTACTTGTGTCCAGCTTAATTTACTATCTACCCCCTTGCAGTGTCCGCGTTTGGTTACAAAGTTATAAATACCGCCTCTACCCTCTGCATCACCTGGATACCAGTTTTGTACCGTTGAATATTTCACCTCAGAACGATCGTGCACAATAATCTCTACAATAGCCGCATGCAATTGGTTCTCATCACGTTGAGGAGCTGTACATCCCTCTAGATAAGATACATAACTATCATCATCAGCCACAATCAAGGTGCGTTCAAACTGACCTGTATTGGCAGCATTGATACGAAAGTAGGTAGATAGCTCCATCGGGCAACGTACCCCCTTAGGGATGTAGACAAACGATCCATCACTAAAGACAGCCGAGTTGAGTGCTGCAAAGAAATTGTCGCGGTAGCTCACTACCGTCCCCATATACTTCTGAATCAAATCAGGATGCTCTTTAACCGCCTCACTAAAGGAGCAAAAGATGATTCCCTTCTCCATTAAAGTCTCTTTAAAAGTCGTTTTAACGGAGACAGAATCCATAACGACATCGACTGCCATCCCGCTTAATTGGCGTTGCTCATGTAGAGGTATACCAAGCTTATTGAATGTTTTAATCAATTCAGGGTCGACTTCATCCATACTTTTGGGTCCCTCCTTCTTCTTGGTAGGGTCAGCATAATACGAAATCGCTTGATAATCTATTTCAGGAATATTTAAATGAGCCCATGTAGGCATATCAAGGGTTAACCAATGACGGTATGCCTTTAAGCGAAACTCCAACATCCATTCAGGCTCATTCTTCTTGCCTGAAATGAGTCGAATGACCTCCTCATTTAACCCCTTTTCAATGATATCTGTATGGACATCCGTAGTGAAGCCATACTTGTACTTCTCCTGCGTCAGTTCCTTTACATATTTATTGGGTTCTTCTTGCATATACTTATTTAGTTAATTGTTTAGTTACATCTTTTACTAACGGAACATAAAGCGAAGATACCTCTTTTATGGGATAGTAAAATTTTGATTCATGTTTCTTAGTATCACTTATGAAATCATACTCCAAATTGAAATGATCAATACCATAAGCCACAATACTCAAAATACATATATATTTAAGTGCACCTAAAGCACCGCCTAACCACGAATCAAGCCACCCCAAGTGAATGGTCTTTAATAATCGAGAAAGCAAGGAGGCTATGCTGGAAAAAACGACAGGAACAGCCCCCCATATAAGAATAAAAGCAAGCAATTCTGTGATTTGATTAGAAGTACCTAAAATAGGAACTGCTTGTTTGGCCACATAGATATAGAGTGAACGGGCAACAAAAAGTCCTGCAATCACACCAACTGTAGCAGCTAACTGCCGTACAAATCCCTTTCTTAGTCCATCTATTAGACCCAAAGCTATAATCACTAAAATCACAATATCAATCGCTGTCATAGTTTATCATTTGGTTATGAAGCTGATTCAAAAACTCCTTTTTACAAAACACAAACACCCTACAGATTGATCTGATTAGGAGTAAAAAATGGAAGATTCTTATCATTCAAGAATACTTCGTGACATTTGAATCAGTTTCTGATTTACAACAAGGGTTCTTTCACCGACCCTTGCATCAAATTATATTTAATAGTCACTCTGTTAAATTCAAAAAAATGGGTAGCAACTAATCCGCTAACAACTAGCTGATATAAAAAGATTCATTTTTGCAACCCTGTTGAGAGTTCGTATAAAAATATATGGGAGTTTATACAAAGCTCCCCCTTATGAAAAAAAATGCCCCCGCTACAGTGGTTGTAACGGGGGCAATCTCAGTTATAAGGAGCTCTTAACACACCCCCACCTATATCTATAGTTACGTTCTTACAACGTTTGCTTTACTTCAAACTCTTCGTAGGTTTCGATAATATCACCCACCTTAATGTCATTACAGTTGTTCAAGCTGATACCACACTCAAAGTTTGTACCCACCTCTTTCACGTCATCTTTAAAGCGTTTCAAAGCATTTAGTGTACCTGTAAAGACTACAATACCATCACGGATGATGCGTGCCTTGTCGTTACGTTTCACCTTACCTGATTTCACCCAAGCACCTGCTACGAGACCCACCTTGGTAATGTTAAATACTTCACGCACCTCTACGTTGGCAGTAACTTGTTCCTTAACCGTTGGCGCCAATAGACCTTCCATAGCCGCTTTCACCTCTTCGATAGCATCGTAGATAACTGAATACTTACGGATATCCACTCCCTCTTGTTCCGCCAATCTGCCAGCAGCAGTTGATGGACGAACTTGGAATCCTACCATAATCGCATTTGATGCCGCTGCCAAAGTAACGTCTGATTCTGAGATCTGACCCACACCTTTGTGAATAACATTTACTTGAACTTGCTCTGTAGATAGCTTGATTAGCGAGTCGCTCAATGCTTCTACCGAACCATCCACGTCTCCCTTCACAATCACGTTTAGTTCGTGGAAATCGCCCAATGCTAGACGACGACCTACTTCGTCAAGTGTTAAGATTTTATGTGTACGTAATCCTTGCTCACGTTGCAATTGCTCACGTTTGTTTGTAATTTCACGCGCTTCTTGTTCTGTTTCGATTACGTGGAACGAGTCACCTGCTGCAGGAGCCCCATTCAAACCAAGAATCAATACAGGTTCAGCAGGTCCAGCCGTTTTAACACGTTGATTACGTTCGTTGAACATCGCTTTAACACGACCATAAGAGGTACCTGCTAGAACGATATCACCCATATTCAATGTACCGTTCGATACCAAGATTGTAGCGACATAACCACGTCCCTTATCCAAAGTCGATTCAATAACTGAACCAGCTGCTTTGCGATCTGGATTGGCTTTTAATTCCAACATTTCGGCTTCAAGTAATACTTTTTCAAGCAACTCTTTTACACCCGTACCTTTTTTGGCTGATACCTCTTGACATTGATACTTACCACCCCACTCTTCTACCAAGTAGTTCATAGCTGCTAGCTCTTCACGAATCTTATCTGGGTTAGCGTGATCCTTATCTACTTTATTAATAGCAAATACAATAGGAACACCCGCTGCCATAGCGTGGTTAATAGCCTCTTTAGTTTGTGGCATCACATTGTCATCGGCTGCCACAATGATGATGGCAATATCGGTCACTTTCGCACCCCGTGCACGCATTGCCGTAAAGGCTTCGTGACCTGGAGTATCTAAGAATGTAATACGACGACCATCTTCCAATTGTACATTGTATGCACCAATGTGCTGAGTAATACCCCCTGCTTCGCCCGCAATTACATTTGCTTTACGCACGTAGTCAAGCAATGAAGTTTTACCGTGATCGACGTGACCCATCACCGTTACAATCGGTGCACGTGGCAACAAATCCTCTACAGAGTCTTCCTCTTCAACGATTGCTTGTGACACTTCGGCACTTACATATTCAGTTTTGTATCCAAACTCTTCAGCTACTAGATTGATTGTTTCAGCATCCAAGCGTTGATTAATAGAGACCATCATACCAATACTCATACAAGTACCAATAATTTGGTTTACAGAAACATTCATCATGCTTGCCAACTCGCTTGCTGTCACAAACTCTGTCAACTGCAATACACGTCCTTTTTCCAACTCTCTTTCGTCCATTTCCATTTGACGATTATGAACATTTTCACGTTTTTCCTTACGGTATTTCGCGCCCTTGTTCTTCGTTTTGTTGGTAAGACGAGCCAGTGTCTCTTTAACTTGTTTTGCTACATCCTCTTCGCTTACTTCGGTTTTTAAAATCGGTTTAGCGAAACGATTGTTGCTGCTATTATTGTTGTTATTGTTAAAACGATTTCCACCGCCTTGTTGCCCAGCAGGTCTGTAACCACCACCTTGTTGTCCAGCAGGTCTGTAGCCACCACCTTGTTGTCCAGCGGGTCTGTTAGCACCACCTTGTTGCCCAGCAGGTCTATTAGCACCACCTTGTTGTCCAACAGGTCTATTAGCGCCACCTTGTTGTCCTGCACCACCAGCATTGTTACGATTGGCATAACCACCTCCACCGTTTGTACGGTTTCCAGCTGCAGCTCCATTGTTACCAGCCGTATTGATATCTACACGTTCTGTTCCGATACGAGTACGTTTCTTCTTTTCTCCACCAGCTTGGTTTGCACCTACAGCAGGAGCAGTTGCCGGTTTTCTTTGATCGGTACGTTGTTTGTCTTTATCGTCACGCTCTTTTTTGCGCTCCTCTTTCGACTTCTTCTTTGGGCGAGTAGATTGATTAAGTGTACTTAGGTCAATTTGACCTACAACATTAATTGTTGATTTAAACTCCGTTGGACGAATTTTAAACACGTCATTTCCTTCACCTTCCTGAGCTGATGCAATTTCTGGGGTCTCTTTTTCCATGGCAATTGGCTGAGGCGTATCTTTCACCTCTTTTTTTTCTGTGTGAATTTCCCCTTTTTCAGGAGCTATTTTTTGAGGTATAACCTCAAGCGGTTTTTCGACTGGCTTTTCTACAAGCTTAGGCACAACAGGTTTCTCCTCTTGCACAATAGGTTTCACCTCTTCTACAGGTTGTTGCACAACTTGGGGTGCTTTCACACTTTCCACTTTCTCTTCAACAACAGTCGGTGCAGAATCTAGCACTTTTTTTGTGGCAGCAGGACGTTTGTTTAGACTATCTAAATCAATTTTTCCTACAGGCTTAAATTTAGGACGTACATCTTCAGGCACTTCCGTTTTAACCAGTTCTTCTTTTGGAAGCTTTTCTACACTTTCAGGGGTAGCAGCAGGCTTCTGACGCTCTTTGCTTTGACGTCCCTGAATAAATTTTTCAGAAGCCTCTTTCAAATTTTTATCCTTGCTGAACTCCTTCACAAGCACAGCATATTGTTCATCGGTAATTATTGCATTAGGATTTGCCTCTAGGGTATACCCCTTCTTCTGCAAGAATTCAACTACCGTTGTCTTTCCTACATTTAAATCTCTTGTAACTTTGCTCAGTCTAATCGTCATACTCGCTTTTTAATTTTTTACGCGAGCCAATAGGTGAAGATTACTCCTCAAATTCAGCTCTTAACACATTCAACACGTCATCTACCGTGCTTTCTTCAAGATCCGCTTTTTCAATCAACATCTCACGCGGAGCATCTATTACAGCTTTTGCTGTATCCAATCCAATGCTCTTAATGGCATTGATAACCCACTCATCGATTTCATCTTTAAATTCATCCAAGTAGATATCCTCTGACATTGCGTTTTCATCCAATTCACGGAACACATCAATGGTATATTCGGTAAGCATACTCGCTAACTTAATATTCATACCGCCCTTACCGATAGCCAAAGAAACCTCTTCTGGCTTTAAAAAGACTTCAGCCTTTTTCTCTTCTTCATTTAGTTTAATAGAAGATATTTTCGCAGGGCTCAAAGCACGTTGAATAAACAACTGAATGTTTGATGTATAGTTAATAACATCAATATTCTCATTGCGTAATTCGCGTACAATACCTTGTATACGAGATCCTTTCACACCCACACAAGCACCTACAGGATCAATGCGATCATCATAAGACTCTACGGCAATCTTAGCACGTTCACCAGGGATGCGGGCTACTTTTTTAATCGTAATCAAGCCATCATTAATCTCAGGCACCTCCATTTCAAACAGACGTTCCAAAAAGAGTGGTGATGTACGACTCAATATAATTTTAGGATTATTGTTACGGTTATCCACCCTTGCTACGACAGCACGTGCTGCTTCACCTTTGCGATAGAAATCACTTGGGATTTGCTCCGTTTTGGGAAGTAACAACTCATTGCCATCATCATCTAGCAACAACATCTCCTTTTTCCAGATTTGGTATACTTCGGCAGTCATTACCGTACCTACCTTGTCTATATACTTATTATATAAACTATCTTTTTCCAGTTCTAAAATCTTAGAAGCCAACGTTTGGCGTAAGTTCAAAATAGCACGGCGACCAAACTTTGCAAAGATAACCTCTTCACCAACCTCTTCACCAACTTCATACGAAGCATCCACCTTCTGTGCCTCAGTCAATGAAATCTGCATATTTGGATTTGTCACTTCGTTGTCTGCTACGACCTCACGATTGCGATAAATTTCAAAATCACCTTTGTCGGGATTTACAATTACATCGTAATTCTCATCAGTGCCAAACATTTTCGCAATCACACTTCGGAATGACTCTTCGAGTACGCTAACCATAGTGGTTCTATCAATATTCTTCAAATCCTTAAATTCCGAAAAGGTATCAATCAAGCTGATCGTTTCTTCTTTCTTGGCCATAACTATTTAAAACTAATTAAGTATTTCGTATATTTTATTTCATCGTATGTAAAAAGAGTCTCCTCTTCTACTATCTTAGGACGCTTTGCACCTTCCAGCTTCACTTTCTTCTCCACGGCGACAGTAAAACCATTTTCATCGGCTGCCTTGAGCACCCCATTTAGTTTTTTACCTGCTTTGGTTAGAAGTTCCACCTCTTTATCTATGTGAATGAGATATTGCTGTAACACTTTAAAGGGCTGACCAATACCTGCCGATCCTACTTCTAGCTCAAAATCCTCTGATTCACGATCCAGCTTAGACTCTATAAAGCGACTAAGTTCCACACAATCTTCTATCCACACACCCTCTGCGTGGTCTATTTCCACCACAATTCGGCTATCAGTGCTAATAGAGATATCTACCAAAAAGTAATCTTTGTCTGCCAGCCACTCGTTTACAAACTGGGCTACTGCTCTTTTATCAATCATTTATTCACAACTATTAAAATAAAAAAGGAGAACAAAAAAAGGGCCTATTCAAGCCCCCACCATTCATCCATTTCGTTGCAAATATACAAAATATCCATCAGTGCAACAAATGAAATGGTTATTTTTTAGTAGTTTTGCGCAAAACATCTAATTGTATGGCTAAAAAAGAGTTAAACATCAACAAACAGTTTATGGTTGGCAATGGGATGCTGGCTTTTGCCGTCTTTGCCATTGTTATTATTTTTACCTATATGGCGTTCAACTTAAAACGAGACCCCAATAAAGTGACAACCTACGAAGGACTCTACCTAATAGAGTTCTCACCAGAGTGGGCAGGCGAAAATGCCATGATTTACATCAATGACAGCCTACTTTGGGACCAAATCGTCCCTTCCACGCCTATACAAATCAAAGTCAATCAATGGAGTGAAAATAATCTACTCTTGGTAGTAGACAAAGAGAGCGACCTAACCTTTCCTTTTAATCTAAACAAAGAGGGGAGCCACGTAAAAATAAAAAGAGAGGGAGAAACCGTATCCATCATAGAGAGCAAGAGCAGCCATTCACCCGAATAGATTCAAAAAAGCCAATTCAAGGGAAATGTCTATTCTAACAAGTTCACATTGACATAAAAGAGATTTGGGAAACTATCCAATAGCAAGAGGGGCAACCACTCCCTCAAAGAGAGCCAAACATAGCTTTTTAAAAGCCCGAAAGAGAGACCTCTTGCCTATACTCCCACTCTCTTCTATTTACCAAACAGAGGCATACGACACAACTTCAACTCTTCTCGACACCGACGAGCCTCCTCACGCCCCATCAGCTCATCAACTTTTCTCCAGAACAATTCACCATGATTCATTTCAACGGTATGAGCCAACTCATGCACCAACACGTAGTAAATCAGGTCATAAGGAAGAGTCATCAGATAACAGGATAGGTTTATCACTTTTTTACTAGAACAACTTCCCCAGCGTCCTTTGCTACGCGTAATTTTAACCTGACTATAAGGTAATTTACTTTTTTCAGAAAGCTCTTTTAAAATTGCCGGCAAGAACCTTTGGGCAACATGACGCATAGCTAGCTCAGCAGCAGCAACAAGCATCTCTTTCGAACGTTCTTGCGAAAAATCAAAATCAGGGGGACAAATAATTTTCGCCTCAGAGCCACACGCCTGCACAAAGAGCCTACTATCAATACCTTTTAGTAGCGAAAGATTAAAATGAGGTTGCTCTATTTTAAAATCCCAACTCACCGACTCCCTATCGACAGATAAAAAATGCTTTAACAGCTTCTCTCTCAACTCATTCACCCCTTTCAATACCGATTCATCGGTTGCACTCGGGGGCACCGTCACATAAAGCCCATCGGGCTTAACCCGAAAAGTCAAATGAACAGCTCGTTTATTGGGCAAAACAAAAATCTGCTTAAAGTCAACATCTGACAAAATTCTCTTTCCTACCATACCGCAAATTTAGGAAAAATCAGGGCGAACCACAACTTTTACAGACAAAGCCCTACGCCCCTCTTAAGAAAAACAAAACAGAAATCTCCTATTTGAATATTTACTCCTGCAAAATAAAAAAGCACGCCTTTAGAAAGGGGGATCACACTCCCACCTACTCCACCTATAACAAAAGAGCTAAAAAAAGCGTCAATTCTTCACACATCCTAATTACCAGCAGGTTATGGTGAAGAGAGCAGAAAACAGTCTTCACCAAATCTTCACCGAAGAATCTTTATTGACCCAGCTTTGCTTGGGCCAACTTTATCAGGTGAGCCTTAATTTACAAGGAGCAAAATTAACAAAAGAACGTCATTCCACAACTTTTGCAGGTGAGCCCGGCTCACCCGATAAACCCTGGGGACTACGCATATATTTTCGTTAGCCTAAATAGGAAGAACTTCACATCAATTACTCCTCTTAAGCTTGCCCTAAAAGCTTTGATTTTAGCATTAAATGATTCTGCAAATGCATTGGT
>JBOFMR010000177.1:0-24224 GCA_051658485.1 Phocaeicola sp.
TATGTCAACGCAAGTATAAAGTAGTTGCTTCTCTAATCTCATCACATCTCTAGAATGGTTCCAATGCCATCTAAACGGCACAAGAAAATGGAACAGTTTTGTCGCAACCTTTTCTTGAGGGGTTATAGCACACTATAACCCCTCAAGGGTTGTGCGCCCTCCGAGGGCTCTTTTTTGTGCAAAAAAAAACAGCTTAACAGCGTTGTGCCGTTTTGGCTCTTAAGTTACCGAGTTTCGAGGTAACCTCCTTTCCCAACCACTTGTCCAACTTGGCAAGGGCAAGATAATTTTTTGTATTACAAAAATACATCTTGCTATTTTCAAAGCAGAAAATAGAAATAGCACATTGCGCTATCTGTTCAATTTATGTGCTTCCCCTGTCACACATACAGAATAAACAAAAAACTACCTGGATTCGTGACTTACGAATCCAGGTAGTTTTTTATTTGTATCTTTATACTTATTTACTCTTTTTTGTTCTATGCAAAAATTCAAACACAAGCCGCCACAAGCGGCTTCGTACGGTGGCTAAGCCCCCCCCGTACGAATGAAGAAATGAATCGAATGAACTACCCACAAGGGGTATTCCTATTGTGGGACGCAACGAACGGGTAAGCCGATAGACTGGTTGGCGCGATCCTCCTTGGCCGTTGTGTAGGTGAATTTCAATATGCTGCCGTAGAGGCTGGGGAAGCCGGTCGGCGCACAAGACCAATATTCTCCGTTCTTGCCTTGGTCGGAAAGCGAGCCGGAGCCGGAGTTGCGAGAGCCTGCAGCCGGTAGGAATTCTCCGTCTGTACCTAATGACGTCGCACCTGGACCGAAGTAACGCCCATTGATGCCGTCAAGTGTTTTCCAATCGGAATATGTCTCTCTAAATGTTTGATTTTCTTCTTTTGTTGGCATGCGCCATTTGCCGTTGTCAGGCGCAATACCTGAATTAAGTTCGTCCTCTATGAACTTCTGAGTGAAGCCTACTAACTTACATGGATCACCCTTGCCTGCTTTTAAGTTCGCTGAGGTGTGTAGAGGATAGACTGGACCGACAATTTGATTTTTCCATGATGTACCTCCCTGTGAATTTCTCGGATCAAACAACTTTACTACGGCTTCTCCGTTACCCCACGCTACAGTTCTACCCCACTGGAAGAATGCTCCGTAATTCGTTGGATCCTTGGTTAACATGAGCTTTGCCTGATCGCCTTCTCCTACTACGTAAATACGAGGCGCGGCTACGCCGGGCTGAGGAGCAATGTTTACAAACTTAGCCTCATAAGTCTGTCCGTCTACAGTAGACGAATACTTAACATTTAATCCCAACCCATCTCTTTTCAAATAAGCAGCAGCCGACGGATTTGTAGAAATGATCTTTTTGCCGTTGTAGTCATACCAGCCGGCAAGTATATAATCAGTATTTACAGACGCAATAGACTCGATCACAGTTCCAAAATCACCTGTAGCACTCGTCGGACTTACCGTTCCGCCGATCGTACTTTCTGACCCATCTGTCATTGCACGGAAATTTACCGTGTAACTGTTTGGTGTAAAATTAGCCGTATAAGTCTTCGTGTTTACTCCCAACGAAGACTTAACATTTAATGTCAACCCGTTATTCGATACGAAAACATCACCGGATGTTTCTGTGACTTGATTATCCCCTTCGAACCATCCAGCAAAGAAATAATTATTGTTAGCTGATGCTGTGGATTCAATAATTGTCCCCTCTACAGCTTTCTGTTCTCCTTTTGGAGTTACTGTTCCATTGTTACCTGCCGCAAAGCTTACGGTGTACTCCTTAACGGGGGGGATAATAAGCTCTTCATCCTTTGAGCAACTGCTCAATACCATAAGAGTCGTTAATATAGCTCCTAAAAAATAACTCAATTTAAAATTTCTAATCATGATTGACGTGTTTTTATATTTATACTTTTGATGATAAAAAATCTTATCTAGCTGCTAATAAAACATTTTTATTTCATATTTTCGAAAATCATCAAAAAAATAACATAATTAAACGAAAAAGGATGCTCTCTAATTTTAAAATCTTTCAATAATTGTTCCAATACCATCTAAACGGCACAAAGAGATTGAGCCGTTTAGATGGTACCCTCTCTAAATGCTAGTTATAGTGTCGTTTTGCTGTTAAGTTACCGAATTCCGAGGTAACCCCTCCCTGCGAGTATAGCGAGTGGGACAAGAACGTGAAAAGGCAATTGAGAATAAGCTGCACAAATATCAGCGTTCATAACAGGCTAATTTCACCCCGAATTGATGCGTTCTTTTTGATTTAAGCACAAAACAGGGTCGAACATTTTACCTATATGTTCAACTTGAAGAAAGGCCTTAAATCGCCCTATATTAAGCCTTGCCAAAAATAACCCATCAGGTACCGAACTGGATGCTCGCCTAGGCGTTGTAATTTTACAAATTTCAACACGCATAGAAAAAGCTCCTCTTCATTCCTATCGCGCTAACGCTTGTTTACTTTTTCTTTCCCTTCTGTTTTGTCTTTTTTTGAGCATTCCGAAGGTGGAGCGGAGCGACCATATACCCCCCAAAAAAAACACTTAAAAACAGCGATTATATTAGGCAGAACGGAGCTACTTGCTCTTTCAATGTCTCTGATTCTTGGGTTGTTTTATCTGAAATTGAGCAGAGCATAAAAGCTAAAATAGAAGCTGTAGGCACTCCACTAAAAGATTGGGATATCCAAATCAATTATGGAATAAAAACGGGGTGTAACGAGGCTTTTATTATTTCAGGTGAAAAGAGAGACGAGCTAATAAAATCAGACCCTAAAAGTGCTGAAATTATTAGACCAATTCTCAGAGGCAGAGATATAAAGCGTTATGGGTATGAGTTTGCAGATTTATGGCTTATTTGGATACCTTGGCACTTTCCTCTACACTTAGATAATTCAATTAAAGGAGCTTCTTTAAAAGCAGAACAAGAGTTTAAAAATAATTATCCTGTAATCTATAAGCATTTATTAGAATATAAATCGCAACTCTCTGCACGAAATAAAGCAGAAACAGGTATACGCTACGAATGGTATGCTTTACAACGTTGGGGGGCAAATTATTGGGAGGATTTTTCTAAGCAGAAAATCACATATCCTAATATGACTAAGTTTATGCCATTCTATTTGGATACAGAAGGTTTTTTTCAAAATGACAAATCCTTTATGATTACAGGAAATAATATTGCTTTTCTGACAGCCTTTTTAAATTCTTCACTTTTTAAATTCTGTTTTATTGATAATTTTCCTAAATTAGGTGATAAAGGTCGTGAACTTCGAAAAATATTTTTTGACAAAATTCGCGTAATGCAAGCAAGTGAGGAATTAAATATAGAATTTGATATTCTTGTAAGACAAATACAAGAAGAAAAAGCAAATGGAAATGACACACGTAGTCTTGAAATTCACATTGACCAAAAAATATTTGAACTTTATAATTTAACTCAAAAAGAACGTGAAACAGTTGGTTTTATTGAAATAAAATAGAGAGATTACCTCTCTATTTTATTTCAATAAAACCAACTTGTTCTTGTGTTAATCCATATATTTCAAATATTAAAGAATCAATTTCTTTAGTTTGTTTCTTCTGTAATAAGTCAAGAAGTTTAGCTTTATCTGCTTGGTTTGGATTTATACAAGGAAAATTTATAAAGAACGTATGTTTCATTCTTATTCCCTTTTCTCCTAAGGCACCACCGCCATAAAATCTTTTGATAGCATAGAAGAATAAAGGAGAATTCAAAACACATAAAATGTACTCTAAGTCATTTCCTGTAATTATTCTACAAGTATCATTACAAAAGAAATTAGCCTCGGAATCAAGGGCAAATTGACTTTCCTGAACAATCTCCTGAAAAACAATTTTCTGCTTAGAAAAATCCTCCCAATAGCTTATGCTATCCTGTGTCTCAAACCATTTGTTGTTCGTTCTTTTGCGAGACTTAATGCGTTCTCCATTTATAAGGTATTCTTTCCCTGTTTGTTCTATACGTTCTTTACCAAATGCTAAAAGGTAATCTCGTACGGCAGGGTAATCCTCTATGTTATAGTGTTTAGAAGGGAAAGTTGCAATTAAATATAAATCAGCAAACTCGTAGCCATATCGCTTTATATCTTTGCCTCTGAGAATTGGTCTTATTAACTCCGCAGTTTTTAGGCGTTCTTCTTCTGTTTGACAATTGGAAAGAATTTCATTCTTTTTTGTTCCCGATATTATAAATGCTTCATTACAACCTGTAAGTACCCCCCGATAAATATTAATATCCCAATCTTTAAGTGGAGTGCCTACAGCTTCTATTTTAGCTTTTATGCTCTGCTCAATTTCAGATAAAACAACCCAAGAATCAGAGACATTGAAAGAGCAAGTAGCTCCGTTCTGCCTAATATAATCGCTGAGATTATTTCGGCATTCTGTCCCTTTGGCTACGCATGCCAAAGTCTGCTTTTTGTTTTTTGATTTTTGCAATAACAAAATATTAGTATCAACAGTAGCTGATTCAAATATTTTAACTCCTGCAAAATCAATTAGCTGAATTGGGTTTGTCTTGGTTGCAAAAAAATTACGCGTGGCTTCTCCATAACCTGCGCGCATCCATTTGTTGGAGGTTATGTAAATTAAATGAGCACCGTCTTTTAGTAATCGTACCCCCTGCTCATAAAAAACACAGTAAATATCGCCTGTGCGAGCAAAAGTTTCATAACCTAAGTTTTTAAGAGGTTCTGCCAATTCTCCTCCATTAGCTTGCAATTGTACGTACGGTGGATTTCCAATTACAATATCAAATCCTCCACTCACACCAAACATATATTCGGGGTCAAAGAATGGTGAAGAGACATTTTGATCAAACATACGCCATTGTTTCATTAGACGTGCATCGTCGTTACCAATGTCACCGTGCTTTAGCAAAGCATCTGCTATTTCTGCTTGCAGCTCTTCTACTCGTGCTTTGTATCTATTTTTGGTTTTATTGGTTTTAGCGCCAAATATGCGGTGGCTGGCTTGTATTAGTTTTTGTTGTAGTTTTTCTACTTCACGGTTATCAAACAAGTTGCGCTCACTCTTTTTTAAACCTATAAGCGTGTTAGCTGCCACAAACTTAGCCTCTAAGTTAGGCAGTGGACGAATACCAAAATTATCTGCTGCATTGGTGGTTGGTTTTTGGTCAACTACCAAAGAGATAAAGAAACGCAATTTGGATATTTGCACGGCAATGCTCTGAATATCTACACCATAAATACAGTTTTCTATTAGATAAAGTTTTCGTGCATAGTCAGGACTGTTAATGCTGTTATCAAAACTGCGATTGATATCATCTTGAATTTCTGTCCGTTCTTCTTGTGTACAATCTTTAAGTGTAGTCGTCAATTCGTGAATTGAATCTTCTAAAATAAGGTCTTTCCATATCTCATTTTTTTCGTCGAGCTGAGAGAGTATGTGCACCATTTGCTGAAGTATACCCACTGGAAATGCACCCGATCCACAAGCGGGGTCTAGAACCTTGCAATTTTGAATGGATTGAATTATAGCTTTCTTTTGCTCGCTAGTAAGCTGTAATTCTTCATCGGTATATTGCATTAACTTACGGAATTGGGGCTCTAAGCTTTCACCTACAGTGCATTTCAAGTGTGCTACAAGGCTCTCATCCACCATATATTGAACTATTTCGCGCGGTGTATAAAACGAACCCGTTTGTTTACGTGCCGTAGTTTTAGTTTCAGGGTTATAGCTTGCCAATAGGTTTTCAAATACTTTACCTAATAGTTCAGGGTCGAGCGATACCTCAACATCGTATGGGGTATTCTCTTCAATGGTAAAGTTGTATTTCTTCAGAATGTCTAGTAATGCGTAAACATTAGTACTTTTCTTCTTCTTGTCGCCATAAAATTCTGACAAGTCTTGCCCTTTTCCAACTTCACCAAAGAATAGATAGTCTGGTACAATCAATTTATTTGGTGCCAATAGATTATCAGAAAAACCATCAACATAAGCTTTTTCTTGCTTATTATCTAAGCAGTCAAATAAACCACCATTTAAGAATGGTACACGCTGATTTACCAACACTATAAAGGCATCAGGATTTGAAAAAAGTTCTTTGTAACGCATTAAGTGATCTTGGCCAAATCCCTGTCCATACCAATCATCTTTACGGAATCCACGCTCGCGTTTGTCTTCGGTACTTTGTGGTGTTATAGGGCAGTTTAGTGTGGCAAAAAATAAGTTTTGTAGAATAGCTTTATAGTATATGCTATCCTTACTTTTGTAGTTGAATAGACCAATTTGCAGATTGGGTTCAAACTCTTTCAGTAAGTTTTGCTTTAGATATTCTTCATCAAATAGTTCCTGTGGTATGAGATTTTTGTGACGCAAAAACCATACAAATAGTAAACGAGTAAGCAAACGAATTACATTTTTCGATCGGTGCTCTATTCGTTTTTCTGGTGTATTCATTTCTTGTTCACCAGGAAATTCTACAGTGTCAATAGCCCACGCATACCAATCAGACAGTTCGCCATAAAATGCTTTGGCAAGCACCTCTACCGAGAAGCGTTCAGTAAGATCCTTCTCATCGGTAACTCGTCCTTTCCCGATGAGATACTTGTTTGGAGTAAATCCACCAATGCCCTCTCCAAAAAGATAAGAATATCTACGTGGATTAGAGTATTTGCGTTCAATTTTTGCACTATCAGCCTTACCTTCTAACTTAATTTCAATAAGAGAGAAACGGTAGTTTTGAGGTTTGTCCTGTGGTATAAAAAGCACTAATGCACGGCTTTGCCACTCATCGGCAAGCATACGGAAAGCCTCTTTGGATAGGGCAACACGAGCATCGTGTTGAGAGGTGTGCTTTATTTCGTACACAACCAAATCGAGCGTTTCAGAACTACCTAATTTTATAGCCTCTGTTGAATATTTCGTTTGTGTGCTAAATACAACATCTTCTTCTATAGGAAGAAAGTCGTTTGGTAAGAAACTATTTTGCAGGAAGTTCATAAATTCCTGACGATTGTATGCTTTATTAAATTCCATGGTTCTTTGTTACTTTTGAAGTTCTTCACTTAGTATGAGTGTCTCTTCGCTATCATCCACTCTGTTTTGTGAAGCGATAATACGAGCAAGGTACTCTGTTGATATTTTTAGGGATAGCTTTGCCGCATCTTTGGGTGCCAACTGATTGATAAACCTGATTTCATAACCAGAGAGTGCGTCAGCCTTAACCACCGTCAGCAAATCAAACAGATAGTCATTAGATAGCAATTTTCCCTTTTGCAATACTTTAATTTTAGACACCGCATTCAGGATATCTTTCTCGTTTCGGTCCTTTACATCGCTAGAGAACAAAGCCAATTTCACTTTTTGATACAGTGCATCAAAGTCAGTGCTTAAATCAACTGGCTCCTCTTGGGAATCTGCAGAAAAAAGAGACAATGCCTCTTCAGCCGAAATCATCATTGGTGCAGTAGCTTTGCTCCCTATTTTGAAAACAAAGTCATGCCCCTTCTTTCCAAACATAAGTACACCCTGTTTATTCTTCTCTACATTACGAGCTGTACGAGCACGGTGTGGCATCTCCATAGCTACACGATAAACATCTGTTCCCTTTAACCCGTTGAGCAGTTTTCTATAAGGAGTGTCCCACGAGGCTTCCTCACTACGAGCAAATTCTTTGCGATATTGCTCCTTGAAAAAGGCTTTTACCTCTTCATCTTTGGTCAATGCCTTTGTATCTTCACCCATAATGGCATGAATCATAGCCATCTTTAATGTAGATATCTCTTTGGTACGTGTTTCTACTTCACCCACATCTGTAGGAAAGTAGTTGTAGATATAGAGTTCATCAAAAACCTTTTTGTTGATACGGTTTATACGCCCAATACGTTGAATTACTCGAGTAGGATTATAGGGTATATCATAATTAAAAATAGCCCCAGCACGGTGCAGATTATAGCCCTCTGATATGGCATCTGTTGCCACCAAAATCTGATAATTATGTTGTTGCAACGAAGGCTTTAATCCTGCATCAAAATTGGCTCGAATAGCATCTTTATTCGCCTGTGTAGCATCTGCTGATGTATATTTCATAACAGGTAGTCCTGCATTTAGCATAGCTTCTCCTAAATAGTTTACCGTGTCAGCATATCCCGAGAATACGATAAGTTTACGTGTGGGGTCACTCTCCATCTGTTTTCGTACTATCTCAATAAACGAGTCTAACTTAGGATCGAATTGGATTTTGTTGTCTGTGCCGAACCATTGCTCACGCAAATTCTTAAGTAGCCGAAGGTCCGATTTTACATCTTCAAGGAAATTATCTTGCACATACTTCATGTCAATCTCAAAGAATCCTTTGGCTTCGTATTTCTCAAAAGTTTCTTGCACCTCATCCCAGTCATCCCCCTCCGTATCATAGAAGCTACTAACATCGGGCAGGTTGCCTTTTTTATAAATGGGGATCTTATGGCGTTTCTCCACCCATTTTAAAATGTGTTCAGAAGATTGAATCATATATTCCAATGAGGATTGGAATGCAGCTACGGAACTCTCGAAACGAGCAACTAACAAATGACGCATAAAGCTAGCTACATTGGCTTGTCGTCCAATTAATAGCCCAAATTTTATACCTGTTTTCTCTTCTAGTTCTTTGGTTAATTTATCTTTTAACTTGTCGTGTACATAAAGCACTGGTGAATACCGAGCAGCCTTAAAACGATAAATATCCGCATTGCTATTTTTCGATTTACTGATTCTATCTAAGGTACTCAGGTATAACTCCTCCAATTCACTAAGGTCATACGTGAGTTCAGTAGGATCATTCGGTGTAACCAACTGTATATTTTGTTTCTTCAAGTCATCGGCATATTCATCTATCTCTTGTAGGTCTAGTCTGGAACGACGAACCACCAATGGACTAATGATAGAACGGATACTTTTCGCTATTCTTGTTACCTCCATTTTCACCTCGTCATCAGAAGCCTCACCTTTTCTTTGTGCCTCACGCAAAATACGGTATTTGTCAATCAAATCCTTGAATGAAGCACCTAGGTTTTCTACTGTTTTCAGTGTAGAGCAAGAAGGTATCTGGAATAATTTAATCAATGAATAAATATCAGCAGGTTGGTTATTGAAAGGTGTTGCAGTTAGCAACAGCACTTTATTATCAGAACAAAGATTGTGAAGTAACGCATAGTCTTGTGTGTATTCGTTACGGAAACGGTGTGCTTCATCGATAATAATGAGGAAATGCTCATCCTCTTTTACCAACTCCTCGTAATGCAACAGAGCCTCTCCTATTTTTCCAGAACTAAATACGGATGCGGTAAAACCAAATTCGTCCCGATACCCTTCCCACTGCTTGTACAAGTGAGGAGGGCATATTACGATAGTGCGCAACTTCAAATTACGAGCTACAGTAGAGGCAATAATACTTTTCCCCAACCCTACCACATCAGCTACAATTGCTCCATTGTGATTCTCTAAGGCATTCAACGCCATCTGAACCGCATCTGTTTGATATTTTAAATTTGAGTATTTGCCATCTGTTATATCGTATGGGGTAATCAGATTCTCCTTTGCGGGAATAGAGAAAAACTCCCTAAGTACACGAATGTATAGGAGGTATGGAGAGTATAATTGATCGTACCAAATGCGAGTCATCACTTTGTTGTTCCATTCATCTAGGTTATCCTTGTTGACTATTACTACAGAATTTCTCCAAAGCTCTTCAAATATCTTTGACCCTTCTATATAGTCAGCTTTGCTATCAAAACGAGCATTCAACTCTAAACGACCCGTCAGACCCTGATAAGAGAGATTGCTAGAGCCAGTAATAACCACACCAGGCAACTCTCCATTTTCATTCATTAAATCGTTATAGGCAAACAGATACATTTTAGAGTGACAGGGCTCATGTGTTTTCCTTATCTCCAACGAGCCATCAACAATCTTGCCGTAGAACATCTTGAACTGTTCTAATTTCTCGGCTGTATCTAAAAAATCAGTATCATTGAATATCTTTACAAACTGTTTGTAGTACTCTTCTTTTATGTTGCTACGCGAGGATAGTGTTTGCCTAAAGGCTTCGACTTCTCGAATGTTTTTCGTAATCTGCACATCCACATCTAGCCCCACAAGAATACGAATATTCTTATTCTTTAGATTATCAGACAACTCTACATAGCCTGAATAATAAAAATATCCCACAAGAAAGTCAACAGCATCCGTTTTGGGGAGAATACCATTGATAATATCGGAGAGAAACTTCTCTTTGTTTGTTATAAAACTGCTGTTCATTCTATTTTCTTTCTTTTTTATAAGGCTACTTGCGTTCATGTTTATCAGTCATCAAATACTTCAAGTCAACTTGTAGAGATTGTGCTATGTCTAAATAGAGTGGCAAAATCTGGCTGATACTGATTGCAGCAATAGGCGTTAATATGCTGAAAACTCTTTTCCAACTTTTTCAAAGTCACATTAGGCTAAATCCTCTTCCATCTAAAAACGGTTTTATCCTGCTTTATCTTCAATTGGATAAATGATCTGTATCATACAAAAATAGTGAAAATATTGTTATAAAGAGAATCGCTCCCCCATTATTTTCCTCTTCGACTACGATATCTATTGACCTCTCATAATCTTATAGTCAATACGGGGATTATTGTTGATGCTAGTATCACTGATTCTCCTCGTAAGCTAAAAGGAGCCAAGATATATGAGGTGGTTGAGGATCGTCAAGAGACTGCTCAGGAGGAAAATTTATTTGAGACTTCAGATTCAAACATACACCATTCAAGCAAATAAAAATCTGTAGAACACAGCATCCACCCAGCTAATGAGCTACAGAGTATGACAGAACAAAATAGGAGTTGTTGAAAATGAAAGTTAGGTTAAGTAACGATCGTGTGCTAAATCAGACACATAGTCTGGAAGTAACTCATCTAAAAGTATTTTTTCAGGCAAAGAAGGCATCGTTTCTGTTTTGATAGACTTAAGAAAAGCTTCTAACTCATGCTTCCAGCATCCACATAGGACAACAATTATTCGTCAGCAGCTTTCTTCTAATTTACTAAGAACACCACGCCCAATATGAAGTTGCTGACAAATCTCGCGTTGAGGAACACTCCCAGAAAGAAGCTGAAATGCACGTTTTAGTTTTGACATAATCAAATTAGGGTTTGCCATATCGCGTACAGATTTAAATTCATGTACGAAAATATGAAGTTAATGAATTGGCAAACCCATTTTCTTGGTACCGCTTAGGCCGCTGCGGGTGGTACCGCTTACAGCGCTAAAGTGGTACCACTTCGCCGATACTATCACCTCCAAGTGACGATAGAAAGCCATTTTTGGAACGAGTGTTCTAAGCAGTGTGGAGGATGGGAATTGTAGTATATTATCCATAATTCACCTATAGCCAGATTACCATCCTTCGGTTTCTGTATCAAAATATTTAATAATACCTTCTTTATCTTCAGAGCATAAAGTAGCTGCCAAATGGCTTGTAGCTCGCGAAACACCAACATATAAGAAACGACGCATTAGTTCTGCTGAATGATTTGTAATAGCCTTGTCAATATCATAGAAAAAAACTGCTTCAAACTCCATCCCCTTTACCTCTGATAGACGAAAAACACGAATCATTTCTTTATTTTGGAGTGTCTTATTACCGGAACAATCCACTATATCTATCCCATTTAGTAAATCTAAATCAGTTATTCTTTCAATGAACTCCGCAATATCCACTTCGTCACCCACAAAGATAGCTATAGAAGGAAGATCTTCATAGCTCTCATTTATATCAAGAATACGCTGTGAAATCCACTCCGCCTTTTCATCTTCATCTTCGCTAATAAAAAGCAAAGGCTTGGGCTCATCAGCTGTTTTTTCTTTATCACTATGATAGGAAGGATAGACATTCTGGTCATCTTTATACATTTCTCTTGCCATATCCAACAAGGTAGGAAGTTGCCGGTAGCTAACATCAAGAGTCATCACTTCTAACTTTGGCAAAATAAAATTTTTAAGTTCGTTCCATCGCTGAATGCCATTATTATTCAGCCCTTGCATGATATCTCCACACAAAGTAATAGAGCAAAAATCATTATGCCGGAATGAAACCATAAAATAGTATTCAAGTAGACTATAGTCGGTAGCTTCATCTATTCCAATTACAGGTTTTACGTTCTGCTTGTATGCTTTTGCATATTTATGCTTCAACTCCTCGAAGCGGCTTTTTGACTTTTTGTTAATTCCATAAAGCATATTATTAATGAAACCAATAATGAGATTCTGCTCATCAGGATGAAGGTGCTTGTTTGAATCCTTCTTCATAATTTTTTCCAAAAGGTCATCATTGAAAAAACCAGTCGCTTTCATTATAAGTCCAGACTCTGTTTTTACCCCCTCCTTCTCTCGAGTAATAAGAATACTTTTTCTGAAAGCCTTATACATAGCTGGTATCTTTTTTATTAGATTGCTTTCAACTCCACGGCAAAGTATAGCGAAGTTGCTAACAAACCATGCTTTCTCGCCAATCACATTTAGAGCGATATCTTCTCCTATTACATTTTCGATAATAGCATAGAGTTCTTGATACCTTTTCGAAAGTTTTTTTTGGGAATCAATCTTCCTTAAAGCCACCTGTTTTAATAATTGCTTAACTTGGGAAAATAGTTGAGCTTCAAATTCTTGTTTAGAAAATGTAGCCAATTCTTCCTCCTCCTCTTCATCTATGTCAACCAAATCATCCTCTTCAACAGTTTGTATTCTTTCTTTCCTCCATTTATCGAATAAATGATTGATTGCTGAGGTTATCTCATCGTTTTTGAGAATTGCTTGTTTTACTTTGACTCCCTCTGTCTTGAGAATATCTTTCAACTCATCTTCTATGACTTTTACTTTCTTCTTTTCATTATCGTGTAGCGAATTGAACAAACGTATGAGTGTATCAATATCTGTGATATTTTTAAATCTTGAACATATACTTTTTATGTCTAATGCAACTTGATGCCATTCGTATTGTGAAGTCTGCATGGCAACACGCTGATATATACTCTTTGTTGAATGGTTTATACAGAAATTTTCAAATTGATCAATTACTTGACTTGCACTAATAATCAATTTATCCTCTCCATTAGAAGGTTTGTAGTCTTTAAAAGGTCCATCTTTTGATGGGTCAAAGAGGGAATACTCCCTCATTATCATTTTACGAAAAGGAGGTATGGTTCGGGTGTTCTTATCATCTGCAATCAGCCCCTCATCAATCATATTTTTACGTAAATAATGAAGCAATAATTCTGTTGGAGAGAAAAACAGCCACCTTGAAGTGATACTGCTTGGATCTGTAAGAAAATCAAGCTGTTCAAGTGTTAGAGGATTTTTATAACCATCTTCTTCATAATTCAAAGCTTCTTTAGAAAGCATAAACTTTAGTCGTTGAATCATTGTAGTAGTTTTTCCAGTCCCTGGTCCACCCTCTATTACGATAGGTATGCCATCATAAATATGTGAACGCTTGGCATCCTCTTGGTATGGATCTAGAAGGTGTTGCGAACGGAGAAATGCACTTGTTCTTAAAAATGATTTGACAGACTTTATCTTCTCTTTTGTGTCGCTGATAGAGCGTTCCAATCGCTCTATTTCTGCTCTACGCTCTACTTCTTCTTTTTCTCTTTGAATACGCAATAGTTCTATACGTTTAAATTCGTCCTCTTTGGCTTTCTCTGCAGCTGCTTTTTCTGTGGCTTGTATCTCTGCAGCCAAACGTTCTTGTTCTTTTTTTAATAAGTCAAGAGCCTCTTTTTGTTTTTGCAAATTCTCTTGGTCTTCATTTTTAGCCTTTAAGAGCGAAGACAGTTTGTGAAATTTGTAATAATTAGTGTCGCCGGACATTCTTATTTCTATATCTCTTGCACCACCTGAGATTGGAGTGTAAACTGTTCTATTATGAATTGTAATATCTACTCTATTAATTCTTTTAATGTTAGTCGTTGTTTCATAAGAATGAGTGCCCTTATAGGCTTTTGTTAATACTTCACCCATTTTTGTATTCTTATACACTGACTGACCATCATTTTCTAAAGTGGTTTTAGAGCTCGATGCAGCATAGGATCCAGATCCTGTAAAATCACGCCCTATATGCATTCCACGAGTATTTGGTCTGTTTACAAGCCAAAAGACCTCTTCCATATTACCCCCATTAGTTGAGTTGCAAGTGCAATATGCTCTTGCAAATGCTCTATTGGGTAAATAAGCCGAAATTTCCGCTTTTATATGAGAATCAATAGAGTTTGCTATATCTTCAATCGTTTCTGTGTTCATTTTAATATGTTATATCATTAAGGTCTTATCTTATTACCAAGAAGGTTATTAACTCAAAACCATCTAATCCTTTAATCTCACCCTGCAAATCTGACAATTTAGGCGCTGCGTAAGAGGTGCTAAACGAGTTGGAAACTTACCAATTTCACTTGTACCATAACACTTTACGATATGGCTACGACTACGAACTATAGTTACTGCATCAAGAAGCTGAAAAAAAATCGAAACTTAAATCATCAACGACACGTTTATTTCTGTTATCTATCAATTCTGGTAGCTCCATACTGCCTATATTACGATAAAAAGAAGCTCTCCACACCTCCTGATGGCCGACCAAAGCCCATATAGATGCAAGAGAGTTTCCCCCATTATTTTGTTTACGGGCATAAGAACTCAGTTTCTTACACCAACTAAAAATCTGTTTGTAGTCAATTTACAGGTTAAGACATTATATCTTAAATATTGCAAATATACAAAACAGTAGATTCAAAATGCAGTACAAGCATAGATTATTTTGAACTTCTCTCCAAATAATCTATGCTTGCAGCTTTAGATACTTTTTTTGATCAATCAAGACACCCCATTTGCCCTACTGACGACACCCCATTTGCCCTCACAAGCGATGGCCCATAGAATCTAACGACAACCTCCCTACACATCCCAAACAGCCCCAAAACCACCCAACCAGAAAAAGAAAAAGAGGGAGAGATTTAGAGCCAATCAAACGATATTATCATCCAAAACGTGCGTATGTTTCATCCAAAAGATGCGTATGTTTTGAATAAAACAAACCTACACTTCACCCAAAAACAGCACTCTATTTGAACCACTCCTCTCCTCTTCCACCTACCGCTCCCAGAGAGGTAGCCCATCTGATAGCAAAAAAGAGCAAAAAGAGAGAGCTAAAAAGAGCCTTATTTATCTACTATTTTTACCAAAAAAGAATTCCAACGTCAGAGCAAAAAAGAGCCATTTTTGGTGTCAAAGTGTCAAGGTATCACTTAGTATATATATGATACCAAGCAAAAAAGACAAACAACTCTATTATAGCCATTTATACGCTAAATCCACAAAAGAGTATCATACCAACTCATTTTAAAAAAAAGCCTCATTTTCCACTCCTAAAAGAACCAAATTTGTTTAGATTTTTATAACTGATTTTTCGCTAAAAAACGGGGGCTAGAATTGGTTAAATCAAAGCAAATGTTCGCTGATAGTTTTTATCGGGGATGATCCGAAAAATGAGTTGTGTAGAAAGAGTGATCACGATTCAATGGAGCAGGATAGATTACCACACAAACATACTGAATAAGAAGAGATTACCACATACAAAAAGCATTGCAAAGAGTCTTTCATTCCTGAAAAAAGAGGCCTATTTTAAGATAAGCAACCGCTAAAACGCCCTGAATTAGGTGCAAATCCAGCTAAAAAAAACTCTTTGTTACCACTCGGTTTTGGATTTAGAAATAGAGGAAAGAAAAAATAACACTTCGTTTAGTAAATAAACTTTACATTCAATTGAAACAATACTTTTATACCTAAGACGGAACTACAAGGAGTTCACCATTCTAGACAAAAGTAAAAATAAGCAACAAACAGATAGAGTAGTAGAAGAGAAGAAGCGAAAAAGGTTGCTTATCTTAACACCGATGACCTCCTGATGGGTTTATAGATAAATAAAAGATAATCAGTATATTATATAAATACGATGGTATCAAAAAGACTCTTATTGACACCATGACACTTTTGACACCAAATTCTCAAAGAGTCGAAAAAGTTAAAGAGTAAAAAAAAAGCTCTTTTCACAGAGGAGACCTCTCCTATTCAAACCCCTCTTCAACTCAATCATCACCACTAAAAACAGGGCTTATCCACCTACTAAAAGTGAAAAATTTACACACATAAAAACATCTCTCAGGCTATCTGTAAGCCCATTCCCTCATGGCATCGATGGATCATCAAAGTTCATTAATCCCCCTAAGAAGGTCTCATCTGATACTCTCGCAACAAACAAGGGAGTAGCACACCTCCTACTCTACGCAATCCCTACCACTCAAGCTGCTTATTATCTCCTCTTTCCACAATCCCTACCCAAAGAAATAAGATTAATTATACAAAAAGTAAAATCTGCTGCCATCCTATTCAAAATAAAGAGTATATTTGTTGAACAAAAAACGTGGTAACAAAATGAAGAGAGCAATCCTTTTTTTAGCAACTTCGGCACTGGTCCTAACCGCAACAGCACAGACCGAACTACGAAACGACTCCATTCACGGCATTTCATTGAGTGAAATCGATGCCATTGATGGACGTTTTCTGCTGGATATGAACGCTTTTACACCACTTCCCCCCTCACTGTTTGCCCCCACTTTTAGCTGGGTAGAGATGAACAAAGAGACGAACTATAACGACTTTTGGAACAAGGAACGAACCACTACTTACGGCGCTACAAATAGGCAATTCAACATCAACTCGTATGGGACTGGATGGTCGGGAGGTGGTTTGGGAAATAGACCCACTACGTGGCAAAGCAGCAGTTACAAACTAAAGAATGGGATGCGCATAAATAGCTATGGCGAATACAATGCCGATGGCTATAAAGTGATGAATCCAGCCGCCCTGCCATGGGAACGAAACAACTTTAATGCAGCCTTTGAGATGAAATCGGCCAATGGAAACTTTGGTATCCGCGTGGAGGTACAACGAGGCAAGAACACGCCTTAAAGTGCTCATCCTCCCATTGAATGGCGATCACATTCTCCTTCCTAAAACGAGGGGAGACGAGGAGGAAGAGAGGCATAATCTAACCGACAGCAGATCGTGAATGAAGTGTCAATGAGGCAATGGAGCGATGGAGAAAAAATCTTCAGAAAGAGTGAATTTTATAGGGGAAATGGAGAACCACTAACGCCCCCAACTTGTTAAGTATAGAGAGAAAATAAAAGTCAGAGAACTAGATATATAAAAACGAATATGAAAAAGATAATCCTTACCATAAGCTTAGCAGGAATGCTCTTTGCTACAGGTTGCACAAGTGCAGGAAAAGAGAAAAGCATTCAAAACGTTACGGTCGAATTGAAAGCACCGTTGTGTGAACAAGAGAAAGAGTCGCCTGCCTGCCTATTCAGTGCCAACATGGCCTACTTCCAAGAGGGAAATCGTCCGGATTCCATTGTGGATCGTATCAATCGGGGAATGATTACCATCTCATTGGGAGAGGAATATAGCAAACTCACCCCTACCGAAGCGATAGACTCTTTCAAAAATGAGTACATAGCAACCTATCGCAAGGAGGTTAATGACTTCTACCAAGAAGATTTAAAGACAGCATCCGACAAGAGCGAAATTCCATCGTGGTACAACTACGAATTTGATCTTACTACCGAACTAAGAGAGGGGAAAGCGGGAGTCTTTAACTACTGCTCTACTACGACAGAGTACCGAGGAGGTGCACACTCAAATAAATGGACGAAGTGGGTAAACTTCTCAATAAAAAGTGGAGAGATCATTACACTGGATGATATCTTTTCGGCTGGCTACAAGAAAAAAGTCTCCGACCTACTTCTAGAGGGATTGATCGCTGAAGTGGCTGATAGACTAGAGGATACAACAATAAAGACACTAAGTGACTTACAAAACAACGGGGTACTAAACTATACCGACATCTATGTACCCGATAATTTTTTATTGGAGAGAGAGGGCGTATCCTTCTTCTTTAACAACTACGACATAGCACCCTACTATATGGGATCCTTTGAAATCACAATTCCTTATAGCCAGCTAGAAAACATCTTTATATATTAATATTTTAAGAAACAGATGGAATTAATTCTCAAATATTTCCCCAACCTAAGCGACAAACAGAAAGAACAGTTCACAGCACTCTATGATTTGTACCTAGACTGGAACAGTAAAATAAACGTAATTTCGCGTAAAGATATCGTGAACCTTTACGAACATCACGTGCTCCACTCTTTGGGCATAGCCAAAGTGATCCAATTCACACCTGGCACACGCATCATGGATCTAGGCACAGGAGGGGGCTTCCCCGGCATTCCACTTGCTATCCTTTTCCCCGAGGTAAAATTCCATTTAGTAGATAGCATTGGGAAAAAGGTGCGAGTAGCTAACGAAGTGGCTGAGGCAATTGGACTAACCAATGTAACCTTCAGACATTGCCGTGCTGAGGAGGAGAAACAGCTCTTTGACTTTGTGGTAAGCCGCGCTGTAATGCCGCTAACCGATTTAATTAAAATAATCCGCAAAAATATCAGCGGCAAGCAACAAAATGCACTTCCCAACGGATTGATCTGTTTAAAGGGAGGAGAGCTGGAACAAGAGACCATGCCCGTAAAGCACCAAACAACAATTTACGACTTAAGCGACTCATTTAAAGAGCCATTCTTTGAGACAAAAAAGGTGGTATACGCTACTATAAAATCACAATAAACAGTTATATGAAGATTAAAAAATTTGAATTTAATATGTTTCCGGTCAACTGCTACCTCCTATGGGATCAAGATAGCAAAGAGGCCGTAGTTATTGACCCCGGCTGTTTTTACGAAGAAGAGAAGAAGAAATTCAAACAGTTTGTCGAGGCAAATCAACTAACAATCAAACATTTACTAAACACGCATCTACACTTAGATCACATCTTTGGAAATCCTTTTATCTATAACACTTATGGTGTTAAAGCAGAGGCTAATCAATTGGATGAGTTTTGGTTAAACCAAGCACCTGCACAGTCGCGCATGTTTGGTTTCCAACTGGAAGAGGAGATGATTCCTCTGGGAAAATATATCGAGGATGGAGAGGTTATCACATTTGGACAGTGCGAATTAAAAGCCATTCACGTACCTGGTCACTCTCCGGGAAGTTTGGTCTACTATTGCGAAAGATCCAACTGCATGTTTAGTGGGGATGTCCTCTTTCAGGGAAGCATTGGACGAGCTGATTTGACAGGTGGTAACTTTGAAGAGCTCATCAAGAACATCAAGAATCGCCTCTTTGTTCTTCCAAGCGAAACCATCGTTTACCCTGGCCACGGAGCTCCTACAAATATAGCGTACGAAATGCTGGAAAATCCTTTCTTTAGATAACAAAGGGGGGAATTAGTCACCCCCCCTAATCCTCTATTCCCATGACAGAACAATTGAATGAGAGGGAACCTATCCCTATCCTGAAAGAGTAAAGTTATGGGGGGTTATTGGATCATACGGAGTGAGCAACTCCTTAACGAGAGGTAGGTCAAGCCCATTAAGGATTGGCCCTTCCCTTGCCGCCTAACAAAAGGGAAACTGGAGGGTTGGGACTCTTGACCTATTCTGACCAACTCTTTTATATTGCTCTCCGGTTATTGCTCTCCAGCTAAAAAATGGTACGGCCATTATACCATCTGAAATCAATAAGTTGTTGAAACTCCTTAAAAAGGGGCTTCTCTTTTCATTGGCTAATGATTTTGTAAGAGACTCAACAGAATATACCTAGGGTCTACTGAAAAAGTCATTACACCACCATTAAGGTATCAATAATAAAAAGGATTCTATACCATAATTTGATACACTCTCCCACTATAAGCCCTTAGAAAGTATTTTAAGGCATATTATTTGCATTTACTAGAATAAATCACTCTTTCTAGGAAGCCTGAAATTCATCTATAGAGAGCTGTAACCATCTTCATATCTAGTCATGGTGCAAAGTTTTAATCAAGAACATGTAAAAAACCTTGCACTTATTATGCAATTAATAAGCTCAATAGTACTATAATTCAGTTTGTTGTAACTTTTTCAGTAGACCCTACCTAAATTGAAAATGAGAGTAGACTCTTAATCTTTATCGGGAAGCAAGAACTCGTTTACTACGACTTCAATTTCAGTTGAGCCAAATAATCGTAGTGCTCCCCCTCTGCTATGAGAGTAGCCTCAAAACCACACTCAGCGGCATAGTGACTCAATGTCTCAAAGTCAACATAGAGCCAATCGAATGATCCCCCTTTCACCTTCTTATATTGCATCGTAAAGTCTACCTCGCCATAATAGTCGCCTGCTAAATCCATCAAGAAACTGCCATCTTCCTCTTCAAAAAGATATCGCAAATCACTCGAGTCAAGCAACACACATCCTCCCGGACGGAGCAGCTCCTTGATACGTGTAAAGAAAAGAGGCAAATTATCCAAGACTCCCACAATTCCAGCTCCATTCATCAACATCAATAAGGTGTCGTAAGTCGTTGTCAGCGCAGGGTCAAACAAGTTGATAAGAGTTGCCTGCTTTACCCCCCGCTTTTGCATCACCTCGACTGAGAGGGGTGATATATCTATCGCCGTCACCTCCTTATCCATGGCTTGCAGAGCAAGCGTGTGGCAACCACTTCCTGCACCCACATCCAAGATGTGACCTTTTGCCAACTTCAATGCTTTCTGCTCCAACACAGACATCTGCTCAAAGTCACGAAACAGTTGGGCTACCGGAATTTCATCTTCATCAAACTGCGAAGAAAAAACGCGTAACGTATCTGCTTGCTGATGCTTATAATAATCGAAGATGGCAGCCCCCATGGGGTCTTTTTCTGGAGATAAAATAGATGTATACATAAAACTATTGATTCAAATAATAAATGGATTAATGGGATGTACGCTCCACAACTCAATGTCTAAACAATCTCTCTAAGTGAATCGTCATTGCCTTGTGGGTGCTAATAAGATTAGGTAAGTGAACACGATACTTAATTTCATCTGATTCCTCTCAAATGAGAGTTGGCTCAGAGCACTCAGACATTGCGAATATCGAAGAGGCGCTGATCTACAAACGGATGAAAGAGAACTGAAAGAGGCCAAACAAATCAATCAAATCGATTATAAAGCCATCATTCAGAGCACTCAGACATTACGAATATCGAAAAGGCGCTGATCTACAAACGAATGAAAGAGAGCTGAAAAAGGCCAAACAAATCAATCAAATCGATTATAAAGCCACCATTCAGAGCACTCAGACATTGCGAATATCGAAGAGGCACTGATCTACAAACGAATGAAAAAGAGCTGAAAAAGGCCAAACAAATCAATCGAATCGATTATAAAGCCATCATTCAGAGCACTCAGACATTGCGAATATCGAAAAGGCGCTGATCTACAAACGGATGAAAGAGAGCTGAAAGAGGCCAAACAAATCAATCAAATCGATTATAAAGCCATCATTCAGAGCACTCAGACATTGCGAATATCGAAGAGGCACTGATCTACAAACGAATGAAAGAGAGCTGAAAGAGGCCAAACGAATCAATCAAATCGATTATAAAGCCATCATTCAGAGCACTCAGACATTGCGAATTTCGAAGAGGCGCTGATCTACAAACGGATGAAAGAGAGCTAAAAAAGGCCAAACGAATCAATCAAATAGATTATAAAGCCACCATTCAGAGCACTCAGACATTACGAATATCGAAAAGGCGCTGATCTACAAACGGATGAAAGAGAGCTGAAAAAGGCCTAACAAATCAATCAAATCGATTATAAAGCCATCATTCAGAGCACTCAGACATTGCGAATTTCGAAGAGGCACTGATCTACAAACGAATGAAAGAGAACTGGGCTAATTCACAGGAATTCGGCCTTAAATTATCAAAAGAGCCAACTATTAACCACTCTTTTCAAAAGATTTTTTCAAAAGAAACAATTGACAATCAGCTAATTAATACTAAATCCAACTTAATTTATAGTAATCTTACTTCATTTACGAAACAAAGCTAAACAAAAAATAGTAGCTTTGTGTTATAACTTTCCAGAAATGGATTAATTTTACATCTTTAAAATTAAGACACAATGAAATCAGACATTGAAATTGCACGTAGCATAGAGCTTATTAAAATAGAGCAAATCGCCACACAAATTGGAGTTCCCTCCGAAGATATTCACAACTATGGCCCTTATATAGCCAAAGTTCAAGAGAGTTTAATCGATGAGACGAAGGTTAAAAAGAGCAACCTTATCTTGGTTACGGCCATTACTCCCAACAAAGCAGGTATCGGTAAAACAACCGTTTCTATTGGCTTGGCCTTGGGACTTAAGAAGCTAGGTAAGAATGCCATTGCAGCCCTACGCGAACCCTCACTGGGTCCTTGCTTTGGAATGAAAGGCGGAGCAGCAGGAGGTGGATATGCGCAAATACTTCCTATGGATAAAATCAATTTGCACTTCACTGGGGATTTTCATGCCATCACATCGGCACACAACATGATTTCGGCTCTTCTTGACAATTATATCTACCAAAACAGAGACAATGGCTTTGGATTGAAAGAGATCTTGTGGAAGCGTGTATTGGATGTCAATGACCGTTCGTTGCGCTACATCGTTACAGGACTAGGGCCTAAAACGAATGGTATTACACAAGAATCGGGATTCGATATTACACCTGCTTCTGAAATCATGGCCATCATGTGCTTGGCAACGGACGAAAAAGATCTACGCCGCCGCATTGAAAACATCTTGCTAGGATTTACCTTTGACAACAAACCTTTTACTGTAAAAGATTTGGGGGTAGCTGGATCTATCACTGTGCTCCTTAAAGATGCACTCTCACCCAACTTGGTGCAAACAACTGAGCATACAGCTGCTTTTGTACACGGAGGTCCTTTTGCCAATATCGCACACGGTTGCAACTCTATCTTAGCTACCAAAATGGCTATGACCTTTGGTGATTATACCATCACAGAGGCTGGCTTTGGGGCTGACCTAGGAGCTGAAAAGTTTTACAACATCAAGTGTCGCAAGGCAGGCTTACAGCCCAAGCTAACTTTAATCGTTGTAACAGCTCGTGCCCTAAAAATGCACGGAGGTGTAACGCAAGACCATATAAAAGAGCCTAATCTTGAAGCGCTAAAGAGTGGTATGCCTAACTTAGATAAACATCTACGCTGCTTAAAATCGTACGGACAAACCGTGGCAGTTGTGCTAAATCGTTTTTCTGATGATGCCGAAGATGAAATTAGCTACCTACGTGAACACTGTGCTAAGAAAGGGGTTGGTTTTGCTGTCAATAACGCCTTTACAGAGGGAGGCGAAGGAGCTTTAGAGTTGGCTGAATTGGTGGTAAAAACCATTGATGAGAATCCATCTAAACCACTGCACTACGCATATGAAGATGGTGACTTGGTAGAAGATAAGATCTCTAAAGTAGCTTGTAAACAATATGGGGCAAGCATGGTTACGTACAGCATGACTGCTCGCAAGAAGCTGCAACAAATCATTGATTTGGGATATGCCCAGTTCCCTATATGTATTGCTAAAACACAATACTCTTTCTCAACGGATCCTAAGATTTACGGAGCAGTGGAGAATTTTGAGTTCCACGTACAGGATATCGTTATTAATGCGGGTGCCGAGATGTTGGTGGTTATAGCGGGTGAAATCATGCGTATGCCTGGTTTGCCTAAAAAACCTCAAGCGCTCTACATCGACATCGTTGATGGAGAGATAGAGGGGCTTTCATAAGAGAGAAACTTGCCTCTACTCATTCAAAAGAGTCAAAGGGATAGAGTGTAAGGGATAGACTAGCTACTCAATGCGTTTCTACGAATTTGCAAAGCAAGTCAAAGGGATAGAGTGTAAGGGATAGACTCCTTTTAGAACTACAATAGCACCATCCATACAAACTCGAAAACAGTTCTGTTTTTGGGTGGTATGGATGGTGCTATTACGTAATCTTTCCTCGGTTCTTGCTAAATGCAATTTGTAGGATACTTTTGGCTAGAATATTGGTATCCATCCGAATTCTGCCGTTGCCTGTGCAATATCGCCTCAATAGTACTTCCGGTACTATTTCTAGTCTGTCCGATAGTTTTTTGGTAGTAGCTTTTTAATTTCTTCTTCCGTAGAATCTTGTTTGATTTTTTCTA
>JBOFMR010000178.1:0-2220 GCA_051658485.1 Phocaeicola sp.
AAACCAATTGACAATAATTTAATCGATTTAATCATAAATTTAAATTTTTAAAGTGTTGAAAAATAAATTAAAAAAAACAAGACTTGCTTTTCTTCTAAATATAGCTACTAGTCTATAGGATAGTACTTTGATCTAATCACGCCAATCATACCAAAATATACTTTTTCAAAAAGCGTGTTTGCTATTCCAAACCTAGTATGAAAAAAGTTTATCAGCATACTCTTGCTGTGATTTTTTTTTGTGATTTTAGATTAAAAAGCATTTGCTGATAATTGTTTAACTAAAAAAACATAACAGGCATTTGTTTTTTTTAAAAAAGTGCATTCTAGAATAGATTCTGTTTTAGTTTCAATGCATTCATAGCTATTAACACTGCTGCTGTCCTCTATTTATGTGTAGCGAGGGTGGTTGCTTTATTTATGAACTTAACATTGCAATAGCTCTATTTAGCTTGTATCTTTTTCTCTCCCTTCTCCGTAACTCCCTTTCTTTAGTATATCCTGTTTATGTTACACACTCAATTCCACCATACGCAAAAAAGCTGTTTTGAAGCTCATTCATTATGAGATTCAAAACAGCTTTTAAATAGTTGTTTTAGTAAAATTCGACTCTCTGGATTTTGATTTATCTAGCGGTTGTTAGTATCGCTAGATGGATTAGATAAGTCGAATGGAGTTATTCAAAGATGAGTTTATTGTTGAGGAACGCATCTAACAGCTATGCCGGACGATTGTTCATTAAACATTTTCCATGTTATCTGAGTTTCTTGGAACTGTATAACTAAGCCCTCTTTGTTTACATTGGTTGTTTTAGACCAATAATAGCCCCAGTTATTATCTTCCAAATTGCCTTGTTTTGTAGCAAGCCGACCTGTAATAGGAAAGAATTCCCCATCAGTACCTTCGTATGTTGCACCTGGCCCCATATAGTATCCTTTTATACCATCAAGGACCTTCATCCCAGAGTTTTCTATGCCAAATGCTTCATTTTCATCAGCGGTTGGCATGCGCCATGTCTTATTATCAGGTACTTTACCCGCACTGAGTTCGGACTTTATTTGTTGTTGTGTTAAGCCTACAAGTCTACATGGATCCCCTTTGCCTCCATTTAGATTAGATACCGTGTGGTCAGGAAAGCTTCCCCCTACATTCCAATTTTGATCCCAACTTGATACTGTCGTTGTTGGATTGAACTCAATTCTTAGGTTTCCTGTATTAGACCAAGCAACAACAGAACCGAATTGGAAGAAAGCTATTTGTTTTTTAGGGTCTTGTGTGAGCTTAAGCGTTGCCAAGTCACCTGATCCATCTACATAGATACGAGAACCGCCATAGATAAACTTAGCTGTAAATGTTTTCTTATTTACTCCTGGCAGCGATTTAACATACAAAATAGATCCATTTTCAGAAACATAAACATCGCTTGTGGTTATACGTGTTGTAATTTTCTTACCCTCATCATTGTACCAACCGTCAAGTGTATAATGGAATTCTGTTGTAGCCTCTGATGCTATAAGTGCTCCTTCTTTATCAGTCTTAGCCTTTGTAGAAACCTCACCTCCATTAGTTGCTTCAAAATTCACCGTGTAAACAGGAGTGAATTTAGCTTTGTAAGTATTTCCTTTTACAGCTTCTGATATTTTGACATACAATGTCAACCCATCTTCAGAAACAAAAGCAGGCGCTGATTTATCCTTTGTATCAATTATTTTGTTTTCACTATCGTACCAATTCTCAAACCAATGTGTGGAGTATGCTGTAGCTGTTGAATGTACATAAGACCCTACAGAAGATTCTCCTGATGTCTTATCTACACTACCTCCTTTTTCTGCTTCAAATTTTACAGTGTAAAGAATTTCAGCAAACTTGGCTATGAAATTTTTGTTGGCAGTATTTGCTGTGAATTTCACAGTTAGATCGTTGTCTTTAACTGTCCAATCATCGGAATCTGTAAGTTTATTTACCAAGTCATCTGTTTTAAACCAACCAGCAAATTTAAAAGTACCAGTTGGACTTGCTGTGGAAGTAATCTCTGTACCTTCCTCACCCGTTTGCGATCCCTTTGGGTCTACTGTGCCGTTATCTCCAGCTGAAAACTCAATTGTAAACTTTTGTTTCGGTTCTGGTGTTGGATCTTCTTTTGAACAACTACTCATAGCCAAGGCTCCCAAGAAACCAATTGACAATAATTTAATCGATTTAATCATAAATTTAAATTTTT
>JBOFMR010000179.1:0-6343 GCA_051658485.1 Phocaeicola sp.
TGCATTTGCAGAATCATTTAATGCTAAAATCAAAGCTTTTAGGGCAAGCTTAAGAGGAGTAATTGATGTGAAGTTCTTCCTATTTAGGCTAACGAAAATATATGCGTAGTCCCCAGGGTTTATCGGGTGAGCCATAAAAAAGGGGGCTTTTCACAAAGACCCCTTTTTAAGTTTTCAATAGGTATTAGTTTTTCTTAAGGTAAAAAGATTGTTTTCAGGATAACGATGCAAAGGTCCTCTTTTTTTTTATATTTACCAAACCTGAAAGTATGCCATAAAACATATTTTAAAAGATAACATGTCTTTTTGGGCACTGTTACGCTCTTTTAGGTTGAATAATAAGAGCTATTTTCTTCTAAAGAGAGTCTCTAAATAGGTTGTTTTTAGGTGGGGTTTTTGTTTAGAGTGTTGTAAATCAGTGTTTTGTTTCCTGTTTTATGCATTATCTCGCAGATGTTTTTCTGATAAACTATTAAGTGAGAAAAGAGAATCCTATTTTTTAAATTTTATTCAAATAAATTTTTAATTAAGTTATTTAATGAACAAAAATATAGGTTTGTTCGTTATTCTATACAACCACTGGTTTTTGCAAAAGTGATTGACGGAATAAAATCTGTAGCTACTTTGAATAAGTGAAGGTTCGTTTCTTGTTTTTAGTTTCTATATTAAGCTCATTCTCTCGCAGGATGTTAGAAAAAAATAGTTATTTTTGCACCATATCACAAGTAAAAAGAATCACAATGGCTGAGATGAATAGCACAGCTTCGACAGAGAAAAGAAGCTTAAATTTTATAGAACAAGTAATCGAAAAAGATTTACAAGAGGGTAAAAATAATAGTCGTGTGCAGACACGCTTTCCTCCCGAACCCAATGGGTATCTACACATCGGGCATGCAAAAGCAATTTGTATGGATTTTGGTGTGGCACAACAGTATGGAGGTATTTGTAATTTGCGATTTGATGACACCAATCCCACCAAAGAAGATGTGGAATATGTAGAGGCCATCAAAGAGGATATTACATGGTTAGGTTTTAAATGGGAAAATGAATATTATGCATCAGACTATTTTCAACAGTTGTGGGAACTTGCCATTCGCTTGATAGAAGAGGGAAAGGCATACATTGATGAGCAGTCAGCTGAGCTGATAGCGGTACAAAAAGGAACACCTACACAAGCAGGTGTCGAGAGTCCCTTCCGCAATCGCCCCATAAGTGAAAGTTTGGAGCTATTCAAAAAGATGAATAGTGGAGAGTTGGAAGAGGGTAGCATGGTGTTGCGTGCTAAAATAGATATGACTAGCCCCAACATGCACTTCCGTGACCCGATTATATATCGTGTGGTTAAAACCCCACACCATCGTACTGGGACAACTTGGAAAGCATATCCAATGTATGACTTTGCACATGGACAAGGTGACTTTTTTGAGGGAGTTACACACTCTCTTTGTACGTTGGAGTTTGTTCCTCATCGTCCTCTTTATGATCTATTTATAGATTGGGTAAAAGGAGGAGAGGATTTGAATGACCACCGTCCACGTCAATATGAGTTTAATAAGCTCAATCTTAATTACACGTTGATGAGCAAACGAAACCTATTGGTTTTGGTAGAAGAGGAGTTGGTTCACGGATGGGATGACCCTCGTATGCCTACACTCTCTGGTTTCCGTCGTCGTGGATATTCACCTGAATCTATCCGCAACTTTATCGACAAGATAGGATATACTACCTACGATGCACTCAATGATTTCGCACTTTTAGAGAGTGCGGTTCGTGAAGATTTAAATAAGCGTGCTACACGTGTTTCTGCGGTAATTAACCCCGTGAAATTAATCATTACGAACTATCCTGAAGGAGAAGTAGAGTGTATGGAGGCTTTAAATAATCCTGAAGATGAGGGGGCAGGTAGTCACAGCATTGAATTTGGACGTGAACTTTGGATGGAGCGTGAAGACTTCATGGAAGATGCACCCAAAAAATATTTCCGAATGACTCCTGGTCAAGATGTTCGCCTAAAGAATGCATACATCGTGAAGTGTACAGGATGCAAGAAGGATGAGGAAGGAAATATCGTAGAGGTATATGCTGAATACGATCCCGAAACAAAAACAGGGATGCCTGGAAGTAGCCGTAAGGTGAAAGGAACGTTGCATTGGGTCAATGCCAATCACTGTGTGAAAGCTGAAGTGCGTTTGTATGACCGACTTTGGATGGCTGAAAATCCAAGAGATGAGATGGTGGCTATCCGAAAGGAGAAGAATGTTAGTGCACTAGAAGCAATGAAAGAGATGATTAATCCACATTCGCTGCAAATAATAAGTGAATGTTACGTGGAGAAATTCTTGGCTGATGCTAAACCTTTAGATTATTTTCAATTTCAACGAATAGGCTATTTTACTGCTGATAAAGAGTCTACTCAGGAACATTTAATATTTAATCGCACCGTATCTTTAAAAGATAGCTGGAGCAAAATAAACAAATAACATAGTATGGATAATTCTTCGGACGATTTCTCAGGTATACAAGAGCTGATAACACGGTATGAGGCTATGGTTGAAAAACATCCTTCCCTCTATTTTGATTCATTGGAGTTCTTTAAAATCTACTATTACTACCTCGAAAATGATCGTAGGCAGGAAGCTAAAGCCGTTATAGAAAAGGCTTGTAATTTGCATCCTACCCAACTTGAACTTTTATTCTGTTACATCGACGAATTGCTTGATGAACACAGAGTGAAAGAGGCTTTCGACGTGGCATTTAGAGAGGACCTAGAGGAATCGGAAGAACTCTTTTTGGTGCAAGGTGAGATATTGCTCCTTATGGACAAGGCGGAGAGTGCTGGAGAATTATTCCTAAAAGCAGCTAAAATGGTTGACTATGATATTGAAACGTTGGTTGAAATTCTTAGTTGTTACAGCGGAACTATTTATGTTAGCCAAGCAGAACCGTTTGTGAAATTGGTAGAACAACAAGACTCTTTTGAGCAGCTTATTCTGGTAGATAAGCAGTTGAGATCGATGTTGTGTAACTACTATTTACTAGAAAAACGGTATGAAAAGAATATTGAATATTCTAGAATAGGGGTAGAACAAGAACCATACTCTTCTGCTGCATGGGCTGATCTAGCTAAAGCTTTAGTTTTTGGACAATGTTATTCAGAGGCGATGGAGGCTGCTGACTTTGCTTTGGCTATTGAACCAGATTCGGATAGTTTGTTTCAACTCAAATTGTCCATTCTTAAAGAAACATCTACTGAGCGGGAAATTCATTCGTTTTTTTTAAAACGAATCCGAGAGGACCAAAAATCGACGAGGCCAAAGTTACAGTTGATAGCATACTATTTTGACTTGGGAAAATATAAGTTAGTCTCTATTTATGGTAAAGAATTCTTGGCATTTACTACCTTTACGCAGGAAGAACGAGTGAAATTACTTATTACTCTCTCTCTCTCTGCTCTGGGGGTTGAAAATGAAAAAGTCGCACATCAATATGCTCTATTGGCTATGAATTGTGCGCCTAAATCACATCAACCGTTAATGCACTACGGGCAATGTTGGCTCTTTTTTGAAAGACCCAACCAAGAGTTGGCAGAGAATTTCTTTAAATTAGCTTTAACACATGCGCTTCCCGAAAAGCGAGTGGATTGCCTCTTTGAAATAGCAAGTAGCTATTTTGAAGCTAAGCGATACTCGGAATCGATCTCCTATTTCGATAAAGCCATTTTGGAAGAGGGGGGATGTAGCTTAAAGGTACAAATATATCTCATCTACAGCTATTTTTGCGAAAAGCGTATTGAAGAGTTGGTAGCCTCTTTGAAAAGTCTGAGGAAGAACTATACGAATGCCTATATGCATATAAATGTATTACTTTTAGAGATTGGCTCAGAAACGGTTGCGGATGGTATCTGTGAGATTCAAAAGGAGATTGAGAAGGATCTGCTGGATGAAGAGGCATGATAAAGGAAGCAGAGAGAAAATTAAACAGATTGCCACAATTCTTGATTGCCATTTTTGCTAAGTTTTTGCGTGGCAATCATTGGCTTGAATGACTTATAACTATTTACTTAATACCCTTACCTTAATTTATGGAGAGTGTTACCTTTTTTGATTCCTTTATTCAGTGGGGATTTGAATCTATTCAGTGGTCTCTCGATCATTTGAACTATTGGACCATTACGTTGCTTATGACAATTGAAAGTTCTTTTATCCCTTTCCCCTCTGAAATTGTTGTTCCACCAGCTGCTTATCGTGCAGCGGCTCCTAATAGTGATTTGCATATTTTAGGTGTCATTTTTTTTGCTACGCTAGGGGCAAATATTGGTGCACTTATCAACTATTACATTGCCTACTTTGTGGGAAGACCGATTGTTTATAAATTTGCCAACAGCAAGTTTGGCCATATGTGCTTAATTAATCAAGAAAAAGTGGAGCATGCAGAGCACTACTTCGAGAAGAGAGGTGCACTCTCTACGTTTATAGGTCGATTAATACCAGCAGTGCGTCAGTTAATCTCTATACCAGCAGGGTTGGCTAAGATGAAGTTGCCTACTTTTTTACTCTATACTACATTGGGTGCTGGTATTTGGAATACTATTTTAGCCATTATTGGCTACTACTTATATTCAGTCGTTCCCGAAGATAAGCTTTTAGAAACGGTTACTCGTGAAAGCCACATTATTAGTTATTGTATAATGGGCTGCGTGGCTATTTTTATTGGTTTTTTGATTTACAAAGGAAGAAAGAAAAAGGCTTAAAAGTAATCTATTACTGAATTTAAGACTTCCTATAAAGTGATTATCTCATTTGCTAAATGACAGGCTCATTCAGCAAATGAGATAATCTAGTATATATATTGTTTGATGCTTCTACTTTCTACCAATGGAGTTTGGTTATTTGGATAGAAGGAAGGAGTCATGGATGGATTGTGATGGAAAATCCATAAGAGATAGAATAATTAGATTGAATGATTTAGTCAATTTTACTAAATCGAAGAATACCTTAAGTCCGCAACCTTTTTTGTATAATAGTATAATGTCGATAGTTGTAGGGAACGTTTTTTACCCAAATGGGTGAAAAAGAGTGTTTGTAATTATTTAAAATATAGTGTATTACAAAAACACTTGCGGATGATAGGGAATAAATAAAAGAACGAATGAGTGCTAAGAGAAAGAGAACAAACTCACGAAAGAAATCGACACTACCTTTTAATTTAAAGACATTTTGGTTAGCATTGTTGGTAGGAACTGCTTTCTATGTTTATGAAAATGTTGATTTTAAATCCATACGAGGAGAAGACAAACAGGAACAGAAAGAGGTCAATGTAACTACGAATCACTCAAAAGAGAAAATAACTGGAATTGAGATTCCCGTTATTCAATCAAAGAGTGGGGGACAAATTATAAAGAAGCTAGGTTTTACTCTCTCTTATAATGCTGACTACAAAACGCCACAATGGGTAGCATGGGAGTTGACAAATAAGGAGACAACGGGTAGTCAAGGTCGTACCAATAAGTTTTTGCCAGATCCTGATGTGAGGGGTGCAAAAGCCTATACAGCTGATTATACCAATTCGGGTTATGATCGTGGTCATATGGCACCAGCAGGTGATATGAAGTGGAGTGAACAAGCAATGAAGGAGTCCTTCCTCTTGAGTAATATCTGTCCGCAAAATCCCAATTTAAATCGGGGGGACTGGAAAGATTTGGAAGAGAAATCAAGAGTCTGGGCCAATAAGTACGGGGTAATCTATATCGCTTGTGGTCCTATCTATGACAACCCTTTCCCCAAGCGAATCGGTAATAATAAAGTGGGTGTACCCGATGCTTTCTATAAAGTTGTGCTCTTAAATTATCCAAAGGACCCACAGGCTATTGGCTTTTTATTTGACAACAAATCGGGGCATAAATCATTGGAGAAATATATCGTTGCAGTAGATAGTGTGGAGAAACGAACCAATATTGATTTTTTCTCTGCTTTGCCTAATCACTTAGAGAAGAAGATAGAGGCAAAACGGCATCAAAAACTACCTTTTTAGTGTAGTCTAATAGAACTTTTTTTCTTCAACAAACACGGCTTATAAAAAGATAAACTCTTTTTATAAGCCTTGTTTGTTGAGGAAAAATCAGGATTTTCCGCTCTTGGATATTAATTCCCCAAAGGGGGTAAGCTCTTTGTATTAGTAAGTGATGGCTAAAAATGGGTTTGGATAAATCGTATCCATCCGAATTCTGCCGTTGCCTGTGCAATATCGCCTCAATAGTACTTCCGGTACTATTTCTAGTCTGTCCGATAGTTTTTTGGTAGTAGCTTTTTAATTTCTTCTTCCGTAGAATCTTGTTTGATTTTTT
>JBOFMR010000180.1:0-2504 GCA_051658485.1 Phocaeicola sp.
GCACCTCATAACCTCAATCTTTTCTATCTAATCGTATCATACCGATAGTTACGAGGAAAGCTTTTAATGCAAATTGAAAAACGGAATGAGAAAAATCAACTGACATAGAATAGGTTACAAAATCAGTGACGGATATTAAATAACAGATTTAATAGAGTAATCACTGACAATCAATAAGGTTAGTGATTCTCAATTTCGGCGAAAAGAGTTGATAAGAGAAGTCCAATAGAGGCTAATTATTCATAGACAATCGATTTGGATACAGCAGCTACTCTACATTATTATAGACACAATTGTAATCAACTATTCGTACAAAAGAAAAAAAGAACTACTTTTGCACCTATAAAAACTTTAATAGAATGAATAATAATAAAGTAATTGGATTAGCAGCCGATCACGCAGGGTACGAGCTTAAAGAGTATGTAAAAACATGGCTTGAAGCCAAAGGTTATACCTACCAAGATTTTGGAACCTTCAGCGAAGATAGCTGTGACTATGCAGACTATGCACACCCATTAGCATTGGCAGTAGAAGCTGGGAGTTGTTATCCTGGTATAGCCATTTGCGGAAGTGGACAGGGTATTGGAATAACACTAAACAAACACCAAGGAGTCCGTGCAGCACTCTGCTGGATGCCAGAGATAGCAAGTTTAGCTCGCCAACACAACGACGCAAATATCTTGGTGATGCCTGGTCGATTTATTGATAAAACAATGGCGGAAGCAATTATGGAAAACTTCTTACATGTCGAATTTGAAGGAGGACGTCACCAAGCGAGAATTGAAAAGATGATTGTTAAGTAAGAGCATTTATCATTCTAAAAAAAACATAAAAAAAGAGAGGCTACTTTAGCTTCTCTTTTTTGTTTATGGCTATCTTTGAACTCACCAATGTAATAATATCATTAATCCGCACCTATGAAAAAACTTTTACTCCTTTTACTTCTTTGTTTGCCAATCATAGCAGGGGCAAAAAACGATACCAAATATTTAGAAGGTGCTATTCAATTTGAAGAGAACCGAATCACCTTCACACAAGAAATCGAAGCAACTGGACTCACTAAACAACAAATTTATGATGCCATATTAAGCTGGGCAAACAACCGTTTCCAACCAAATGGATTGATGAATCCAAGGGTGCTTTTCAACGATCCGCAAGAAGGAAGTATAGCTGTAGGAGGTGAAGAGTGGATTGTATTCTCCTCATCAGCTCTTTCACTAGATAGAAGTCGCATCTATTACCAACTCTTAATCACTTGTAGTGAGGGAAAGGCACTCATCAAGATGAGCCGCATCCGCTATTGGTACGATGAAGCAAGAAATGGTGGAGAGAAATACAATGCAGAAGAGTGGATTACAGACAAAATGGGGTTGAATAAAACAAAGACTAAATTGGCTCCTATCTGTGGTAAATTCCGCAGAAAAACAATTGACCTAAAAGAGGAGTTGTTTGAGTCTGTTCAAGTAGCAATAGAAAAAGCTATCTCAGCCAATCGGAATAATGAAATTTCTACAACTCAATCCATACCAGCCACATTAATTACTCCAGCAACTCCAATAAAAGCAAACAGTCTGAAAGAAAAAATAGAGCAAGCAATGCGCATTACATTGAGTGCAAATGGAGAACAATTTGAATTAGAAAAATCCAATTGGGTAGGCTTTGACCAACTCTTTGGCAAGGAGATGGCCTCTTTTCTTCTCGAAGAAAACAAGAAAATGGGAAATATGCTGCTAGAGCAAAATGAAAACTACACCATTCGTTTTTACCAAGCAGGTGGAGAAAAACCAACAGTCGTTATAGAGTGTAAAAAGCTCATGGTACAGTCCCAAACAGGTGAAGAGGCTAAAATAGCAAATCCAAATCGGGATAGCAGCAAAAACTACAACATGTATATTGGAGAAATCATAAAACTTCACGAGACTGAATAAATCCATTTAGTAAGGATTAGATTTAATATCTCAATAGCCTCCTGCTAAAGTTGAATATTCGCTCTATATACCACTGATCAATAATGATAAGTAGGGTCTACAGTTTTAATTTACATCAAGTGAATATTCAATTTAAAGGGTGAGAATATCTACGATTGGATATTTAAATTCTGATCGTATCAATGAATTGGGTTCACTTGCTTATAAATGCAATCTTTAAGTGAACTAAACTGAGAATTTATGGTTATGCCAAATAGATTACGAGTACGCCTAACCCATTATATGATAAAAAAAGGATTGTCCTCTTATTCTTCTTTCAATGAATTTCTAACGAGACATTGGTGTTAACCTCTATCAAGTTATCATTTTATCAAAGGATTAAGAAGACTCGCAATAGACTCTTTTAAATTATTGCTGTCCGGTAAAAATGGTAAGAGTCATTATATTATCTGATAATCAATACGTTGCTGCGATTCCTTAAAAAGGGGCTTGTCTTTTCATTGGCTAATGATTTTGTAAGAAACTCAACGGAATAGACCTAAATTGAAGCTTATTTACTCTCCAATAGATTCTATA
>JBOFMR010000181.1:0-14076 GCA_051658485.1 Phocaeicola sp.
TTTTCCTATAATCGAATCTATTAGAGAGTAAATACGCTTCAATTTAGGCCCATTCTGTTGAGTTTCTTACAAAATCATTAGCCAATGAAAAGACAAGCCCCTTTTCAAGGAATCTAAACAACTTATTGATTATCAGATGATATAATAGCTCGTACCTTTTTTAACCGGACAGCAATATAAGTTATTATGACTTTTTGAGGGGTTGTTTTCTCTTTGATGGTAATGGGAGAGTATGCAAGTCTCAGATAGCAGGTAACTCTTATCTTTCTATTCTCATCAATCGATGTTGGTTGGTGAAGTTTAGGTGAAGTTTTGTACACCCTTTTCTTCACCATAACTTGTTGATTATCAGTTTTGGTGAAGAATTGGAGCTTTTTTTGTTTTTTTTATTAGGTGAGAGTGTCTGTGTAGTTTATGGGCCTAAACTCAAATTCCCCTTGCTACAATCTGTAACAAGGGGAATTCTATTTTATAAAAGTCAATCTGTTTTGTCAACTTATGCTTGAGTGTTTTGATCCTCTTCAAGCATTGCTGTTTGTTGCTCAAGTGATAAGTCCTTTTGGAACATACGTCCTGCACGAAGCAAGTGTCTCCAAATGCTAACCAACTCTTGTGACTCTTGCAAGATATTGAGGTAGACCATTGATGTTTTCACATTGATATTCTCCTCTTGAACCCTGTTCATTTGTATCTTACGAAGGCCAGAAATTTTGCGTTTCAATTGGTCTCCCTCCTTCAATACGGCATCTGCCTTCTCGTATTCACCTGTAACTAAGACATCACGAGCCTGAGCCATTAATTGAATAAACTCATTGCGTATAGGCATAAACTCGTTAACAGCGCGTTCAGAGAGTGGATTGAAGTTGTTGTCAACGTGCTCCTTACAAGGTTCGCAAATACGTTTTAAACAGTAATACATCTGTTCGCAGCTATTGCTTCCCAAGTGGAACCAAGTATTCTTCTCGATAGCTAAGTTGTTATCAATGCGACGTAAACCTAGAATCTCTTTTCGTTTGGTCTTTTTGAGTAACTTTTTCTCATTGTCGGTATTACTTACCGCTTTTTTTAATGCTTTCAAGTCCTCAGTGATAAAACCGTCAGTTACCTGCTCGTAGGTGGTCATCGTGAAGTCCATTGAGTGTATCAAACTTTCATTAACGTGTTGACGCAATAGGTTCCAACGCTCAGCTTTATCTTTGCTAGCCATGAACTGTGCAAAAAGGTTGTCGATTCCGGTTTGTCCTGTTTTCTCTTTTTTGTTGTAAGCGATGTGGCTACGGAACAGTAAGAAAAGAGCTAGTCCTATCATGAAAACCATAGCTGGTATTCCACCGTAGTACATAATTGTCGCTACAATGGCGCAGAAAGTAAAAGCTGCACCAGCTGTAATAAACCAACCACCGATAACTGAAAGTACCCCTGTAATGCGGAATACGGCGCTATCTCTTCCCCATGCACGGTCTGCAAGCGAGGTACCCATAGCCACCATAAAGGTTACATAAGTTGTAGAAAGGGGCAATTTCAATGAAGTACCTACGGCAATAAGAAGACCCGCTAGCATCAAGTTGATAGAGGCGCGAATAAGGTCAAATGCTGCTCCGTTTTCAAGGATTGCTTCATCTTTGTTGAAGCGTCCATCGACCCAATCTCTAACACCTTTAGGTACGTTGCTAGATATGTTGCTAACCACATTCTTAGTAGAACGAACTAAGCTACGTGCCAAAGCTGATGATCCAAACATCTCGTCACCTTCTTCTTGTCGAGATAAGTTGACCGAGGTTTTTACTACATTTTGTGCCTTTTTAGACTTTATCAATGAGATTACCATGATTAATCCAGCAACAAAAAGGAAGTAAAAAGGTGTTTTAGCAGGCTCATTTAATGAACCCATAAGGAAGTTCATAGGGTCTCCCGTTCCATGGCTAGCATAATCTGTATAAGCAGAAAAACCAGCTAGAGGTACACCAATAAAGTTTACAAGGTCATTTCCTGCAAAGGCCATAGCCAATGCAAAAGTACCCACTAGTACGATTACTCTAAAGACATTAATTTTGCACCAGTGCAAGATTTGCATGATGGTGGTAAAGGAGATAAATAGAGTAGCGATTAATAAAAAGGTGTTATTATCTATCCAAGTTTTGAACTCATCAGTCATAAATGAAGCATCTTTTACCCCTTTTATAAGCATATAATAGATAATAGCTGTTGATGCAAATCCGCCAAAAAGGGCGATTGTATATTTCAGTTTTCCCTTGTAGTTAAAGGTAAATAGAAGCCGGGATAAATATTGTACCAATGCACCAAAGAAGAAGGCAATGGCTACAGAGAGGAAAATACCCAGAATCACCGACAGTGCCTTCTCTGAGTTGAGTAGGCTGGCAAAGGTCAAGCTACCTGTTACGTCGTTTGTTACTTTTATAAGAGCAATAACGAAGGTACCACCTAAAAGCTCAAATACCATTGAAACGGTGGTCGAAGTAGGCATGCCCAGTGAATTAAAGACATCTAGTAGTACGACATCAGTTACCATTACTGCAAGGAGGATGCAAATTAACTCCTGAAAATGAAAATGCTCAGGCCTGAAGATTCCGTGTCGAGCAATTTCCATCATACCGTTACTCATAGCTGCACCACAAAAGATGCCCGCTGCCGCAATAATCATAATTAGCTTGAAGGATGCCGCTTTAGCACCGATGGCAGAGTTCAAAAAGTTCACTGCATCATTGCTAATACCGACGACTAAATCGAAGATAGCGAGTAAGAAAAGGAATATGATAATCCCAAAAAAAATAGTTTCCATACTTGTTTTTTTTATATCTCTAGTTTTAGTGTACAAAAATAGAAAATTTAAAGTTAGAAACAAACTGCAAGACTATTACGTTCGTATGACAATGTTTAAATATTAAAAAAGTAATCCGTTGGTGAGATTCAGTTGCTACAGGTTAGCTCTTTCGGTTGGTCTGTTACGCATGCGATTACTTTCTTGTACCATTGTCAGTGTATGAATCTTCTTTTTGATTCTACTAAAACAATCTTTCTTTATCTGTTTAGCATCGTTTCTGCTCGTTGTAAATTTGGTTGCATCGTTGTGCGAAAAGAGTTTTAATCCTTTTCTTCTCTTTTGCACATGGCGTAAATGTTGGTTTCTCGTTCTTCTGATTGCATTTAATAGGATACTACACGTTTAGTCGTGCCCCTTTCAAGTCAACTTACATTGAAAAGTGGTGTTATTGCCACCTCGTTCTCTCCCAATGCTCCAAATCCTAGATCTGAAAATTTAGGGAGAGTGCTCTGTCTCGGAATAATTTCTTACCCGTTTGTTGTGCCTAAAGTGTGCTCTTTAGAGCTCCTTGTCTATTTTGCAAATATTGTATATTAAGTTATACAGGGTGTAATTTAACATTAAATGGTTTATTGTTTTGTTTTGGTAACAAATTGAGCGCGTAAAAAAAGCGTTTTTCCCTATATATTCTTTTTCTTATAAAGCAACTAATTACCGTTGTTTTTTATACCTTTGTACCCCAAATACTTAATCACAATATAAAAATGTCAGAGGCTAAGAGAATTAAAACCGCATTGATATCGGTTTATCATAAGGACGGTTTGGACGAAATTATTACCAAACTACACGAAGAGGGAGTAACATTCTTGTCTACGGGGGGCACTAAAGAGTTTATAGAATCATTAGGTTATCCTTGTCAAGCAGTAGAAGATTTGACTTCTTACCCTTCAATTTTGGGTGGACGCGTTAAGACACTGCATCCAAAAGTTTTCGGTGGCATTCTTTGTCGTCGTAATTTGGAGCAAGATTTGCAACAGATTGAAAAATATGAGATTCCTGAAATAGACTTAGTAATTGTCGACTTATATCCTTTTGAAGCAACCGTTGCGTCGGGTGCAGAGGAGAAGGCCATTATTGAAAAAATTGATATTGGTGGTATCTCATTGATTCGTGCAGCAGCAAAGAACCACGCTGATGTGGTAATTATTGCTAGCCAAGCACAATATGAACCTTTCCGTGATATGCTTCTTGGACACGGTGCCGTTACTTCGTTGGAAGAACGTCGTTGGTTTGCTAAAGAGGCTTTCTCTGTCTCTTCGCACTACGACTCTGCTATCTTTAACTACTTTGATGGTGAAGAGGGAAGTGCATTCCGCAGTGCTTTGTCTGACCCAAAACAACTTCGTTATGGAGAGAACCCACACCAAAAGGGCTATTTCTATGGTGATTTGGATAAAATGTTTGACCAAATACACGGTAAGGAAATCTCTTACAACAACTTACTTGATATACATGCATCTGTAGAGTTAATTGACGAGTTCGATGAAACGACATTTGCTATTTTGAAACATAATAATGCCTGTGGATTGGCTTCGCGCACAACTTTGTTGGATGCGTGGAAAGATGCCTTGGCAGGTGACCCTATCTCTGCATTTGGTGGTGTTTTGGTAACAAATGCCGTGATTGATAGAGAGACTGCTGAAGAGATAAATAAACTTTTCTTCGAAGTGATTATAGCTCCTGACTACGATGTTGCTGCACTTGAAATATTGACACAAAAGAAAAATCGTATCATCTTGGTACGCAAAGAGGGAGGCATGGCTAAAAAGCAATTCCGCTCATTGCTAAACGGTGTGTTGGTACAAGAGAGAGATTTGAAGACAGAAAAGGCTGAAGATCTTAAAAATGCAACCGATAGAATAGCTACCGCTACTGAAGTGGAAGATTTACTGTTTGCCAATAAAATCGTTAAAAACAGCAAGAGTAATGCTATCGTATTAGCAAAAAACAAGCAGTTGCTAGCGAGTGGTGTGGGGCAAACTTCACGCGTAGATGCTTTGAAACAAGCCATTGAGAAGGCTAAATCATTTGAATTTGATTTGAATGGTGCCGTGATGGCTAGTGATGCTTTCTTTCCGTTCCCTGATTGTGTTGAAATAGCTGATAAGGAAGGGGTAAAAGCAGTTATACAACCAGGTGGTTCGGTAAAAGATGAGTTGACTTTTGAATATTGCAATAAAAATGGAGTAGCTATGGTTACTACAGGTGTTCGTCACTTTAAACATTAAAAAATATGGGATTTTTCTCCTTAACTAAAGAAATAGCTATCGACTTGGGTACAGCCAATACCATTATTATCAATAATGGGAAAATTGTTGTCGATGAACCATCAGTTGTTGCGCTTGACCGCCGTACTGACAAGATGATTGCAGTGGGTGAGCGTGCTAAAATGATGTATGAAAAAGAGAATCCTAACATCCGTACGGTACGTCCGTTGAGAGATGGGGTAATTGCTGACTTTAATGCCTGTGAGCAGATGATGCGTGGGTTGATAAAGAAAGTAAATATGGGGAATCGTCTTTTCTCGCCTTCACTACGTATGGTTATTGGTGTTCCGTCAGGAAGTACTGAGGTAGAGCTTCGTGCTGTAAGAGATAGTGCTGAGCATGCTGGTGGACGTGATGTGTACTTGATATTTGAACCTATGGCAGCTGCTATCGGGATTGGTATTGATGTAGAGGCACCCGAAGGTAATATGATTGTGGATATAGGTGGTGGATCGACTGAGATTGCCGTGATTTCATTGGGAGGTATTGTTTCAAATAACTCCATTCGTATTGCAGGTGATGACCTAACGACTGATATTCAGGAGTATATGAGCCGTCAGCACAACGTGAAGGTTAGTGAACGGATGGCAGAACGGATTAAGATTCATGTTGGGGCAGCTCTGACTGACTTGGGTGATGATGCACCTGAGGATTATATCGTGCGTGGTCCTAATCGAATCACAGCGCTTCCTATGGAGGTGCCTGTAGGCTATCAAGAGATAGCACACTGTTTGGAAAAAAGCATTGTTAAAATAGAAACGGCTATTTTGAGTGCATTGGAACAAACTCCGCCAGAACTTTATGCAGATATTGTTGTAAACGGTATCTATTTAGCAGGTGGAGGGGCCTTGTTGCGTGGCTTGGATAAGCGTCTAACTGATAAAATTAATATCCCATTCTATGTTGCTGAAGAACCACTGTTAAGTGTGGCTAAAGGAACGGGTGTTGCTTTAAAGAATGTAGATCGTTTCTCTTTTTTAATGAGATAGTACAAGATAAACATAGGGAGTAAGAGCGAGGATGTGTGAAAACGTCCTCTCTTTTATTTTTTGTGTTTTTTTGTTTTATGACTGCCTTACCTAATTCATACTAATCCTTGTTATACAACTACTTAATGGGGTGTAGCAATCCAAATTATCGGCTACTTAGATGAAGCATTTATTACATTTTCTGCTAAAATACAACCACTGGATTTTCTTCCTATTGCTAGAGGGGGTTAGTCTTTTTTTGTTTGTTCGATTTAATCGTTATCAAAGCAGTACCTTTTTTACCTCTTCTAACTATGTGGTAGGGAGCTTGTATGAATGGCAAAATGATATCACCCAATACTTTAACTTAAGGTCGTTGAATGATAAATTGGTTCAACGCAATGTGGAGCTAGAGATAGAAACTGAATGTTTGCGGAAAGAGCTAATTAACATGACAGCAGATTCTAGTGCCGTAGAGCGTCTCAAGAGAGAGTCGCTAGGGAATTATCAAATTAGGAAAGCAAACGTTATCAACAACAGCATAACCAAAAGTGATAATTACATTACCATCGATAAAGGGGAAAAAGAGGGAATCCGCCCAGAGATGGGAGTGATTACTGGAAGTGGAATCGTGGGAATTGTTTATCTCACTTCTGACCACTATGCGTTGGTACTGCCAGTGTTAAATACCAAAAGTAGTATTAGTTGTAAAATTAAGAACAGTGAATATTTTGGTTTTTTGAAATGGGAAGGGGGCTCTTCGCAATTTGCTTATGTAAAAGATTTACCAAGACACTCACTCTTCTCGTTAGGAGATACAATCATAACCAGTGGGCACAGTGCAGTCTTTCCATCGGGAATTCCTATTGGCAGGGTGAGTGAGATGTCGGACAGTCATGATGGACTTTCATATCTACTAAAGATAGAGCTATTTACCGATTTTGCATGCTTAAACGATGTGAGGGTTATATCTACGAATAAACGCGAGGAACAAACGAAATTAGAAAAAGCAATCATCTCTTCTTCCAAATAACATTATGGAATTATTCATTCAGAAGATAATCAAGTTCATAGGGCTACTCTTTCTACAGGTGCTAATCTTGAACAGCCTACATATCGGGGGATATGGAACACCCTATTTCTTTATCTATTTCATACTGAAACAAAATTCAGGAATGGGAAGAAATAGCTTAATGCTTTGGGCTTTTCTGCTAGGACTTGGAGTGGATGTATTTGGCAATACTCCGGGTATACATGCGGCAGCTCTTACTGTCTTGGCTTTTATTAGACCTTATTTGCTGAAAATGAGGGTGCAACGCGAAGATAATGAGGAATTTGTTCCTTCTTTCTCCTCTATGGGTGTATGGGGCTATACGCGCTATGCCACTATTTCTACATTGTTTTTTGTTACTATTCTATTGTGTATGGATACTTTCTCGTTTGCAAACAAGGAGTGGTTGTTGTTGCGCATCGGTGCAGGGGTATTGAGTACTCTATTGTCTCTTTGTTGTGTAGAAGCTATAAAAGGAGGTAAATAGTGAAAAGGAATTACAATCTTGAAAAACGCCAATATGTAATAGGTGGTGCGGTTATTGTCATCGTCTTGATTTACTTGATACGTCTCTTCACGCTTCAAATAATGAGTGAAGATTACAAAAAGAATGCGGATAGTAACGCTTTTCTTAAAAGGACGCAACATCCGAGTCGAGGTGTTATATATGATAGAAATGATCAGTTGTTGGTCTATAATCAGCCTGCGTATGATGTTACTTTTATTGCGCGAGAGATGGAGAGTCTAGATACACTCGATTTATGTCATACCCTAAATATCACGCTTGATTACTTTGAAAGACGTATGGAAGAGATCAAAGATCGTCGTATCAATCCGGGTTACTCTTCTTATACTCAGCAAGTTTTTATGACTCAGCTCTCGGCAGAAGAGTGTGGAGTTTTTCAAGAGAAGTTATTTAAATTTCCCGGATTTTACGTTCAAAGACGTACCATTCGTCAATATACTTACAATACGGCGGCACACATCTTGGGGGATATAGCTGAAGTGTCAAAGGGGGATATTGCAGAGGATGATTACTACGTGAGAGGTGACTTTATCGGTAAACAGGGGGTAGAACGCTCTTACGAAAAGCAGTTGAGAGGTGAAAAAGGGGTTGAAATATTATTGAGAGATGCACGGGGACGTATTCAAGGAAGTTATATGGATGGGGCATTGGACCAAACACCTGTGCCGGGTAAAAATCTAAAACTGAGTATCGATGTAGAGCTCCAAATGTTAGGTGAACAGTTGCTGGAGGGGAAAATAGGAAGTATTGTGGCTATTGAACCTGAAACGGGTGAGATACTTTGTATGGTCTCTTCTCCTGCTTTTGATCCACGACAAATGGTTGGCCGACATCGAGGTGCTAACCAATTGAAACTCTCTCAGGATAATTGGAAGCCACTTCTTAATCGCGCTATAATGGGGGTATACCCACCAGGGTCTACTTTTAAACTCTCGCAAGGATTGACTTTCTTGCAGGAGGGGATCATTACTCCTCAGACCAATTTCTCTTGTTACAGAGCTTTTATATGTGGCGGATTAAGAGTCGGTTGTCACACACATGGTTCACCTTTACCGCTAGTTCCAGCCATTGCTACTTCGTGTAATGCTTATTTTTGTTGGGGCTTGTATCAAATGATTGGGGCAAAAAAGAAGTATGGTACCGTCCAAAATGCAATGTCTGTTTGGCGAGATTATATGGTTTCAATGGGTTTTGGCTATCCACTAGGGATTGACTTGCCAGGTGAAAAACGAGGGATGATACCCAATGCGGATTATTACGACAAGCACTACCGGAGTTCATGGAATGGATTGACAATTATCTCCATCGCTATTGGACAGGGGGAGGTTACGTTAACGCCTCTACAAATGGCCAATTTAGGTGCAACGATTGCCAATCGAGGTTATTACTTTACTCCTCATGTGGTGAAGGAGATAGAGGAGGAGCCACTTGATACACTCTACACGAAGCGTCACCATACGATGGTGGATCGTGAACATTACGAAGTTGCTGTAGAAGGAATGCGCAATGCAGTGCTTGGCGGAACTTGCCGAACGGCTGCAATACCTGGAATTGAGGTGTGTGGAAAGACAGGTACTGCTCAAAATAGGGGTAAAGACCATTCGGCCTTTATGGGCTTTGCACCCATGAATAATCCCAAAATAGCCATTGCTGTATATGTTGAAAATGGTGGTTTTGGTGCTGTCTATGGGGTTCCAATTGGTTCACTTATGATGGAGAAGTATTTAACGAGAGAGCTTTCAGAAACAAGTAAACAGAAAGTGAAAAATATTCAAGATAGAAGAATAGAATATGGCATACACATACGGTAGTATTTGGAAATCAGTTGATTGGATAACAATTGTGATCTATCTAGCTTTGATTACTTTGGGCTGGTTTAGTATCTGTGGAGCGAGCTATGAGTATGGTGACTTTGATTTCTTTAGCTTTGATGCGCGTGCAGGCAAGCAGTTGGTGTGGATTGGCTGTTCATTCTTTTTGGGATTTATCATACTGATGCTTGAAGAGAAACTCTATGATTGGTTTGGTTATCTGCTCTATGGAGCTATGATGCTACTGCTGTTGGCTACCCCTTTCTTGGCAGAGGATACCAAGGGCTCCTATTCATGGATTAAGTTTGGGAGTATCAGTTTGCAACCCGCTGAGTTTGCTAAGTTTGCTACAGCCATTGCGTTGGCAAAGTTTATGAATGGGTATCATTTTACTTTGGCTAACCGAAAAAACCTGTTCTTGGCAATCTCACTTATTTTGCTACCAATGTTACTCATTATCCTACAGCGAGAGACAGGGTCTGCTTTGGTTTATTTGGCTTTTTTCCTGGTTCTCTATCGAGAGGGTATGGCAGGTGCCGTTCTTTTTGCTGGTATTAGTGTTGTCTTCTATTTTGTAGTAGGGATTCGCTTTTCTGACGTTTTATTGCCTGATGGTTATAGCTCTTTGGGTGAATCGGCTGTGTTAGTCACCAATATTATTTTATCGGCAATTTTAGTAAATGTATATTGCAGCCAAAAGCGAGTGGCATGGAATATTGCTGGGATTGGTTGTTCAATTATGGCATTTGGATTTCTTTTTTCACAATATGTAATTCCATTCAATGTAGCTTACCTTCAGTGGGGAGTATCTATTGGAGTGATACTTTATCTCATTATAATTTCACTAAAAGAGCGTTTTGCCTCCTACTTCTATATATCACTCTTTACGCTTGGCTCAATGGCCTTTCTTTATTCTGCGGATTATGTTTTTGAAAGTGTATTAGAAAAGCACCAACAGATACGTATAAAGGTGTTGTTGGGGATAGAAGAGGATTTGGCTGGAGCAGGTTACAATGTAAATCAAAGTAAAATCGCTATTGGCTCAGGAGGGTTAACTGGAAAAGGTTTTTTAAATGGTACTCAAACAAAGTTGAAGTATGTACCTGAACAAGATACAGACTTTATTTTTTGCACCGTTGGAGAAGAGCAGGGTTTCGTGGGCTCGGCAGCAGTACTTTTACTCTTCTTAACCCTTATTCTACGATTAATCTATCTAGCAGAGCGACAGACCTCTAAGTTTGGGCGGGTATATGGATATAGTGTTTTAAGCATTTTCTTCTTTCACCTTTTTATTAATGTCGGAATGGTTATTGGGCTTACTCCAGTGATTGGTATTCCACTTCCTTTCTTTAGCTACGGGGGATCTTCTCTTTGGGGATTTTCTATTCTACTGTTTGTCTTTCTTAGGCTAGATACTGCTAGGAAAATAAAGTAAGTGGTTCAACTAGGAGGTGAGTTGATGAAAACTATACTGTTGCTCGCTGAAAAGAATGAAACAGGAATGAAATAAAATTGCTTGATATCCTTCAAAATAGTTATTATCTCGTTTTTTTTATTCCTTTTTGTTAGGTGTTTTCAAGAAAAACCTATTACTTTGTTTCTGTTGACTTAAACGAATCATTAATCAAAAAGGAGTTCTTATGAAAAAAATGGTAATGTGTGCAGCTTTTATTGCTGCAATGGCTACTTACGGCACAGCAAATGCACAAGATGTAAAAACAAAATCGTGCACAAAGTCTGAGCAGTGTGATAAAAAGTGCTCAAAAGAAGATAAGAAATGCTCAAAGGAAGAGGGAAATTCAGACAAAAAAGAGGGATGTTGCAAGGCTAAAGCTGAAAAGAAAGAGGGTTGCTGCAAAAGCAAGAAAGCTGAAAAAGTAGAGAAGCAAGAAGGATGCTGCAAAGCTAAAGCCGATAAGAAGTAATATCTTTGACTTTTTTAAATATTTAAACGGGGCGGTTACCATCTATTTCTGGATGGTAACCGCCTCACTTAATAATAGACCCGGTCTATTTCTCTACCCTATCCTCTTTTTGCCTATGTTCTTTGGTGCGGTAGCTGTTTGGTTGGCAAGTACCTGTGTCGGACTTTATGACTTTGGTGGGTGTGGGAGTAATTTATCTAGCTAGAGATACGAATTAGAGAAAAAATATTAATTTAGCTCTCCAATTCACACCATCCAACAACACATTCATATTATGAAGAGTATCATTAGTAAAGGGATATTGATTAGAAGTTTAACATTATTATTTATTGCAGCCTCTCTATTCGGCTGTAATGATTCAAATAATCCAAATGATAATCCTGAAACAATTATTCAAGATGGAGTATGGGAAGGTACTGGCGAAGGACGTAACGGTACCATCCTAGTTCGAATCAAAGTTGAAAATCATACCATTGTTTCGGCAAGTGCAATAAGCCAATCGGAATCTTCGTTTGCTCAAAGTACTATCACTGCTATCATTGATAAGGTATTAATTAGTCAAAATAACCTCACACAAGCCGATGCCATTACTGGAGCTACGCTTACCTCTACGGGAGTGATTCAAGCAGTCAACATGGCTATAAATGCTGCTAAAGGTATTAAACCCGAGGATGAAAAGAGATATTCCGATGGCGAGTGTGATATAGTAGTAATTGGTGCAGGGGGTGCGGGACTTTCGGCAGCTATCGAAGCAGCCTCTAAAGGTGCAAAGGTAATCGTATTGGAGAAGCAGGGGATTATTGGTGGAAACACAAACTACTCTACTGGTGGACTTAATGCTGCCGAGACCTCTGTGCAGAAAGGGTTAGGAATCGAAGACTCTAAAAGCATCTTTTACGAGGATATTATGAGTGGAGGACACCAGCTTAATGATCCTAGCTTGGTGAAAAGTTTTGTGGAATATGCTCCGCCTACGGTGGATTGGCTAATTTCGTTAGGAGCAGATTTAAGTGATGTGGGACTTATGGCAGGCAGTAGCATCAAGCGAACTCACCGCCCGAAAGGGGGGACTGCCATTGGATCGCATTTAATGAAAGTGCTGAAAGAGGCTTCTGCTCATAACAATATTGAAATTCGTACAAACAATAAGGTGACTGCTCTTACGAACGAAGGTACAACCGTTGTGGGTGTTACTGTGGAGAATAAAGATAAGAGCAGCTACAATATTAAGTCCAAAGCGGTTGTTATAGCTACTGGAGGCTTTGGTGGCAACCTTGAGATGGTGTCATACTACCGCCCCGACCTTGCCAAGTTCAGTACGCTCAATCACAAAGGAGCTACGGGTGATGCTTTTGCGTGGGTAGCATCCGTAGGGGGTGCAGTGGTGCAGATGGATCAAATTCAGATTCACCCCAGTGCAGAGTATACCAATAATATCTTAATAACAGAAGCGGTAAGAGGCAACGGTGCTATTATGGTTAATGCAGAGGCTAAACGTTTTGTCAACGAAATGGTAACACGCGATGTGTTATCGGCTGCCATACTAGTGCAAACGGGAGAAAAGGCATACATTGTTTTTGACCATCAAGTGCGCACTTCCTTAGCTTCAATCGAAACATACGTAAATCAAGGTCTATTAAAAACAGGCAATACAATAGAGGAGTTGGCTACATCTATCGAAGTTCCACCTGCTGTACTCTCAGCTACACTGACTCGCTACACCACCATGCAACAAGCAGGTGTAGATGAAGATTTTGGAAGAAAGGCTTCGGAGATGATTGCTCCATTAAACCAAAAACCATTTTATGCAGTATGTGTTAAACCTGCCATACACCACACTATGGGCGGTATTAAAGTAAATCCAGAGATGCAGGTACTTACAGCAGATGGTACTATTATTCGTGGTCTTTATGCAGCTGGCGAGGTAACAGGTGGGCTACACGGTGGAAATCGACTAGGCGGTAATGGAGTGGCCGATATTGTGGTAAATGGGAAGATTGCAGGAGATCAGGCGTATGAATATATTGGTAAATAAGTAGGGTGTTCAGTTCATTGTTCCTAAAGTCATTCGGTCAGAGCGAGCTTCTTTGTTCTTTCTGTTACCCAATTCGTATGCTGTTTTTTGGCTGTCCATTCATCGATATCTTTTGGTTTTACATTCACTAAGCGTTGCTTGGAATCAAACTTTTAGGGCTCACCCGATAGACTTGGGGATTCCTTTGTGGATATAATTGTTAATATCTTTACTTGGCATAGATGTTCATCACTCTATATAGAAAGGATGGTAGATCATTCACCCCCTCTTAAATCGACCCTAAACTTTTTTAGCTTTGAACTAAAACATTCTGCCGATGCATTAGTCACATGGTTGTTGAAGAAGTTCGGCTCACCTGAGAAAGTTGGCCCCAAGCAATATGGGGTAAATAAAGATTATTCAGTGAAGATTTGGTGAAGACTATTTTCTGCTCTCTTCACCATAACTTGTTGATAGTTAGAGTGTGTGAAGGGTTGAAGCTTTTTTTCGCTCTTTTATTTTAAGTAGAAGAGAGTTTAAGGCTCTCTAAAAGGATAATAGCATACTAAAAAAGGAATTGGTAAACAGACGACAAAATGAACAAAAAGGATACCATCCCACAACTTTTAGGGTGAGCCCTAATTGATGTAAAGTTCTTCCTCTTTAGGCTAA
>JBOFMR010000182.1:0-10753 GCA_051658485.1 Phocaeicola sp.
CTTCAATGCAAAACTAAAAAAGTTTAGGGCAGATGTAAGAGGGGTGAATGATGTAGTATTCTTCTTGTATAGAGTGGCGAATATCTATGCTAAGTAAAGGGCGTTAACAATTATTGTCCACAACTTTTGCAGGTGAGCCGAGAACATCTGCTTCCGTTTGCTAATAACATAGCAGTAAATGAGAGGAAATATCCCATCACTAAGTCCCTATCCTATTAAATCCGATTGCTAGCTGATAAAAATTAATGCCTTTAGGAAACCGTTTGATTCTCCTAACAATAGAATCTATTAGAGAGCAACTAAGCTTCAAGTTAGCTCTATTCTATTGAGTTTGCCAAAGAACCATTAACCAGCAAAAGCACAAGCTCTTTGTCAAGAAGCATCATCAATCGAACCATTGATTATCGGCCGACATTATGATTCGTTCTCGTTTTACCAAACAGTAATAATTAAATTCAAATGGCATCAATCATTTTATCGAATAGCTATTTCAAACGATTGTTCCAAGCCCTTGGCACTTGAGATATGATTCATTAGCGATCCGAAGAACTTTAATTTAGCCACATCCATTGAGTCTGCCAACAAATGACTAGCGTCTCAAAGCAATACAAATCAAAAAAAGAAGCTGCCTCCCTTTCGGAAAGCAGCTTCTACTCTTTTAAATAAAGGAGTTATTACGCCTCTAATTTATTTTCAGAACCCAATACATTCACAATTTTGTGTTTGTAAAGTTTTTCCATATTGTCACGAGCAGGACCTAGGTATTTACGTGGGTCGAACTCAGCTGGTTTTTCAGCAAATGTTTGACGGATAGCCGCAGTCATTGCCAAACGAGAGTCTGAGTCAATATTGATTTTACATACTGCAGATGCAGCTGCTTTACGCAACTCTTCTTCAGGAATACCAATAGCTGCCTCAAGTGCACCACCAAATTTATTGATAACTGCAATCTCTTCTTGTGGAACTGAAGAAGCTCCGTGAAGTACGATAGGGAAACCAGGAAGTTCTTTTTCAACACCTGCCAATACATCAAATGCCAAAGGAGGAGGAACCAAACGACCGTTTGCATCTTTAGTACATTGCTCTGGTTTGAATTTAAACGCACCGTGAGAAGTACCGATAGAGATAGCCAAGCTATCGCATCCAGTTTTAGTTACGAAATCTACTACTTCGTCTGGCTCAGTATAAGTGTGGTGTTCTGCACATACGTCATCTTCTACACCAGCAAGAATACCCAATTCACCTTCAACTGTTACATCAAATTGGTGTGCGTATTCAACTACTTTTTTAGTTAATGCTACGTTTTCGTCGTAAGGAAGGTGTGAGCCATCGATCATTACTGAAGAGAAGCCCATGTCGATACATGATTTACATGTTTCAAAAGAATCTCCGTGGTCAAGGTGCAATACGATCTCTGGTTTAGCAGCACCCAACTCTTTAGCATAAGCTACAGCACCTTCGGCCATGTAACGAAGCAAAGTTTGGTTAGCATATTGACGAGCACCTTTTGATACTTGAATAATAACTGGAGATTTTGTTTCTACTGCAGCCTTAACGATAGCTTGCAATTGCTCCATGTTGTTGAAATTGAAAGCAGGAATAGCATATCCACCTTTGATAGCTTTCGCAAACATGTCTCTTGTGTTTACAAGACCTAAATCTTTGTAGTTAATCATTGTTTAATAATTTATAATGGTTAGTGAATTAATTTCCACTACAAAATTAATGATAATTGTTCGAACACCGCTAGTTTATACACCAAAAAGATGCCATGTTATACATTTTTTCTTTCTGTCCATTCATACTATTCGCTATTTACATTTAAATTGCAATCTCCACCTATCAATCAACAAAAAAAAAGAAGAGTCGCTTAAGAAAAAAAAAGAGCTACATTTTTGGTTTCAGATAAAAAGCATTACCTTTGCAGCCTGAAATGGCCCATTACACTATTTCTTACCAAAATAGTACAATAATATTATAATAAAATAAATAGCAATAGCAATGAAAAAAGATCTTCATCCTGCAAATTATCGTCCAGTGGTATTCAAAGATATGTCTAATGGCGATATGTTTTTGTCACGTTCAACTTGTAACACAAAAGAAACTGTTGAATTCGAAGGTGAAACTTATCCAGTATTAAAGATTGAAATCTCTAACACATCTCACCCTTTCTACACAGGTAAATCTAAACTTGTAGATACAGCAGGACGTGTTGATAAGTTTATGACTCGTTACGGTAACCGTGTGAAGAAATAATCTACACAGATACTAAACAGTACATTATAATAGCGAGGCTGCTCTCTTCATTGAGAGCAGCCTCGCTATTGTTATATTACCACTCCACACAAAGTATATAGGCTCAAATAGGAGGAACAGGTATGTTTAAAACAATCTATTTCTCTTTTTATTGCTGTCCGATAAAAAAGAGAACGAATCATGATATCACCTGATGCTTTTTGATCTACTGAGACTTCTTAAGAGGAAAATCTGTTTTTAATTGCGACTTTACTAGAGAAGCAGATAGGTTCCCAAGGAGGATGGTTGAGCTTTAAAGAATAGCTTTTTCCAAAGAGTTCATTTTCCTCTATCAGCCAAACGTTTATCAAAAAGCAATTATGGAGCATCACTCTAGCCTAAACTTACAATACCCTTCTTGAATGTAGCACCTCTTTGAATTGAAGCACTTCTTTACCGTCTCACCTAGGTGAGACAGCTGTTTCACCTAGGTGAGACGGTAAAATCATTTAGTCATTATTGCGCTTTCAATAGGTTGTTTCCCCTTTAATCGCAAGAAGAATCAATGGGCAGTTCAGATAGCCAGTAAAACCTATGTTCAATAGCGTCCCATTGAATTTGAATATCCCTTTTTTATATCCATGATTAACACTTATATAAACACGACCTTTAGGAAAAACCATTTGACTTGAAAAATTATAGTTCTGAAAAATAGATTACGAGGAAATATAGGCCCTAGCATGCTTAAAAAAGAGTTGTAGCCTGATTCTTATTTCAATGATTTTTTTAACAGGAGATTAGTGATCCATTTTATCGATTTGGAACAACAAAAATTATTCTGTGAAGATTTGGTGAAGAGTACAGCCCCCATCCTTCACCGTAACCTATTAATTATCAACACCTGTGAAGAGTTGAAGCATCTTCTCAATCTTTTTTTAGGTAGAGAAGAGGTGGCACAAACTTTTTAAATAATCAAGGAGGAACAAGTGCCCCACTCCCAACAACCCAAATCTAATTAAAACAAAAAGCCATAAATGATTAATTGCTATCCGATAAAACTTAATGCCGTTAGGAAATCGCTTGTTGCTCCTATATATAGAATCCATTAGAAAGTTTATAAGATTCATCTTAGGTCTATTCTATTGAGTTCATCAAAAAAAATATTACTCAGCAAAAAAAACAAGCCCCCCTGAAAAAAGCCTCATCAAACCAAAGAGCATCAGGTGATATAATAATTCATTCTCTTTTTTACCAGAGAGCAATATAAATAATTAATTTGACTCAAAACCATCTATTTAAACAAATATTAATAAATAATACAAAAAGAGAAAAAGAAAAAGTATATTTGTCAGCAATTAGCAAAAGAAATAGCTAGACCAACCACCTCCTGTGAGTAACAACTCCATTGGACTTTTTACTATACTAACAAAACGGATTATTAACCTAGAGAATAGATACTCCGAGTAAAAGCCCTTCATGGTGGCAGCGTGAGAAGTGAAAAAGAGAATAGTAACAAACGAGGAGAAGAAGAAAAAGTGAAACCCTACCAAGAGCCAAAGAATAACAATCTCTCCGAAGAGATTCACCCCAGCATATACACCATCGAGAATATAGAGAAGCTGGAAAAAGAGGAGGAAAAGGAAGAACCCTATTTCAAAGAGCATAGGAATCGTGGAAATTCTCTTCTCCAAACCATACAAACTGTCCCTTTGGATGAAAATGGTTTAGAAAGCATCGAATTCATCAAAACAGCCATAGAAAACGTTGCAGAGAGCAAAAGCAACGAAACAAAAGAGAAAAAGAAGAAACCGAGGTCAACCACTGCCCAAGAGATTATACGCCGAAATGGAAAATGGGATGCAAATAAGAGTTATCGTCCTACCATTTTAGCCATAGACGATAATGAGGATGTCCTATCTTTTATCAACGAAACTTTGTGCCAAGAGTATGAAATTAAAGTAGCATCGAATGGCTATGATGCTTGGAAACTATTAGAAACTCTAATACCTGACTTAATAATCTGTGACCAAGAGATGCCAATTATTAATGGCTATGAGTTAAATCGCCTTGTTCGAAGCAAGGAGGAGTTCTCTTCTACTCCATTTGTACTGCTAATTTCAAAAAAATATGGAACCATTAATTCAGAGGAGACAACCAGTCAGGCTGATGCACTCCTAATTAAACCCTTCAATGGGCATAGCTTAATTGCAACGGTTCAAAAGATGTTAAGGAAGGAACAAAACAGCAGCAGTTCGCTTAAGAAGAAGAGGTCAGATGACTCAATCATTGCTAGCTCAGACGAAAAGATTGTGGAAGAGGCTGTAAAATATGTAGAGAAAAATATCACCCAAAGCGACCTTTCCATCGAGAACCTTAGTAAAGAGTTAAAAGTCAACCAAATTGATTTGTATAAAAAACTGATGGCGATCACAGGAAGGACACCAGCTGATTTTATCCGAATCATTCGACTGAAACACGCTGCACTGCTCTTAAAAGAGGGACGATTTAAGATAACAGACATTTATACCCAAGTAGGATTTAGCAATCAAAAGAGTTTTGATAAGTACTTTCAAAAAGAGTATGGGGTCTTACCTGCCTCATACAAGGAGGAGAAGAGAGCTGTTTAAACACCCTACTTACACACTTTTTTTATTATCTTTGTCCACTTGAGTAATAAAGAGAAGAGTGTATGATAGTTTGTATTGCTGAAAAGCCCAGTGTGGCACGTGACATAGCCGATGTATTAGGAGCTAAAACCAAAAGAGATGGCTATATAGAGGGAAATGGTTACCAAGTAACTTGGACTTTTGGACACCTATGTACACTGAAGGAGCCGCATGAATATACCCCTTCGTGGAAATCGTGGAGCCTCTCTAGTCTTCCTATGATTCCACCACGCTTTGGCATCAAGGTTATTAGCAGCCCTAGCATAGAGAAGCAGTTTCGCACCATCGAGTCGTTAATGCAACAAGCTGATGAGATTATAAACTGCGGGGATGCGGGACAAGAAGGAGAGCTTATCCAAAGATGGGTGATGCAAAAGGCAGGGGTTAAATGCCCCGTCAAACGACTTTGGATCTCTTCGCTTACCGAAGAGGCTATCCGAGAGGGGTTTAAAAATTTAAAGGACCAAACAGAGTTTCAACCACTCTACGAGGCTGGCTTGAGCCGTGCCATTGGAGATTGGACACTTGGAATGAATGCCACTCGACTCTATACACTCAAATATGGACAACACAAACAAGTGCTCTCCATAGGACGTGTACAAACACCCACCCTAGCACTCATCGTGAAACGTCAACTAGAAATTGATGATTTTACACCTCAACAATATTGGGTTCTTACCACCCTCTATCGAAACACCACTTTTACTGCGCTACTACGTAAGACAGATGAAGAGTTGGCTCAAGAGGAGAGTGACAAGAAAGGAACAACTAGCAGCAAAACAGAGGAGAACCGAGGCATTCCTCCTATCACGGATGTAGCTACTGGAGAAGCATTGATGGAACGTATCCAACAAGCACCTTTTACAGTAACTGGCGTAACCTCTAAAAAAGGGAATGAAGCACCTCCTCGACTTTTTGATTTGACCTCTCTTCAGGTAGAGTGCAACAAGAAATTTGGCTATTCGGCAGATGAGACACTTCGATTGATACAATCGTTGTATGAAAAGAAGGTAGCCACCTACCCCCGTGTAGATACCACATTCCTGAGTGAAGATATCTACCCCAAGTGTCCTACTATATTAGCAGGCATCAAGCCCTATGAGGCATTTACTGCCCCACTTATGGGCAAGCCACTTCTAAAATCGAAAAAGGTCTTTGACAATAAAAAAGTAACCGATCACCACGCCATTATTCCTACTGGTCAGAATCCTACGAATCTTACCGACATGGAGAAGCGTGTATTCGATTTAATTGCTCGTCGCTTTATCGCAGCATTCTATCCCGACTGTAAATTTTCAACCACAACCATTATGGGTGAGGCTGATTCCATCGAATTTAAGGTGACAGGGAAACAGATATTAGAGCCAGGATGGCGTGTTATTTTTTCAAAAGAGGTCAAAGAGGAGATAAAAGAGGAGTCCCAAGAGGGATCGGATGAAGAGCGTACACTACCTACTTTTAACCGTGGAGAGAGTGGACCACACGTTCCTTCACTCAGCGAAAAGTGGACCCAACCACCTCGTCCTTATTCAGAGGCTACCCTGCTACGAGCTATGGAGACTGCGGGAAAACAGGTCGAGGATGATGAGTTAAGGGATGCCTTGAAAGAGAATGGAATAGGACGTCCTTCAACACGAGCAGCCATTATTGAAACACTTTTCAAGCGCAATTACATAAGAAAAGAGCGCAAAAACCTAATAGCTACGCCTACGGGAGTAGAGCTCATTGGTCTCATTCACGAAGAGCTGCTTAAATCGGCACAGCTCACTGGAATTTGGGAAAAAAAGTTGCGCGAAATAGAACGTAAAAGTTATCAAGCTTCCACCTTCCTTGAAGAGTTGAAACAGATGGTACAAGAGGTGGTTCACAGCGTGCTTAGTGACAATACCAACCGACGCATTACTATCCTTCAGCCTACCGTTGTAGAGGAGATTACCAAAGCGGTAAAGAAAAAGAAAGCCACTACTCGCAAGAAGAAAGAGGAGAAAGCAGATGGTTCCTCTACCTCAAAAGCCCAAACTACTTCCCAAGCGGATAACACAAATTCTAACGAGGCAGCTACATCGAAGGCTAAATCGTCTTCCGCGAAAGAGAGTGTTGGCACAAACAAAACAGATGTAAATCCCTCTCTCCTCAACAGGGAAGAGAACGGGCCGAAAGTAGGATCTCCTTGTCCACAATGTGGAAAAGGAACAATCATAAAAGGGAAAACAGCTTATGGCTGCTCCGAATGGAAATCAGGGTGTACTTTCAGGGTTCCTTTTTAGTCTACTCTGAAGGAAACCATCGAAACTCCGCTTTAAACAATTTTGAGAATGAATTAGGTGATGTTTTCTAACTCGATAAGCGATTTGTAAAATCGAGTAGAAGGGAAACCTGTTTTATTAATTCTCACATCCGCTTCAACGAGGCTTTCCACACGTCCCACCATTAGGCTTGGGTATTTCTATCTTTTTACTGCTTGAGAGAGAATTGATTCTCAATCCTCGTGCGGATTGAGAATCAATTCTCTTTGATGTGGTTGTGGACTCCTTTGACACCAAGACCACCAACACCTGCGATTCCTTTGTTACTTACAACTCGATCGTACGTTTGAAGCAATTTGCCGCCTTCCTTCAGGTTCTACCTCATGGGAAACCCTTGTCTTAAGCTAACGTTTCCTGCTATCAAGGCACGTTTGGGAGTTACACCCTAGAGTTATCATCCATGTTGGACAAACCAAGAAGAGTCCACTTGAAAAAGTGGACTCTTCTTGGTGGACTCAATAAAAAAGTTGCTAATAGGTGATCACTTTACTGGGTATTGGAAAGCCATAAAGAGTCACTTCTATCAAACAGAATTACAGAAAATTAATCCTAGCAACCACTTATTCTACAATAATATCTGATTTATTACCATTGATTGATATCTTTGATAAAGCCTTACTCTGTTCCATTTTTGCACCCAAATTAGCTCCTAAATCTCCAAGCGATAAATCATTCGATGTCTCATAGATATACTTAAAGAAAAAGAGTGGCGAAGGATACTCGGGTGCATAAACAGGAATAGAAACAATCGTATGTCCCACTAAAATATCATAGTTTTCTTTTTGAGGAGGATCCGATTTTAACACATATGATGGAGTTGCCTCAATCATTGCAGGTAATGTACTCAACTCATAATTTTGACTCCCCCATAAAGCACATTTATACTCTACACCATCTATAGTAAGTGTTTCCCACTCATCATCATTAATAACAACCTCCTCTTTACTTACTTCACCCTCTTTGGTTGTAAATGTTACGAAATAGTCAGCTACATCATAAGCATCTTTACTTAGAATTAGTCCGTAAACAGTTTTAGCAGAGAGCACTTCCTTTTGTGACAAAATAATATCTGAAGAATCACTGTTTTTAGAAATCTTTTGAACTACTTCATTTCTCATCAATTGATGCCCTAATTCACTCTTTAGTTCGCTACCTTTAATTTTGGAAGGCTTTTCATTCTTGAAGAGGAGTATAAACGCAGGGTCAGAATGTTCTTTATCCTCTTTTGCAACTGTAGAGATAGCATAGTCTAATAAAATCGTATAGCTATCCTTCGAAGGATTCGCTTCTTTTAAAGTGCAGGAAGGAGTAACTTTCAAGAAAGAGGGAAGTTCATTCACATCAATATCACAATTCCAATAAGCACATTCATACTCCACACCATCTATAGTAAGTTTTTCCCACTCATCATCCCCAATCACCACTTTCTCTACAATAGAGACCGGATTCTTCTCATCGGCATCCATCGTCACAAATTCCACTTCATAGTCCGCTACCTCATAAGCTTCTCTATTAATTTTTAGCACATAAAGTGTTTTTGATCCTACAACTACTCCCTTAGAGGAAGAATTCTCTTTTGTTGCATCTTCTTTGCTACAAGAAGCAAAAGATAAGGTTAATACTAACCCTAATAACAACCAACCTAAAAAAGTTTTACTCTGTTTCATCGTTTGTTTTTTTTAAAGTTTAAAGTCATTTTTTTACGTAAAAAAGAGACAAGATCAACCATATTCAAAAACAACAAAAAAAGATCTCAAATAACTGATTTACAATTAATCATAAAAATAAGAAAATTGCATAGGGTTGCAAAAATAATCATGAAAAACAAGAGATAAATCTATTTATTTAACTAAAGGATGTAAAAAAAAGCAAAAACACCGGTCGTGATTCAAATAATATCTGCATTTTTATCTATAGATGCTATTCTGTATAGTAAATAGAAGTTACCCAAGCTCGCAAGGAATGCTCTTCATGAAACAGACTCTATTTTATTTACTGTACAATAATTCTTAATTCCTTTAGAAAATCACTTGATTTTCAAATATATAGAATCCATTAGAAAGCAAAAAGAGAATCTTCTTTTTAAGAAGTATCAGCAAAGTATTGAACATCAAGTGATATAATGAGTCGTTCTCTTTTTTACCAGACAGCAATAATTTTATTACAATTGTTTTTTTAGCATCACTATGCTCCAAACAACATTTTTCCAACATCTTGCAAAGAGGTGACTGCAGCGTATCCCATTAAAAGCACAACGACCCACCCTAGATAGGTCAGGACTTTTGAATGTTTATAATCTCCCACAATTGATTTCTTATTTGAAGCAATCAATATGATAGATAGAGCAATAGGGAGTATAAATGCATTTAATGTACCTGCCAATATTAAGACACGAATAGGCTTCCCTATAAAAAACATAAGAGCTGTAGAGAGTAAAATGTTTCCAACGATAAATAGGCGTTCATTGTTTTTTACCACAGAGAATAGAGTCTTTAAGAAAGAGGTAGTGGTATATGCCGCCCCTATCAATGAAGTAACCGATACAGAGAGCAATACAAAACCATATATCCTCTTCCCTATCATACCAGCGCCATATTGAAAGGCTGAAGAGGCTGGATCCTCTTTGTCAAGTACAAACCCTTTCGAAACCACACCCAAAACTGCTAAAAAAAGTAAGATACGCACAATGCTTGCTACACTTGACCCCAAAATCAAGCTCCTATTTATGTCTTTTAGATGAGCAACTCCATTTATGCCAGAATCTAAGAGGCGATGTCCTCCTGCAAAGGTGATGTAACCACCAATGCTTCCACCAACAAGTGTAAGTATGGAGAAGCCAAGAACAGAGTAATTTTCAGGTAAGATACTTCTATGTGCAACCTCTAACAATGGAGGATTGGTCAAAATGGCAACATAGGCAATAAGTAAAATCATAAGGGCACCCAATACGACGCTGACTCGATCCATGAAGTGAGCTGCACTTTTTGACAAAAAGAGAACAGCTGCAGCCCCTCCCGAAATAGGTATCAGCAAAGAGGAGTTTTGGTCGATAAGGATTCCCAATCCCAATGCTGTCCCCCCTACATTGGATATATTAAAAGCATAGCCTCCAAGAGAGACTAGACAAGCTATTAAATAGCCCAACTTAGGAAATATTCCGTTCGCAATATCTTGCCCCCTCATCCCTGAGACACCAATGACACGCCATACATTTAATTGGACGACAAAGAGGAAAATAGTTGTTACTAGAATGGAGAAACCTAAATTAGCACGATGCTCATCTGTAAAAAAAGTTGTTTGCATTAAAAAACCAGGACCTATTGCAGAGGTTGCCATTAAAAATGCAGCACCAAATAATGCACTTCTCCTCTTATTATTATTCGACATTTTTATTTTATCCATTCTTACAATACTTCGTTAAACTTTGTTTTATCTATCTGATTATCAATAAGATAATTGCGTGTTTGTTTGCATAATCCCCTGATTATTACTACCTTTAAGGGTATTCTCACTCACTCTTATGGTAGCAAATAATCAGGTTCATAC